>NZ_JADKMA010000077.1 GCF_017676365.1 Streptomyces oryzae
CTCCCACCCCGGAACGCCGCAGATTCCGGCGGAGCTGAGCGCAGACTGCCCAAGCTTGCGGGGTAACAAATAAGGGGCGCGGGGAACTGCGCGACCAGCCACAACGAACTCGCAGTCTGCACCGCACATCAAGGGGCACCCCCTCATCAGCGCAACGTCGCGGCCAGCTCCCTCGCAAACGCCCCCGGATACTCGACGCACCCCACATGCCCACCCGGAAAGATCCGGCACTCCGCCCCGACACTCTCCGCGAGCGCCGCGCCCAGGGTGTGCGGGAGCTGACCCCGCGAGCTCCGGCCGACCCCCACGACCAACCGGTCCGCGGCGGCCTTCAGCAGGGCGAGGTCCGGCGCATGGTGAGTGAAAGGCTTCAGCACATGCTGGAGGAACTGCGCACTGCTCGCCTCCGCCACCGCCCGCAACCGCGCCGACATCGCCTCCGGCTCTCCCTCATCGCCCTCGTCGCCCTCAAGGGGCTCCGCCTCCCCCACCACCGCACCGAGCCGCGCGTACCCGGGCCCAACACCCTCGCGCACGGCAATGTCACCGACCTCCGCGAAGCCGGCCAGCACCGTCTCCGGGTCGGCCGCCAGCCGCCCCAGCGGCGGCTCGTGGGCGACGACGAGCCGCACCCGCTCGGGATGCCGGGCCAGCAGCTCCGCCGCGACGATGCCACCGGAGCTGGTCCCGCAGACAAAGCCTGGCTGGGCGGGCGAGAGCAGTTCGAGCAGGCAGTGCGCGTCAGCCGCGTGCACCGCCACCTGCTGCTCCGCACCGGGCACATCCAGCGGACTGGCGCCGATCCCACGCGGGTCGTAGCTCGCGACGGTGAACCGGTCGGCCAGCGCCGCCGCGACCCCTTCGAAGGCGGCCGACCCCCCGGCTCCCCCGGGTATCAGCAGCAGCAACGGCCCGTTGCCGCGTATCTCGTAGCGCAGCGTGGCGCCGGGCACGGGCAGGGTGCCCTCTCGGACGGGGCTGGTGCTCATGAATCTCCCTCATCTCCGTCATCTGTCCGCCGAGCCGCCCTCGGCCAGTTCTCCAGCAGGAAGTGCAGCGCCTCCAGGGAGCGGCGCCAGGAGTCGTCGAGCCGACGGGGGTGGCTGAAGCCGGTGCGGGTCTCCAGGTCGGCGTAGCCGTGGAAGGTGCTGCGCAGCAGCCGCCCCGCGTCGGTCAGGTCGGGCTCCCGCAGGCCGTAGGCGCGGAGCATCCCGTAGGTCAGATCGATGCTGCGGCGGTGGCCGACCGACTCGGCGGCCACCGCGGGGTCGATCTGCAGCTGGCCCGCGGCGTAGCGGCCTGGGTGGTCGAGGGCGTAGCCGCGGAACGCGTCGGCGAACGCGATCAGCGCGTCCTTGCCTGCCCGCCCGGCGACGGCGGCACCGATCCGGTCGGTCATCTCCTGCGCTGCCAGCACGCACAGCCGGGTACGCAGGTCGGCGAGGCCGCGTACATGCGAGTAGAGGCTGGCGTCCTTGACGCCGAACTTCCGGGCCAGTGCGGACAGCGTGACGTTGTCCAGGCCCACCTTGTCCGCCAGTTCGGCTGCTGCGAGGACGACCCGTTCCGTCGTCAGACCCGCGCGCACCATGCGCCACCACCCGCCCTCTCGCTCACGGCCGTATCGCTGAAGACCGTAAACCTAGGAGCCCTAGGAAGAAAACTATTTTTCCTAGGCGAGCGGAGCGGCCCGCCCGTGACAGATGGCAATTCACTCATTAGGGTTCGTGAATATGAATATGCACACTGTGGTGGTCGGAAGCTCGGGCACCGGCCCCGAGGAGGTCGTCGCCGTCGCCCGGGACGGTGCCCGCGTCGAGCTGCACCAGGAGGCCCTGGACGCGCTGCGCACCGCGCGCCGCTTCATCGACGACCTGGCCGCCAAGCCCGAACCCGTCTACGGCGTCTCCACCGGATTCGGCGCCCTCGCCGTCCGCCACATCGGCCCCGACCTGCGTGCCCAGCTCCAGCGCAACATCGTCCGCTCGCACGCCGCCGGTATGGGCCCGCGGGTGGAGCGCGAGGTCGTACGCGCGCTGATGTTCCTGCGGCTGAAGACCCTCGCCTCCGGCCGCACCGGAGTGCGCCCCGAGGTCGCCCAGGCCATGGCCGACCTGCTGAACGCGCAGATCACGCCTGTCGTCCACGAGTACGGGTCCCTGGGCTGCTCCGGCGACCTCGCCCCGCTCTCGCACTGCGCCCTCACCCTGATGGGCGAGGGCGAGGCGGAGGGCCCGGACGGCGTGCTGCGGCCGGCCGGCGAACTGCTCGCCGAGCACGGCATCACCCCCGTCGAGCTGCGCGAGAAGGAGGGGCTGGCGCTCCTGAACGGCACCGACGGGATGCTCGGCATGCTGCTCATGGCCTGCGCCGACCTCGCGCGCCTTTTCACCTCGGCCGACATCTCCGCTGCGCTGTCACTGGAGGCGCTGCTGGGCACCGACCGGGTGCTCGCGCCCGAGCTGCACGCCATCCGGCCGCACCCGGGCCAGGCCGCCAGCGCCGCCAACATGCTCAAGGTGCTGGCCGGGTCAGGGCTGACCGGACACCACCAGGACGACGCGCCACGTGTGCAGGACGCCTACTCGGTGCGGTGCGCCCCGCAGGTCGCCGGCGCGGGCCGGGACACCCTGGCGCACGCCCGTACGGTCGCCGAGCGGGAGCTGGCGTCGGCCGTGGACAACCCCGTCGTGCTGCCCGACGGGCGGGTCGAGTCCAACGGCAACTTCCACGGCGCCCCGGTCGCCTACGTCCTCGACTTCCTCGCCGTCGCGGTCGCGGATCTCGCCTCCATCGCGGAGCGGCGTACGGACCGGCTGCTCGACAAGAACCGCTCGCACGGCCTGCCGCCGTTCCTCGCCCACGACGCGGGGGTGGACTCGGGGCTGATGATCGCCCAGTACACGCAGGCTGCCCTGGTCAGCGAGCTGAAGCGGCTGGCAGCACCCGCCTCGGTGGACTCCATCCCCTCCTCCGCGATGCAGGAGGACCATGTGTCCATGGGCTGGTCGGCCGCGCGGAAGCTGCGTAAGGCGGTGGACGGGCTGGCCCGGGTGATCGCCGTCGAGGTGTACGCGGCCACGCGGGCGGTCGAGCTGCGCTCCGGGACGGCCGGGCTGGAGCCGGGCGCCGCGGCCCGTGCCGTGGTGGCCGCCCTGCGGGAAGCCGGAGCCGAGGGCCCCGGTGAGGACCGCTACCTCGCCCCTGACCTGGCCGCCACGGAGGCTTTCGTCCGCTCCGGCGCGCTGGTGGCCGCTGCGGAGTCCGTGACGGGCCCCCTCACGTAAGGCTTGCCCGGCATGGGGGGCTGCGCTTGCCCACCCTGCGCCTGGGGGCACCACCCGGCCGGAGGCTGGGGGAGCAGACTGCTCAAGCGCAGCGGGGGGCAGGAGGCGCCCCGTAGGGGGCGCGGGGAACTGCGCGCGCAACCACAAACACACCCGCAGCCTGCAATGCACAGCAAGGGCAGCCCTTACCCAGAACGGCACCCGGAAAAGTGCGAGGCCCTCACTCCGCCCCCCGCCCATGTTCCAACCGCGTCACAGTGTTGCCGTGCTGGGTGGGATGGTCAGGTTTTTCGGGGGTAGCGTTGGCCGTGGGCACGAACCAGAGGGCGAGCAGTACTCCGCCGGCCGCCGCAGCGGTGGCCAGAGGACGGCGGTGGACTGACAGCTTCGAGGGTCCGGCCTCGGACACGAAACGTCCTCCTGGGTGTGTGGGTGCGACGTACGGCTCGGGGGATCAGTGTGAACTGACCGTACGCGCGCCGATGTTACTGAGTGGTGGAGGCGAGGGGGAAGGCATGCTTCCGCTTTTCCTGGGAACCAGGAGGGTTCGCAAACCAGGCGGATAGGTGTCCTGGACCACAGTTTTACAGAAAGTGGAACCGGTCATAGTCCCTCGTGCGTTCCCATGCATGGAGCTGGAGCGCACATGTCCGATTTCGGGCGCTATGGGGGCTGCGCAGCTTATATCGGGGAGACATGGGGTTCCGAAGGCAGATGGAGAAACCAGTGATGACGGTGGGGAAGCACCGCAAGGGTCTCGCGGTCACGGCCGCGCTGCTCGGTGGGGTGCTCACGCTGAGCGCCTGCAGCGGTGGTGACGACGGCGGCAAGGAGAAGTCCGCCGCGAAGAACGACATATCCAACGCTGAGAAGGACACCTCGGCCGCCCGAATAAAGATCCCCGCGAAGGACGGCACGGACAACGCCAGCATCAACAACGGCGCCAATGTCTCCGTCAAGGGCGGCAAGCTCACCAAGGTGAGCCTCAAGGCGTCGCAGAGCGGCACCGCCATCGAGGGCACCCTCTCCTCCGACGGCAAGAGCTGGAAGCCCAAGCAGCAGCTCGAGCGCGCCACCAAGTACGAAATCAGCGCGACGGCCAAGGACAGCGACGGCCGCAAGGCCGTGGAGAACCGCACCTTCACCACTGTCGCGCCCGAGCACAGCGTCATCGGTACCTACGCCGGTGAGGACGGCGCCACCGTCGGCGTCGGTATGCCGGTCTCCATCACCTTCGACAAGCAGATCCAGAACAAGAAGGCCGTCCAGTCCGCGATCAAGGTCAGCTCGACCAGCGGTCAGGAGGTCGTCGGCCACTGGTTCGGCAACGACCGGCTGGACTTCCGGCCGCAGGAATACTGGAAGCCCAACTCCAAGGTCACCCTCGACCTCAAGCTCGACGGGGTGAACGCGGGCAACGGCAACGTCGGCGTCCAGGACAAGAAGGTCACCTTCAACATCGGCCGCAAGCAGGTCAGCACGGTCGACGTCAACACCCACAAGATGAAGGTCGAGCGGGACGGCAAGGTCCTCAAGACCCTCCCGATCTCCGCGGGCAGCGCCTCCAACCCGACGTACAACGGCCAGATGGTGATCTCCGAGAAGCACAAGGAGACCCGGATGGACGGCAACACCGTCGGCTTCGGCCGCAAGGGCGCCGAGGGCTACGACATCAAGGACGTCCCGCACGCCATGCGGCTGTCCACCTCCGGCACCTTCATCCACGGCAACTACTGGGGCGCCCCCTTCGGCTCCGGCAACACCAGCCACGGCTGTGTCGGTCTGAAGGACAACCGCGGCGCGGCCAGCACCAGCACGGACGGCGGCTGGTTCTACGAGAACTCGATGATCGGTGACGTCGTGGTGGTCAAGGGCTCGCCCGACAAGACGATCCAGCCCAACAACGGCCTCAACGGCTGGAACATGAGCTGGTCGGACTGGAAGGCCGGCTCCGCGGCCTGATCCCGTAGCCGACAGCACAACCTGCCTGTGGGCCCCGCAATCGCGGGGCCCACAGGCATGTCGCAGCACGGTCCGCACAAGCCTCGTGGGCTACTCCAGTCCCAGCACCTTGGGATCGGTGGCCAGTTCGCGCAGCGCTGCGCCGGGGTCGGCCACCAGGCGCCGGGCCCTCAGGTCCATGATCCCGCCCACGCCGGTCATCTCGGCGGCCAGTGTGCCGTCGGTCTTACGGATGACCTGGTGTACCCCGAAGACCTTGCGGTCGCTCCACTCGAAGACACAGCTGACCGTCACCTCGTCCCCGGCCCGCAACTCGTGCTTGTAGCGCAGGGTCTGCTCCAGGACCACAGGGCCGACCCCTGAGGCCACCAGCTCGGCCTGCTCGATACCGGCCGCCTTCAGCAGCGACCAGCGTGCGTGCTCTCCGTACTGGAGGTACACCGCCTGGTTCAGATGCCCCTGGGTGTCCGTCTCGTATCCCCGCACCGTCACCGGAACGGTGAACGACTCGCTGTCCGCCTGTGCTTCCGACACGGTGCTCCTCCGTTTCGCGGCCCGCGCTCGATCCCCGGTCACGCTACACAGGGCGGAGCCCCGCCGGGCGGTCGATGGCGTACCGCCATACGCCGTCGACCCCGCGGCGGGCGACATCGGTGGCCGTTCCCGTGAGGTGCACCGGCTGCCCGTCCGGGCCCGGGCCCTCGATCTCCCAGTCGACGATGAGCAGCGCGGTGTCCTGCGTCGCGTGGACGTGCCGCGGCCGGACGGTGATCGGCAGCCCCAGCGCGAGGAAGCCGGCGTTGGCGCGGACGATGCCCTCGGGTGAGTCGGCGACGCTGCCGTCCGGCGAGACGAAGACGGCGCCCGGCTCGTACATCTCGGCAACCGCCCGCGGCTGCCCGCTGTTGAACCGTTCGGCGAAGACGGCAGGCACCTCGGCCGCCGCGCGGGCGACTCGAAAGCGTGCGGTCTCGCTGTTTCCACTGCTCACAACGGTGCTCCTCCACTGCTCGAACGGCGCCGTAGGCTCGGCGCGTACGGACACTTCCGACGTTAGGACCCGCCGACGTGGCTCACCGAACGGTCAGTTGCGGCCCCAGCGATCCACGGCCCGGGCTGCCGGACGATCCGCGTGCCAGGACCGCCGCGCCCATGCCGTCCTGCCCCGTCGAGATCACCCTGCACGCGCTGCGCGGCCGCTGGACGACGCTGGTGGTACGCGAACTGCTGTGCGGCCCGCATACGTTCAGCGAGCTGGCCGCCGCGCTGCCGGGCCTCTCCGACAAGATCCTCACGGAGCGGCTGCGCCAGCTCGCCGACGCCGGCGTCGTGCACCGCGACCGCCTGCCGGGCTGGCCCACCACGGTCCGCTACCGGCTGACCGGGCACGGCCGGGCCCTGGGCCCCGTCCTCCAGACCCTGTGGGACTGGGGCAACGCCGCACCCGGCGGCTGAGGACCGACCTCGGGCCCAAGCCCTCGACACGACCTGACGGCGGCGGCCGGAGGAACCGGGAGAGGCGCCCGCACAGCGAGAAGATGCCCTTTATGTCATCTTCTGCACGGGATGCCGGGCAACTGGACCGGCGATGGCTGGCCGCCGTCTGCGCCGCATTCGCCGCCCTCTCACTGATCACCGTCCAGCCCACGCTCCCGCTCGGCTGGGACGAACTCGTCTACGCCAGCCGCTTCGCCCCGTTCGGGCCCGAAACACCGTTCAGCGCGCCTCGGACGCGCGGCGTCCCGCTGCTGATCGCGCCCGTCGCCGCGGCCGGCGACTCCGTGGTGCTGCTGCGCTGCTATCTGACCGCGGCGGCGTCCCTCGCCCTGTGGCTGGGGTATCTGCCGTGGCTGCGGACGGTGCGGCGCCGCGGAGTGGTTCCGCTGGCGGCCGCGCTGTACGGCACCGTGTGGTTCGCGCTGTTCTACGCGGGGGCAGCGATGCCCAACCACTATGTGGCGATGGGGCTGACCGGCGCCGTCGGCTGCCTCCTGCGCGGGCCCGGCGGGTCAGCGCCCCGTCCGGGTACGTACTGCGCGGCTGCGGCAGCACTGGGGGGTGCCACGCTGATGCGGCCCAACGACACAGTGTGGCCTGCCGCCGTGCTGCTGGCGGCGGTGCTGTGGGCCGGTATCGGGGGACGGCTGCCCAGAGCCCGCGCCGTCCGGTCCGCCGTGGCCGTGACCGGCGGAGTGCTGCTCGGCGCCGTCCCCTGGGCCGTGGAGGCCCGGCTCCGGTTCGGCGGGGTGCTGGAGCGGGTGCGCGCTGCCGGGGAGATCCAGGGCGGGATGGGCCTGCGCCTCTCCCTCGACACCCTGCGCCACCACGCCGCCGCGCTCGACGGACCGCTGCTGTGCCGCCCCTGTGAGGGCGCGACGGTGGGATGGACGTCCGCGTGGTGGTGGCTGCTGATCCCGCCGCTGGTCGCCCTGGGCGTCCACGCGGCGCGCAGGGAAGGGCGTACGGGGCTCGCGGTGGTGCCGGCCCTCGCGGCTGTCGCCGTGGCCGTCCCGTATCTCTTCTTCATGGACTACGCGGCCCCGCGCTTCCTGCTGCCCAGCTACGCGCTGCTGGCGCCCGTGGTGGCGCTGGGGGTCGGCGGGGCCGTGCGCCGGGCACGCGGCGCTGGCCGGGTGCGGATGCTCGTCCCGTTGGGCGGCGCCGTGGCCCTGGCCCATCTGGGGCTCCAGCTACACCAGTTGGACCTGCACTCGGGCATCCAGGCCGCGGCCCGCCAGGACTGGCAGCGCGTCCACCGCACCCTTCGCGCCCACGGTGTGCAACCGCCCTGTGCACTCGACGGCAACAGAACCCTCATCCCCGTCGCCCACACCGCCGGCTGCCGCCCCGCCACGGCGGGGCACCCCCATGCCCTTGTCCTCCGCAAGGCGCGGCTCCCCGTCTGGGCGGCGGAGGCGGGCTGGCGTCTCCACCCCGTCCCCGGCACGTACAACCCCGGCTGGCGCATCGCCGTACCGCCCCGCAGGGTCACGCCCCACCCGCTGACGGCGGCTCCGGTTCCGGCTCCGAAGCCCCCGGCGCGAGGTCAGGACTCCCAGATCTTGCGGTAGGCCTGGCGGTAGCCCTCGGAGTTCCAGGACAGCGCTCCGCCGGTGTTGTCGGCTGTGGAGATGTGGACGGGAGCGACGTATCCGCTGGCCGGCTGGTCGGAGAAGGCGCGGTTGAACTCGTCGACGATCTGCCAGCCCTGCTCGGAGAGCGGTTCGGGCACGGTGGCGGTCTGGTACTGCTTGCCGTTGACGCGCTGGAAGGCCGACGGGTCGCCGTCACCCGCACCGATGTTGTACGGGGCGCTGGTGCCCTTCTTGCCGGCGGCGCGGAGGGCGGGGGCTGCGTGGCGGAAGTACAGGTCGTTGATGGCGACGGAGTAGTCCCACTTGTCCCCGAAGCGCTTGAGCATGGCGGTGACCTCCTTCACCGAGCGGCTGTTGGCCTTGGGAATGGGGAGGTTCTCGGTCTTCAGCAGCTTGACGTCCGGGCAGGTGGCGAGCCGCTTCTTGATCAGGTCCGACTTGTGCTTGGCGAAGGGGATGGTGGGGTCGGTGAACACGACCACTCCCGCACGGCCGTTGGACCGGGCGATGATCCAGTCGGCGCTGATCTTCGCGACGTCGCCGAGGCTGGAGGTGACGTTGGTGAACAGCTTCGGTTTCTCGGCCGGGCCCGGGGTGGGGGTGACGTGCCAGCCGATCAGCGGGATGCCGGCCTTGTTCGCCTGTTCGACCTCCTTGGAGGCGACCTCGAAGTCGAAGCTGCCGAGGACGATGCCGTCCGGCTTCTGGGCGAGAGCCTTCTTGAAGGCGCTCCGCAGGCCCTCAGGTGTGCCCTTGCCGTTGATCGTCCGCGCGCGCCAGCCGATGACCTTGGCGGCCTCCTGCACGCCCTGGGCCACGCCTGCGACACCGGGGTTGGACAGGGTGTGGGCGATGTAGACGATGGACTTGCCCTTGGCGGCCTTGGGCCCTGTGGTGGGTCCTGACCAGGGGGCGTCGACGTCCTCGGCTTTTTTGACGGCCTGCTTGGCTCTGGTGAGGGCGGCGGGGCACCCTGGCTTGGCGTGGCGGCTCCTGCTGTCGGATGCGCTGGTGTCCGAATCGCAGCCGGCGGCGGTCACCACGGTCAGGAGTGCGGCGGCTGTCGCGACCGCCTTGCGGGTGGGATACACGGTTCTCCTCACAAGGCAAGAAAGGATACGGACGGCTTGGGGCCTGGGGCCAAGAGGGAGACACAGAGTACGGGTGGCGGCGGCCCGGGAGGACCCGGGGCGTTCTCTGCGACGGAAGTGGTGCATGAAATGCCCACAAAACGCGCAGACTTCGTGGCCTGAATCGGGGGATGTCTTGCATGTAGGCGCCTAAACGGTAGTGTTCAGCGCCCCCGGATACGTGGCGCGATCTTTTCGCTCACATTCGGTGTGAGTTCGGCGTGCGCTGTGAGAGCGTCACGCTGCCCGGTCGTCGGTGGTTCGGTAACAACGACACCTCGGTCACCGCTGAAGTACATGGAAGGAGGCCAGGGGCGTCAGTGGACACAGTGGACCCACCGCGCGAACGCGGTCCGGCTCGGCGTGCCTCGCGGAAACCGCCGTTCCGGCAGTGGGCTGGAGCCTTCCTCGACCGGTGGCCGTTCCGGCGGAAACTCAACGTTCTGGTGATCGTGCCCGTGGTGGCCGTCGCGGTGCTCCTGGGCGTCAGCGTCAGCAGCCAGGTGGGCCAGGCCCAGGACGCGGGCCGCGTCGCGGAGTTGGTCCGTGACAGCAAGCAGGTCACCCGGCTGATCAACTCCGTGCAGGCCGAACAGCGGCAGGCGCTGCTGCTGTCCGTCCGGCACGAGGGCACCCGGCCAGGCGCTGCGCTGCCGTCGACCACCGGTTACCGCCGGGCGCAGCTGGCCACCGACAAGCAGGTCTCCGCCGTGCGTTCGGCCTTCGGTTCGGGCTTGCCGAAGGAGGAGCGGCAGGCGCTGGAGTACGTCCGGAGCCTTGCCGTACTGCGCGACAAGGTCGAACGGGGCTCGGTCCCCGCGGCCGGGATCTCTCCCGCGTACGCCGCCGCGGTCACCTACCTGATCGACGGCGTCGGACTCGACCGGTTCTCCGACAACGAGACGTCCTCGGTCACCGTCCTGCTCGATACGGTGCTGCGCGCCGACGCAGCCCACGCGGCGTTCGAGAGCGGGGTGTTCTCGGCGCAGACCCAGGACGCCAACGCCCTCACCGAGTACACCCGCGCCGTCGGCGCGCACCAGGTCTTCGAGTACCAGACGGAGCGTTTCGGCAGGATCGCCGAGCCCAAGCAGGTCCTGGCCATGAGCGGCATCGATCGCAATGCCGAGGAGAACGGCATCGACGCCCAGTTCGAAGAGCTGAAGATCGACCCGAGCTCCCTCCAGGGCCAGTCGCCGAAGGCGCTGCGCAAGTCGATGGCCGCCGGAACCCGGCAGGCGGAGGCCCGCCTCGCCATCACCGGGTCGCTGATCGAGCAGATCGCAGCCCGGGCCGACGACCTGTCCGAGGAGGCCCTGGACAGGGCCTTGGCCCTGCTCGGTCTCGCGCTGCTCGGGTTCGCCTGCTGGCTGACCTTCTCCGTGCTGGTCCGGCGCTCGGTCGTCCGCCCGCTGGCGGCGCTGACCGGCGCGGCCCAGCAGGTGGTCGAGGTGGCGGGGGAGGAGCTGGCCCGGGTCGACGACGACGAGTCGGAGGACAGCACCCCGCTGCAGCCGCGGCCCATCCCCGTCCCGGTCCGCGACGAGGTCGGTACGCTGGCCGAGGCGTTCAACCAGGTGCAGGTCACCGCCGCCGCGCTGCTGGAGCGGCAGGTGCTCAGCCGCCGCAACGTCGCGGAGATGTTCGGCAACGTGGGGCGCCGAGTCAGCAACCTCACATCGAGTCAGCTCATGCTGATCGACGCCGTCGAGCGCGAGGAGACCGACCCCGAGGTCCTGGAGCGGCTCTACCGCATCGACCACCTCGCCGTACGCCTCCAGCGCAACGCCGACAGCCTGATGCTGCTCGCCGGAATCAGGGAGACCGAGGTGGAGGCCCGGCCCACCAGCCTGGCCAACGTCCTGCGGGCCGGGCTCGGCCAGATCCAGGCGTACCAGCGGGTTTCCCTGCGGGCCGAGGCGGACGTCACCGTCGCGCCGGATGTCACCGGCGATCTGACGCTGATGCTCGCCGAACTGCTGGAGAACGCGGTCACGTTCTCCCCGTCCCACACGCCCGTCGAGGTCGTCGTCCGGCCCGGCGCCGATGTCACCTCGGACGGCGGCGCGCTGATCGAGGTCATCGACCACGGCCTCGGCATGAGCGCGGAGCGCCTGGCCGAGGAGAACGCCCGGCTGGTCCGCCGGGAGCGCCTCGACCTGGTACCGACCAAGGTGCTCGGGCTCTTCGTGGTCGGCAGCCTGGCCCGGCGCTGGGGCATCCGGGTCACCTTGAGCCGGACACCGGGCGGCGGCGTCACCGGCACCGTCTGGGTCCCCTCCGCGCTGCTGCTGGCCGCGAAGCCCGCCGAGCTCACCCAGGCCCCGGCCCAGGCCGACGGCGTGGCCGGACTGGTGCCGGAGCCTGCGACGAGCTCCGCGCAGGAGCCGGCCGCGCCCCGCGCGGGTTCCGCGCCGGCGCCCGTATCCGGGCCGGTGGCCGTCAAGCCCGTGCCCGCTTCGGGCCCCACCCACCAGCCCGAGCGGCGCCCGGCGGCCCCGCCGCAGGACGGCGGCCTCCCCCGCCGTATCCCGGCCCAGAAGAGCGTGGAGCAGACCCGCGCCGCGGAGCACACCCGAGCTGCCCCGGACGGGGAACGGACCACCACCGCCGACCAGCCGACCGCCGCGCAGGCCCCCAGGCCGCTGCGCCGGCGGGTACGAGGAGCGACACTCCCCATGACCACCCCACCGGCCGACCGGGGGATCCCGGACGTACGCCAACCCGTCGACGCCGACGCGGTCCGTTCGGAACTCGACGAGTTCGAGGCGGCCGTACGCAGGGCGGAGCAGGACAGTGCCGCAGCCCCGGCGGAGTCGGCCTCGTCGCAACACCAGCAACTTCCGAAGGAGCCGGGCAGTGAGCACGCCGACAGGTAACAGCAGTTCCGAGCGGGCAGAGACCACCGACCTGCGAGCCGCCGTGGCCGACTTCACCTGGCTGCTCGACCGGTTCGCCACCGAGACCGCAGGGGTGGTCGACGCCATCGCGGTGTCCTCGGACGGCCTGCTGATCGCCGTCTCCCAGCCGCGCGAACAGGAAGCCTCCGAACGCCTCGCCGCCATCGTCTCGGGCATCACCAGCCTGGCGGCCGGCGCCTCCGGCAACTACGGCCTCGGCGGCCTGAACAAGGTCATCATCGACCTGGAGGGCGGCCATGTCCTGGTGTCGGCCATCGGCTGCGGTGCCGTGCTCGGCGTGGTCACATCGAAGGAGGCGAAGCTGGGCAACATCGCCTACGAGATGACCCTGTTCGCCAACCGGGCGGGCGCCGCGCTCACCCCGCAGCTGGTGCTGGAGCTCAAGAAGAGCGCCGGCGCGGCCCCGACAGGCTGAGGAGCGCCCGACGCGGACAGACGCGGAGCAAAGGGTGCAGGCACTCAGAAGGGATCGTGATGGCCGCCGGTGAACCAGTACCGCACGAGGCGGCGGGCAGCGAGCAGGGCTCGCCGGAGCCGGTCGGCCGCGCTCCGGCGATCCGGCCGTTCCTGCTGACCGCCGGCCGGGTCTCCGGGAGCGGCGCAGCGGCAGCGCTCCCGGTCGAGACGCAGATCGTGGCGACCTCGGCCGGGCTGACGGCGCTGCCCTCGCTCACCTTCGAACAGCACGACATCGTCGCCGCCTGCCGGCGGCCGCAGTCGGTGGCGGAACTGGCCGCACGGCTGCGGCTGCACCTCAACGTGGTCCGCGTGCTGGCCGACGACCTGCGCGCCGCGGGACATCTGGCGGTGCATGTGCCGAACGCCAGGACAGTCCAGGACATCTCCGTACTGCGAAGGGTTATCGATGGTCTCCGTGCCGTCCCCGACTCACGGGGCTCACTCCGCGACAGCAGCTGACGCCGTGGAAGTCGAACAGCCGCCGCTGCCGGTCAAGCTGGTCATCGCCGGCGGCTTCGGGGTGGGCAAGACCACGGCCGTCGGCTCGATATCCGAGATCCGGCCGCTGACCACCGAGGCCGCGATCACGGAGGTCGCGGCGGGCGTGGACGATCTGACGCACACCCCGGGCAAGACCACCACCACGGTCGCCATGGACTTCGGCTGCATCACCATCTCCCCGACCCTGAAGCTCTATCTGTTCGGTACCCCCGGCCAGGACCGGTTCGGCTTCATGTGGGACGACGTGACCGAGGGCGCACTGGGCGGCCTGGTCATCGTGGACACCCGCCGCCTGGACGACTGCTACGCGGCGGTGGACTACTTCGAGCACAAGGACATCCCGTTCGCCGTCGCCGTCAACGCGTTCGACGGGGAGATCCAGCACGACCTCGACCAGGTGCGGTGGGCGCTGGACATCTCGGACCACGTTCCGCTGGTCGTCTTCGACGCGCGGGAGACAGGGTCGGTGCGGGATGCTCTTCTGGTGGTGCTCCAGGTCGCGCTCTCGCGCGCGGAGAACGCCGAAGCGGGTTAGGGGTTTTCCGGGGAGGGGGTGCCCGTAGAAGCTCGGGCCAGCCCGATGGTGAATGCGGCGCCGCCCTCCGGGGCGTGGGCCGCGGTGATGGTGCCGCCGAGGCGGTCGACGAGCTGGGCCGCCAGGGCGAGGCCGAGCCCGGTGCCGGCCGGCCGGCTGTCCCGGTAGCGGCGGTGCAGCCTGCCGCGCTCGAAGGCGACCCGCAGATCCTCGTCCGCCAGACCGGGCCCGCCGTCGCGCACCGCGAGCGCCACCTGCCCGCCCGGAGCCACGGCGAGCGCGACCACCAGCGGCGCCTGCGGTGCGACCCGGCCCGCGTTCTCGACCAGGATGTCCAGCACCTGCCGCAGCCGCACCGGATCGGTGCGCACCAGCACGGGATGCGGCGGCAGTTCGGCGCGCAACTCGGTGCCGTTCCCTTCCAGGGAGGGGCGCCAGGCGGTCACCGCTGCGGCGGCCAGCGCGGTGAGATCGACCTCCTCCTGCTCGACGGCGAAGTCGTCCGCCTGGAGGCGGGCGAGCGCCAGAAGATCGGTGACCAGCCGCTCCAGGCGCTTCGCCTCGGTCAGCACCGTGCGCCCGGCGTCCTGAGCGGTGTCCGCCTCCGTGGACAGCACGCCGTCGGCGAGGGCTTCGGCGTAGCCGCTTATGGTCGTCAAAGGGGTACGCAGCTCGTGGGAGACGGACATCAGGAAGTCCTTCTGGCGCTGCTCGCTGACCTCCAGCGCGGCGGACAACTCGTTGAGCGCCGCGGAGAGTTCGCGTACCTCGGCAGGCGGGGTCAACGGCATGAGGCAGCTGCGGTCGCCCTGCCGTATCCGGTCCGCCGTCCGTGCCGCCTGCCGCAGCGGCCGGGACAGCCGTCTGGCGAGGAGAACACCTGCGAGGGTGCCGGCGGAAGCGCCGACTGCCAGAGCGAGCGCCAGCCGCAGCCCGACCGTCTCCCCGCGGGCCGCGGAAACCCGCTGTGCGAGCACGACACCGTTGGCTCTGCCGACCGGCCGGGCCTCGATGAGCACCTCTTCGCCGTTCACGGTGACGCGGCTGTGCACAGGCTTCCTTGCGCCGAGCCGTCGCATCACGGACGGCGGGACCCAGCCGCGGTCGGGCCTGTGTGCGCGTACGAGCGAGAGACGGATGCCGTTGCTGCGCATCAGCCGTGCCATCTGCTGCACCTGGGCCGGGCGGCCCGTGCGCGCGGCGAGCATGGTCGCTGCCACGTTGGCCTGTTCGCGCAGCGACTGCCGTGCGTGAGCGGTCGCGGCCTGATGTATGAGCGGCACCCCCGCGATCGCGGTGGCGCACACCGAGATGGCCGCGACGAGCAGAGTGACGAGCACGGTACGGGACGTCATCCTCCCCGCGCTGCCGGTCAGCAGCCGACGGGACAACCGGCCCGCTCCGGTGGCCGGTTCACTCCTCCACGCTGTATCCGACACCGCGTACCGTCCGAATCACCCCTGCTCCCCGGCCCAGCTTGGCCCGCAGCTGTGCGATGTGCACATCGACCGTCCGCGTCCCCGCGTCGGAACGGTGCCCCCACACCGCGGCCAGCAGATCGCTGCGCGTACAGACCCGCCCCGGCCGCTCCATCAGATGGGTGAGCAGGTCGAACTCGGTGGCCGTCAGCTCCACGGGCCCGTCCTCGACGGAGACGCGGCGGCGCGGCACATCCGCCGTCACGGGGCCGACGCGGCGTATCTCCTCCGCGACGGCGCCCGAGGCGCGCCGCAGCACCGCACGCACCCGGGCCACCAGCTCCCGCGGGCTGAACGGCTTGGTGACATAGTCGTCGGCCCCCAGCTCCAGGCCGAGCAGCCGGTCCACCTCCTCGTCCCGTGCGGTCAGGAACAGCACTGGCGTCCAGTTCTGCTCCCCGCGCAGCCGCCGGCACACCTCGGTGCCCTCCATGTCGGGCAGCACGACGTCGAGGATCAGCGCGACGGGGCGGTGGCGGCGCACGGTCGCCAGCGCCGCCTGGCCGGTCGACTCGATGATGACGGAGAAGCCGTCGCGTACCAGGTAGGTGCGGACCAGCTCCGCGATGGCCCGCTCGTCCTCGACCACCAGTACGAGACCGTGGTTCTGTCCGGTCAGTGTCCTCTCCTCAACCGATAGAGGGCCTGGGGAAGTTCACACAAGGTCTCATACGTAAGGCACCGGGCAGGGGTTCGCCCCCTGCCCGGTGCCTTTCAGGTCATCGGTTGTCGGACAGTTCCGATCCTCCGCCGTGCGGCCGTTGGACGGCGGCTCACCCGGGCTCGGGCGGCTCCGGTATTTCCTCCCGGCACTCTTCGCCCTGGCACCCTTGCAGCTTGTCCAGGCGCTGGTCGAGGAACGTACGGACCTTCGCATAGCGGGGATCGTTGTGGCGCGAGGTCAACTCGTACGGATCGGCGTCCAGGTCGTACAGCTCCCGAGCGCCCGCGCTGTAGCGGATGTAGAGATAGTCGCCGGCGCGGATCGCCTCGTATGCCGCCGAATACTCCTGCCCCTTGCTGCCCTTCCGCTTCTTCTTCCCCTGCGACTGCGGTGTGGGTGAGGTGGGGCCGTCCATGTCGAGGTCCCCGTCGGCCGCGGCCCGCCCCGTGGAGACGTCGTCGTCCGGCGGCCCCCCGGCCGGGGGCTTGCCGTGGCCCGGGGCAGCCACCGGTGTGCGGCGGGCACCTTCCGCGATCTCCTGGAGCACCGGCCTGCCACTGCCCTTACGGGGGTCACGGCCGAACGGCAGTAGCGAACGGCCATCGAGCTCGAGGTCAGGGTCCGCACCGCCGATGTCCGAAATGGTGGCGGCCAGATCGACGTTGCTGGTGAGCTCCTTCGAGTGCTGCCCCTTGGCGACGCCGGGGCCGCGCAGCACCATCGGTACCTGTCCCGACGCGCCGTGAGGAAGGAACTTTCCCGTGGGCACGCGGTGCTCGCCGAAGAAGAACCCGTTATCGGAGGCGAAGACCACATAGGTATTGTCCAGCTGGCCAGTGGACTTGAGCGTGCTCATCAGCTTTTCCACGGCCTCGTCCACCGCCAGCAGCGATTCGAGCCGTCCCCGGTAGCTCTCGGTGATGCTCTGGGTGGTCTCGCTGTCCAGATTTCCTCGCTTCTGGAGGAACTTCGGCTTGTCCCGCATGTCCTTCTCGTTGTACGCGGGGTTCTCGGGAAGCTTCTCGTCCGCGAACTCGCCCTTGTGGCGGGGTGCCGGACGGGGGGCGTCCGCGACGATCGGACGCAACTGCCCGGATTTCGGCCCGTCGCCCGAGTTCGCCCTCCCCTTCTTCCCCTTCCCCTTCCCCGGTTTCCGGGACTTCCCGTGCTTACCGTCCTGCTCTTTCAGGAGCTCCCCGTGGGGTGCGAGAAAGGCCAGGCTCAGGAAGAAAGGCTTGTCCCCCTTGGCCTTCCGCTTGATGAAGTCGACGCCTTTGTCGCGGTACACATCGGTCTGGTAGAGCTTCGGGTCCTCGTCGTCGGGCTTCCCGTACGTATGGAGCTTGCCGTTCTCGTTGAGCTTGTAGCCCCACATCTGGTACGTGGTCGGGTCCACCGAGCCGCGCCACTCGTCCCATCCCGGGGGCACATGCTCCGGGTCGTCCTTGCCGTAGCCGTTGGGGTACTTGCCGATGTGCGAGGTGACATAGCCGGCCTTCTGCATCCACACCGGCAGCGTCTTCTTCTCGTTCAGCTTGTCGTAGCCGCCCTGCGGGGCCGAGTTGTGCCGTACGCCGTTGTTGTGCGCGAACTGCCCGGTCAGATAGGTGGATCGCGAGGGACAGCACAGCGGTGTCGACGGGTGGTAGCGGTCGAAGGTGACGCCCTCGTCGCCCAGCAGCTTCCGTGTCCTGGACAGGACTCTCATCGATTCGAGCCACTGGTCGTCCGTCATCACCATCAGCACGTTGGGCCGCTTCTTCTTGCCCTGCTGGTCGTCGTCGCCCCGGCCGCCGACGCACCCTGTCGCGGCGGGCAGCAGCAGAAGAAGCAGACCGAGCACGGCGATCCGCACGGTCATCACCGAGCGCCCGCGCCGTGGCGCCGTCTCCCCCTCGGCCTTCGCGGTGCTTGTGGTCTCCATGGCGGCCAGCATCCGCAAGCAATGTTCGAGGAGTGTGAAGCAGGCGTACGGATGCGATCAGTTCTCGGCGACCGGGCACGGTGCCCGCCGTACCGTACGGGGCACCGTGCCCGGTGACAGCTCGGTCAGTCCAGGTACACCGGTCAGTCCAGGTACAACCGCGCCGCGTACACCGCGGGGCTCACGCCCGCGGAGGCGAAGTTGTCCTCGACCTCGGCCCGTTCGGACGCGTCGGGCGTGGCGTTGGTGCAGTCGGTCCCGGCGGAGGCGCCGGACATCAGGCTGCTGCACGGCCCCGGCTTCTTGTCGGGCAGGCCCAGGATGTGGCCGAGTTCGTGCGCCGCGATGCGGATGGTGTCGTGCCCCTCGTCCACGGCCTGCCGTCCCATCCAGATGGTGCCGTTGCCCAGGCTGGTGGTCTGCGCCCGCGGCCAGCCGTCGTCCGCGAGTATCTCGATATTGGCCCTCTCGCCCGACCTGGCCGGCTTCAGCTGGACGTTCTCCACGTTGTCGTTCCAGACCGCGGCCCCCTTGTCGACCGCGTCCACGAACTCTTCGGCTCCCGAGGTGTCGTACGTCAGGACGACCGCCGCGGCGGACGTCGAGGGTGCGGCTGTGGCCGACGCCTGGCCCATGGTCCAGGCCAGAGCCACGACGAGCATGGCGATGAGCGCCCGCGCGGCGCTTCTGAGTGTCACGGTGATCCTCCTGTGGGGGGTGAGTCTGTAGAGTCTGTGAATCATGCTCATGACATTCACATCGCGTCTGCCCCTCCCACGCCCATGTCAATCCGCCGGCGTGTGTCACGGGGGCCAAAAGCGCCACACAGCGCAGGCGGCGCGGGGCTGCGGCCGACAGTGGTCAGCCCCCCCTGGCAGCCGCCCAAGCTGGCTTATGCAGCAGGAAGTTGACGTGAACACCCGGTGAGATGCTGTTCGACGCGTCCACGGGGATGCGGATCCGGCCGATGCGCTGATGGATTCAAGGCGACGCGCTCTTGCTGCTCGTCCCCTATTCAGGACTGCCGTCGAAGAGCGCTTCGAGAAGTGATTGATTCCTGGCGACGAGGTCTTTCTCGCCACATGACACATTGGGGGTAAATCGTGGGTGTCACCGCGAGCTTCAGAAGCGTCACGGACCAGCAGATGGACCGGGCGCGCCAGGATCCGTCGTATGCCGCGCGTCTTCTGGACGAGACGCCTGAGGGTGATGAGACCCCACTCCGCTCAAACCTCAGCGTCCAGCAGCGCACCTTCTACATCGAGCGTTTCTCACTTGAGCAGTGGGAGGACCTGGTCTACGACGCCCCGGTGAACGTGTTCCTGGGTGAGGAGTACGTCGATCTGAACTGGGACTACGGCGAAGAGGAGGAAGATGACGAAGAGGAAGAAGAGGGAGGGGAGGAGGAAGAGGACGACGGCCTCGATGAGGATGACGGCAGCCAGGCCATGGAACTCACCGCCAGCCTCATAGCCGAGTTGGCCGACTGGCTCAGCGGCGTACGTTTCGAGGACGTGTATGACGGCCCAGGGCAAGACGAGTTCCTCAAGGGGGATTTCGAGGAGTTCCGCACGTTCATTCTCGCGGTCGCCAAGCGGGGCGAGGGCGCGCTCTTCCACTTCGCGTAGGGCCCTTACGGCTGAGTGTTTCCGCCTTCCCCCTGTCCTGCGTAGTGCAGCACGACCGGCTGCGGATGTGCTGTTGGAGCCGACACGACCCGCGCCAGGCGGGGCGCGAGGTCAATCGAGAGCGAAGACCGTGAACTCCGCGCTCCACAGGTCGTCGTCGGCGAAGCTCACTCCGGTGTACTTGAGCAGCAGTTCCTGCCCCAGCACCTCGCCGTCGTCATAATCGACGGCCGCGAGTTCCATACAGGCGTGAGAGCCCTCTGCCGCCATCTGCAAGCAGCCATCGCGATAGTGAAACACCGCCGGGTCACCGCCGATACGCACGAGGTACAGATCTGTCGATGCCGATGCCTCGACCAAGTACGGCGTGAACCCCGAGAGCCTGTGCCAGACATCGATCACGATGACCCAGTCACCGCTCTTCGTTACACACAGCTCTGACCCCCGACTCACGGAGGTCGCGTCCTCGAAGCCCAACGTGGTGTCTGTCTCGGCGAACACATCCGGCACCGCATCAGCGAGTTCGTCCGCCCGAGCCGCGACTATCTCCATGCTGAAACCCATGGCCCGGACCCTACAAGCTGTCCGCTCCCGCCTCGCGGCAACCCACCAGCCCCGAGCCGAGCTCGCGCCCATGCCGCCGATACCGCAGCAGTCGGCCGGGTTCTGGCCCAAGTACGGGTTCGGGTGGCCCTGAAAGGCTGAAAAGGGGCGGTCCGCCGTCAGCCCTGCGGGCCGGCCGGTTCGACGTCCTTGGACAGCGGTACCTGTCCGGTGTTGTCGACGTGCCGGGCGGCGACCCACGCGGCCTTGTCGCGCAGCAGGTACCAGATGCTGTTGCCGTCGATGTTCTGGGCGTTCACCTTGCTGCGCAGACCGACCTCGGTGCCGTGGCTCAGGGCGCCGACGATGGAGGAGTCCGTGCTCGGGTACTTGCGCAGGTTGACGCCGTTGTTGCTGACGACGGTGCCGAACGGCTGGGGCGGGCTGGGCATCGTGACCTCCAGGGGAACGTCGGAGTGACGAGACATCGTCCGGTATCCGGACGGATTGCTCGTACAGTAAGACCGATGCCCGCCGGAGAGCCGGAGGCGTGCGGGTTATGCCACGACCGGCGCCCGGGCGTCATTCCGATGGTTGCGTCCGGCAGCTCACTCCTCGGGGAAGTTCGCAACCCCGATCGGGCAGCTCACGCCCGTGCCGCCGAGCCGGTGGTGACATGTGACCCATCGAGCGCCCCGGCACTGCGACGGTGGATCAGCCCGGCTGCCCAAGAGCCCTTGTTCGGGCTCTGTGTGCGGCGCGGCAGATCGGTCTCTGGCCGCTCCCGCGATGGAGCCCCTGGACGACGCGCCGGATGGCATGGGGAGCGAGGGCTCACTGCGTCAACGGTGTTCTTGCCATGCGTACGGCATCTTGTGAAGATGCTACGCACGACTGGGGGAGGGGTGGATGGCAGCACCGGGTGAGAGAGAGCTGGGCAGGTTCGTGACTCGGCACGAGACCGACGTAGCGCGACATGGACGGGTCGGGATCATCTGGCTGCCGATCGGGTTGGTGGCCTTGGCCGGCTCCATTCCCGTCGTCATCCAGACCTTCAAGGAGGCGGCCAGCGGCACCTTTGCCGGACTGCTGCTCGGCGTGGCGCTGCTGTCTCTCTGGTCGGGGATCACCAACGGGCTGCGCTACCTCAGTCGGCATGGCGAGGTCTACATACTGCGCCAGGGCGGGCTGGTCTATCGCAGGACCGGAGAAACCCGGGTGATTCCATGGGAAAGCATCACCGAGGTATCTGATCGCGGGCAGGCCAACGCCATCAGCAGGGCGATGGGATGGGACGTGCACTGCCGAATCCGGGTCAGGACTGGCAAGCGTCTACTGCTCACCGGATTCACCAAAGACGCCGCGAAGCTGTCGCTGATGGTGCGCCGTGCCGTACATGAAGGTGTACGGCCACTGCCGCCCGGAGCGGCGTAGGAAAGCTTCCCCAACCGCAGACCGATCGCCGGGCACGAGCCACGCTGCCGCCGGGTTCCCGGAACAGCACCGGCGTCATCCGTCCGTCGGCGCGATCCCAGTGGGGCAGGAGCCACCCTCGGGCGGGTCACTTAGCTTGACGCCCGTGCCGCCGATGCCGCAGTAGCCGGCCGGGTTCTTGTCCAGGTACTGCTGGTGGTAGCCCTCGGCGGGGTAGAAGGGGCGGTCCTCGGCGGGGAGGATCTCGGTGGTGATGTCGCCGTGTCCTGAGGAAGTGAGGACCTGCTGGTAGGCGGTCCTGGACGCTTCGGCGGTGGCGGCCTGGGCGTGGGAGTGGGTGTAGACCGCCGAGCGGTACTGGGTGCCGGTGTCGTTGCCCTGGCGGAAGCCCTGGGTGGGATCGTGGGCCTCCCAGAAGCGCTTGAGCAGGGCTTCGTAGGAGACCTTCGACGGGTCGAAGACGACGCGGACCACCTCGGCGTGCCCGGTGAGACCCGAGCAGACCTCCTCGTACGTCGGGTTGGGGGTGGAGCCGCCCTGATAGCCGACGAGAGTCGTCCACACACCGTCGGTCGTCCAGAAGACCCGCTCGGCGCCCCAGAAGCAGCCCATGCCGAAGTCGGCGATCTCCAGACCCTCCGGGTACGGGCCCTGGAGCGCCGTGCCGAGCACGGTGTGACGTTCGGGCACGGCGTACTCCGGCTCCGGGCGGCCCTTGAGGGCTTCCTCGGGGGTGGGGACGCGGTTCTTGAACCTGCCGAACAGCATGTCGTTCTCCAGACGGACGGGCAGAGGGCAGAAGACAGAGGGCAGAGGACAGAGGCAGCGGTCGGGTGCGAGGGCCGGGGAGCGGGCGGGCCGAGCAGCCCCCTCGCTTCAGCCCTCCCGCTTCGGGGGTGCCGAGGGCGCCGAGGCGGCGGTCTCCGCGGGGGCCTCCGCTGCGGCCTCAGCGGCCTCGGCAGCGGCCTGGGCGGGGCCGTCGTCGTCCGCCGCGGGCTGCTCGGGCTGCTCCTCGAAGTTCACGCGCTTCATGTGCTTGTTCATCGACTTCATCAGCATCCACACGGCGGCGCCGATCAATGCGAAGACGATGAAGCCGAGCACACCGGGGGTCACCTTGTTCTCGTCCAGGTCCTTCGCGGCCAGCGGAAGGACCTGGACGAGCGTTGTCTGCGTGGGGCTCATACCGTCAATTCTCGCGGATCCCCGCGAAGAGGTCGTCCTCGGGGAGGGAGGTCTCCACGCGGGACTTGGCCAGCTCGTACTCCTCGGTCGGCCAGACCTCCTTCTGGATGTCCATCGGGACCCGGAACCAGCCGCCGTCGGGGTCGATCTGGGTGGCGTGCGCGATCAGCGCCTTGTCGCGGATCTCGAAGAAGTCGCCGCAGGGCACATACGTGGTGATCTGGCGCTCCTTGATCCCCATCTTCTCCCAGCGCTCCAGCCACTCCGTGTACGGGGACTCCAGGCCGCGCTCCAGCATCGCGTTGTGCATGGCCATGGTGCGCTCCCGGTTGAAGCCCTGGTTGTAGTAGAGCTTCTGCGGCTGCCACGCCGGGCCGAACTCCGCCTCCGGGTACTTCTCGGTGTTCGCCGCGTGCTCGAAGGCGACCATCGAGATCTTGTGGGTCATGATGTGGTCGGGGTGCGGGTAACCGCCGTTCTCGTCGTAGGTGGTGATCACCTGGGGACGGAACTCACGGATGAGCCGCACCAGTGCGCCGGCGGCCTCGTCCACGTCCTGCAGCGCGAAGCAGCCCTCCGGCAGCGGCGGCAGCGGGTCGCCCTCGGGCAGGCCCGAGTCGACGAAGCCGAGCCACGCCTGCTTGACGCCCAGGATCTCCCTGGCCTCGTCCATCTCCTTCCGGCGCACCTCGTGGATGTGCTCCTCGACGTAGGTGTCCCCCTGGAGCTTCGGGTTGAGGATGGAGCCCCGCTCGCCCCCCGTGCACGTCGCGACGAGGACGTCCACCCCCTCGTCGACGTACTTTGCCATGGTGGCCGCGCCCTTGCTCGACTCGTCGTCGGGGTGCGCGTGCACGGCCATCAGTCGCAGTTGCTCAGTCACAACTCAATCCTCATAGGTCAAAGCGGCTCCGCCATCGGCCCGGTCCCCCAGCGGCGGTCGGCCCGCCTTCAGCAGTCGGCCCGCCTTCAGCGGTTCCGGGGGCGGCTTCTATAGTGACCGAATCAGCACCGCGATGTATTCCCGGTACCACCCCGCTCAGCTCCGGCCCGGCTCCCAGGGCGCGGCCGGAGCGCACGCCGAGAGGAACGGACCATGGTTGACCTGCGCCAACAGGTCCCCGAGGGGCGTTACGGGCGTACGGCGGGCCGTTCAGGGCGTGCCACGGGCCGGGACGGGAGCGCCGAGGCGCGCACGGACCGCCGACTGAAGATCACCGGCGGGGTGCTGGGTGTGCTGCTGCTCGCCCTGGTCGGCTGGATCGGGGTCTCCTACGTCTCGGGCCAGGACGTGAGCGGCGAGTTGATCAAGTGGAAGGTCGTTTCCGACAGCGCCGTTGAAGTGCACCTGGAGGTGCGCAAGGACGCCGGTGTCGAGGGCGTGTGCACGCTGCGTACCCGGGCGGAGAACGGCAGCGAGGTCGGCCGCAAGGACGCGGAGTTCCCCACCGGGACCTCGCGCGTCGACAAGGTGATCACGGTGCGTACGACGGCACGCGCGACCAGCGCGGAGCTGGTGGGCTGCCAGACGCGGTGAGCCCCCCGGGGTCCCGCCCTCGGTGTGCGCCGCTCACCGGCATGCCCTGCGGACCCCGCTGACCTGCGGCGGAGCGAGGGTCTTCTTCCCTTTTCCGGCGGAATTGTTAAGCTCGTGGTTTCGCCCACCAGTGAAGGCGCACCCTTTCTGGTAGGGCGTTTGCTGCATCAGCTGATATCCCCAGTACCGACGAGGAGCACCTGTGACCCAGACCAGCGACAACGTCACCTGGCTGACCCAGGAGGCGTACGCCCAGCTCAAGGCCGAGCTGGAGTATCTGTCGGGTCCTGCACGCACCGAGATCTCCAAGAAGATCGAGGCGGCTCGCGAGGAGGGCGACCTCCGCGAGAACGGCGGGTACCACGCGGCCAAGGAGGAACAGGGCAAGCAGGAGCTGCGGATCCGGCAGCTTCAGCAGCTCCTGGAGAACGCCAAGGTCGGCGAGGCTCCGGCGGACGACGGCGTGGTCGAGCCCGGCATGGTGGTCAAGATCGCTTTCGACGGTGACGAGGACGACACCATCACCTTCCTCCTGGCGTCCCGCGAATACGCCAGCTCGGACATCGAGACCTACTCTCCGCAGTCGCCGCTGGGCTCCGGCGTGATGGGCAAGAAGGTGGGCCAGGACGCGGAGTACGAGCTGCCGAACGGCAAGATGGCCTCGGTACGCATCCTGGAGGCCAAGCCCTACCGGAGCTGACGCAGAGCACCGAAACGGCGGACGGCCCGCGCATGGAGCGCGGGCCGTCCGCCGTTGTCGTCGGTGTGGGTGCTTACGGCCGGGTGCTCACGCCGTCGCCGAGCGGTATTTGCGGACCGCCAGGGTGCGGAAGACCGCGACGATGGCGATGGACCAGATCAGCGAGGCCCACACCGGGTGCTGCATCGGCCAGGCGTCCGGAACCGGGTAGGTGGGGGGCAGGTTGCCGAACAGCTCACGGCAGGCGACCACCGTCGCGCTGAACGGGTTCCACTCAGCGACGTGCTGGAGGAACGCCGGCATGTTCTGCGAGGGCACGAACGCGACGGAGATGAAGGTCAGCGGGAACAGCCAGATCAGCCCGCCGGAGGTGGCCGCCTCGGGGGTGCGGACGGAGAGCCCGATCAGCGCGCCGATCCAGGTGAAGGCGTAGCCGAGGAGCAGCAGCAGCCCGAATCCGGCGAGGGCGTCGCCCAGCCCGTCGTGCGGTGCCCAGCCGACGAGCGCGGCCACGATGGCGAGGACGACCAGCGTCAGCGCCGTCTGTACGAGGTCGGCGATGGTGCGCCCGGTCAGTACGGCACCGCGGGTCATCGGCAGGGAGCGGAACCGGTCCACGAGGCCCTTGTGCATGTCCTCGGCGATTCCGGCGCTGGCGCCCGCCGTGGCGAAGGTGACGGTCTGCGCGAAGATGCCCGCCATCAGGAACTCGCGGTAGGAGCCGGCGTCCGTACCGGCGCCCGGCACCTTGATGGAGCCGCCGAAGACGTAGCTGAACAGCACCACGAACATGATGGGCTGGATCAGCCCGAAGATGACGACCTCGGGTATGCGCACCATGCGTATCAGGTTGCGCTTGGCCATCACCAGCGAGTCGGTTATCGACTGGCTGATGCCGCCTCGCCCGCTGGGGGCTGTCGGCGCCGCCGCCTGTGCTGTGGCAGTCACTTCGTGGCCTCCTCGGACTCGGGCTGGTGCTGAAGGGCGTCCCCGGGCCTGTCCGGGGCCGGTTGTTCGTCGGTGGCTCCCGGCTCCCGCTCGCCCTCGGCGGCGTGGCCCGTCAGGGAGATGAAGACGTCGTCCAGGGTGGGGCGGCGCAGGCCGATGTCGTCGATCTCGATACCGCGCGCGTCCAGCTCCCTGATGACCTCGGCCAGCAGCTTGGCGCCGCCGGTGACCGGGACGGTCAGCTTGCGGGTGTGCTCCTCGACGGTGCAGCCCTCGCAGGCCGGGCCGCGCAGCGCGTGGGTGTCGAGGATTTCCCGGGCGGCGGGGATGTGCTCCCGCTCGTGCACGACGACCTCGATGCGTTCGCCGCCGGTCTGCGCCTTGAGCTGGTCGGAGGTGCCGCGGGCGATGACCTTGCCGTGGTCGACGACGGCGATGTCGTGCGCGAGCCGGTCGGCCTCCTCCAGATACTGCGTCGTCAGCAGCAGCGTCGTACCACCGGCGACCAGCTCTTCGATGACCTCCCACAGTTGCTGCCGGTTGCGCGGGTCGAGCCCCGTGGTCGGCTCGTCCATGAACATCACGGGAGGGCTGACCACCAGCGCGGCGGCCAGGTCGAGGCGGCGGCGCATGCCGCCCGAATACGTCTTGGTGGTGCGGTCGGCGGCGTCGGCCAGATTGAACCGCTCCAGCAGTTCGTTCGCCCGCTTCTTCGCGTCGCGGCCGGACATCTGATAGAGCTGCCCGACCATTTGCAGGTTCTCGCGGCCGGTCAGATACTCGTCCACGGCGGCGAACTGGCCCGAGAGACCGATCGAACGGCGCACCGCCGTGGGGTTCTTGAGCACGTCGACCCCGGCGACGACGGCCTTGCCCGCATCGGGCCGCAGGAGTGTGGTCAGCACCCTGACCGCGGTGGTCTTGCCCGCGCCGTTCGGCCCCAGCAGGCCGAGCACGGTGGATTCGGGGACGTCGAGATCGACGCCGTCCAGAGCCCTCACCTCGCCGAAGGTCTTCACCAGTCCCTCGGCGTAAATGGCACCTGGCATGGATGGACTCCCAGAGTGGTGGAGCGTGAAGCTCTACGAAGATGCTAGGGCTGCCGGACAAGTCCGGCATGTACAGATGTGTTGCGGGGTGTGCCCCGTCGCACAGCAGTATGAAGTGACGCGATGTATCGCGTCAAGCTGTTTTCGCGATAGCCGATACCGATACGCGATACCTCGTGTCCGGCTCCGGCTCCGGCTCCGGCTCCGCCCCCTGCTCCCAGCGCCTCCTCGCCGTCGCGGCGGTCAGCTCATGACCGTGTAGCCCGCGGCGCGCAGTCCCGAGGCGACCTCGACGCAGTGTTCGGGGCCCTTCGTCTCCATGTGCAGCTCCACCTCCACCTCGTCCAGGCCGAGCCGCGGATCGGTGCGCACATGGCCCACGTCCAGCACGTTCGCGTCCATCACCGACAGCTCCCCGAGCAGCGCCGCGAGCGCTCCCGGCCGGTCGGAGAGGCGCAGCCGCAGCGAGAGGTAGCGGCCGGCCGCCGCCATACCGTGCCGCAGGGTCCGCTGCAGGACCAGGGGGTCGACGTTCCCGCCCGAGAGCACAGCGGCGACCGGGCCCTCGAAGCTGTGCGGAGCCGACAGCAGTGCCGCGACCGAGCTCGCCCCGGCGGGCTCCACCACCAGCTTGGCCCGCTCCAGGCAGAGCAGCAGCGCTCTGGAGAGGGCGTCTTCGGAGACCGTACGGATGTCGTCCACCAGGGTGCGGACGATCGCGAACGGCACCTGGCCCGGCTTGCCGACCTTGATCCCGTCCGCCATCGTCGAGACCGACTCCAGCGCCACCGGCCGGCCGGCCCGCAGCGAGGGCGGATACGCGGCCGAGCCCTCGGCCTGCACCCCGATCACCCGCACATCGGGGCGCAGCGACTTGATGGCCACCGCCATCCCGGCCAGCAGTCCGCCGCCCCCGACGCCCACCACGACGGTCCGCACCTCGGGGCACTGTTCCAGCAGTTCCAGGCCGAGGGTGCCCTGTCCTGCCACCACGTGCGGGTGGTCGAAGGGGTGGATGAAGACGGCGCCGGTGGCGTGCGCGTACTCCTTGGCGGCCTCCAGCGTCTCGTCCACGACCTGGCCGTGCATCCGTACCCTGGCCCCGTACTCGCGGGTGGCCGCGACCTTCGGCAGCGGTGCCCCCACCGGCATGAAGACCGTGGAGGTCACCCCGAGCAGCGAGGCCGCCAGCGCCACCCCCTGCGCGTGGTTGCCCGCGCTCGCCGCGACCACACCGCGCCGTCGCTCCTCGGGGGAGAGCCCGGCGATCCGTACGTAGGCGCCGCGCAGCTTGAAGGAGCCGGTGCGCTGGAGGTTCTCGCACTTGAGGTGGACGGGGGAGCCGACCAGCGAGGAGAGGTGCCTGCTGCCCTCGACGGCGGTCGTGCGGGCGACCCCGGCGAGGGTCTTGTGCGCATGGCGTACGTCGTCCAGCGAGACGGGGAGTTCGTGGTGCGCGGAGGGGGTGGAGGGTGTTGCACTGGTGACCATTCCGCCAGTCTGGCAGCCGGCGGGCGGGCGGGCAGTCGCACGGCGGGCGCCCGCGGGGAGCGGGACGGCGGGCGGGCCGAGGTGGTCCGCGTCACTGGTTTGTGCACTGGAGGTACGTCTTGGACCCGCTCCGCGTACTCTGTGCCCACCAGCTCAGGGCAACGCACCCAATAGACCACCCCAGAACTGCCAAAATTCAACAAAAAATCCCGCAGACCGACGAAGTGAGCGCACCTGCCATGCCCACGCACCCGGACATGACGACAGACACCCCCGACGCGCCGGACAACGACCCCGCGGTGCCTGCCGACGACGGTGCCACCGCCTCAGCCGCCCCCGGCGCCACTTCCGGAGCCGCCGTGCTGGACGCCATGCAGCACCAGCTGGCGGTGTACGCGCGCCGCGCGGAGCAGACCCGGCTCGGCGGGCTCGGCCAGGCCCGCAACTCCATGGACCGCGCCGCCTACCTCCTGCTCAACCGCCTCGACCAGGAGGGCCCGATGGGCGTCAAAGCGCTCGCCGCCGGTATGGGCATCGACTCCTCGACGGTGACCCGGCAGGTCGCGCCGCTGGTCGAGTCAGGGCTGGTCAAGCGGACCTCGCACCCCGAGGACGGGCGCGCGGTCGTGCTCCAGCTCTCCCCGCGCGGCGAGGCGCGGCTGGAGGAGGTGCGCTCCTCGCGCCGCAACCTGATGCAACTCATCACCAAGGACTGGTCGGACGAGGAGCGCGCGACGTTCTGCACGCTGCTGACCCGCTTCAACAAGTCGATGCTCGAACTGAACCCGAGCAGCCTCGCGCAGCCCCCGAAGCCCGGCTCCTGACGAGCCCCGGCCCGGCTCCTGACCAGCCCGAGCCGGGCTCATGCCCAGCGTGAACCCTTGGCACGCCTCTTGATTTGATCTGCCCGCCTGCCGTCCTATAGGCGGCACGGGAGGCGGCGTGCGAGAACGTCAGGCACGGCAGGAGCGCCTCCGCGCCCGGGAGTTCGAGGCGTTCGTCGCGGGCGCGGGCGGCAGGCTGTTGCATGCCGCCACTCTGCTGACCGCCGAACCCCCCGGTGCAGCCCCGGAGGCGGAGCGGCTGCTGGTGTGGGCGCTCGCGCGGACGCGTGCCGACTGGGGCCGGCTGCGCGGCGAGGACCCGTACGACCGCACCCGGCAGACGCTGGCGGCCCGCTTCGCGCACACCGGCTGGCGCCACCGCAGCGCGCGCGGCGGACTGCTGGGCGGGCTCGCGCCACAGGAGCGGCTGGTGCTGGTGCTGCGGCTGTACGAGGGCGTGGCCGAGGAGCAGGTCGCCGCTGCGCTGGGGCTCCCGGTCGAGCGGGTGCGCACGCTGCACACCCGCGCCATGGCGACAGTGCTCAGCCGCCCCCGTCGCACCACGGGCGCCGCACACGGGGTGGGGGCGGCACATGAGCCTGCCTGACCGCAAGGAGGCCGAGGTGCGGCGCCTGCTGGAGCAGCGCACCGCCGAGCCGGTGCCCGCCGACCTCGCCGAGCGGGCCCTCGCGGACGGGGCCCGCCTGCTGCGGCGGCGCCGGGTACTGCGTACGGCGCTGTGGGCCGGGGTGCTGGCGGGGCTGCTGGCGCTCGCGGTCTGGTCCCTCACCGTCGACCCCTGGTCGGAGCCGCCGCCTACGACGACCTCGCCTGCCGGCGGCTGGTGAGCCGGTTGCCGGCAGGCGAGCGCCTGCGGGGCCCTAGTCCAGGGCCTGCGTAAGGTCGGCCAGCAGATCGTCCGCGGACTCGATGCCCACCGAGAGGCGGACGAGATCGGCCGGGACCTCCAGCGCGGAGCCCGCCGCCGAGGCGTGGGTCATCCGGCCGGGGTGCTCGATCAGCGACTCGACCCCGCCGAGCGACTCTCCCAGCGTGAACAGCCGCGCCCGGTCGCACACCCGTACCGCGGCCTCCTCGCCGCCCTCGACCCGGAAGGACACCATCCCGCCGAAGCCCCGCATCTGCTTGGCGGCGATCTCGTGTCCGGGGTGCGTGGCCAGCCCGGGGTAGTAGACCTGCGTGACCTTCGGGTGCGCGGTCAGCAGCTGCACCACGCGGGCCGCGTTCTCCCCGTGCCGGTCCATCCGGACGCCCAGCGTCTTGATGCCGCGCATCACCAGCCAGGAGTCGAACGGCCCGGCGATGCCGCCCATCGCGTTCTGGTGGAAGGCCAGTTCGTCGCCGAGCGCCTCGTCGCTGACGACCAGGGCGCCGCCCACCACGTCGGAGTGGCCGCCCATGTACTTCGTCGTGGAGTGGACGACGACGTCGGCGCCGAGCGCGAGCGGCTGCTGGAGGTAGGGGCTGGCGAAGGTGTTGTCGACCACGAGCCGCGCGCCCGCCTCGTGCGCCACCTGGGCGACCGCGGCGATGTCGGTGATGCCCAGCAGCGGGTTGGAGGGCGTCTCGACCCACACTGCCTTGGTGCGCTCGCGCATCACGGCCCGTACGGCGGCCGGGTCGGCGGAGTCGGCGACCGACCACTGCACACCCCACCGCTCGGCGACCCGCGCGAAGAGCCGGAAGGTGCCGCCGTAGGCGTCGTCGGGGATGACGACGTGGTCGCCGGGGGTGAGCAGCGTGCGCAGCAGGCAGTCCTCCGCGGCCAGCCCGGAGGCGAAGGCCAGCCCGCGCCTGCCGCCCTCCAGCGCCGCCAGGTTCTCCTCCAGCGCGCTGCGGGTCGGATTCGCCGAGCGGCTGTACTCGTAGCCGCCTCGCAGCCCGCCGACGCCGTCCTGCTTGTAGGTGGAGACCTGGTGGATGGGCGGTACGACCGCCCCCGTGCTCTTGTCGGCGGCCTGCCCCGCGTGGATGGCGAGGGTCTCGAAGCCGCGCTGTTCCTGCCGCGGGGCTTCCGGGGTGCTGTACGCGCCGCTGCCGTTGCTGTTGTCGCGCTGCTCACTCATGGGGGCGAGACTAATGGGCCGTACGGTGGAGTGGGACCTGCGCGGCGAGCCCCGCCCCCGTACGGCC
>NZ_JADKMA010000078.1 GCF_017676365.1 Streptomyces oryzae
CCCCTCGGACGCCCCCACAGGCCCCGCAGCCGCCGGGCACGAGGTCGGCCCGCACGGTGAGGGCGAGCGGGAGCGGGCGAGCGGGCGCGAGGAGCACTGGTGGCGACGGTAGACCGGGCCGCCTCCGAGTCGGACCGGTGACCGCGCAGACGGCCGCCCGGCGAGGGAGGGAGCACGGTATGGGAGCGGCATGGGGGGTGCTGATCGTCTCCGGGTGCCTGGAGACGCTGTGGGCGACCGCTCTGGAGGCGTCGAAGAACTTCCACCGGCTGTGGCCGTCGCTGCTCTTCCTGGTCGCGCTCGCGGCCAGCATGGCGGGCCTGTCGTACGCCGTGTCGCAGATTCCGCTGGGCACGGCGTACGCGGTGTGGGTGGGGATCGGCGCTGCCGGTACGGCCCTGTACGGGATGGCCGTGCTGGGCGACGCGGTCAGCGTTGCCCGGCTGCTGTGCCTGCTGCTGATCGTAGGCGGGGTGGTGGGGCTGAAACTGCTGCACTGAGGTGCGGCCCGGCGCTCCTCAGCTGTCCTCGGCGGGCCGCCGGGCACTGAAGCGCAGTCCGCCGGTCTCCGGATGGCGGTCCACCGCGATGCCGGTGAAGCCGGCCCGGGACAGCCTGGCGGGCAGCGTTGCCGCGTCGAGGGTGTTCATGGTGTCCCCGATGTGCAGCACCCGGAAGCGGAAGTTCAGCTGACTGTCAGCGCCCGCGAACGTCCCTCCGGGCCGCAGCACGCGGAACGCCTCCGCGAAAATGCGGTCCTGCTGTGCGTCCGTGGGCACGTGGTGCAGCATCGTGAAACACACCACCGCGGAGAACGCGTTGTCGGGCAGCGGCATCTGCGCACCATCAGCGTGCAGAATGCGCGCCCGGTCGCCCCACTTGTCGTGCAGCAGTGCGGCCGTCTCGCCGTCGATCTCGACAGCGGTCACCCGGGGGACCTGCTCGATCAGCACCCGCAGGTTCGCTCCGTATCCGGGGCCGATCTCGACGATGTCCTCGCCCAGTTCGACTCCCTCCAGGGCCCACGGCAGCAGCTGCTCCCGTACGCCAGTGGCCCACTTCTCGGAACTGCACAGTCTCCGGTGCGCTCTGTTCATCGGCATACAGGGACGCTAAGCCGGGCCGGCGGCCGTCCACTACGGCGTACGCTGCCAACTGATGCCGCCATACGGACAGCCTTCCGACTCGCTGCCCTCGTGCGCCGTCCCGCCGGAACGGCAGGCCCTTGTCGTGCGCAGCTTCCCGCTGCCACGCGGCTCCTGGTTCGAGGAGCACCAGCACCCGGAGCACCAACTGGCCTGGTGCACCAGCGGCCTGCTGTCGGTACGCGCACCGAGCGGCACCTGGCTGCTGCCGCCCTCCGTCGCGCTGTGGATCCCCGCGCACACCCCGCACGCCACGGGCGCCACCAGTACGGCGGTGATGCGCAGCCCCTACATCGCGCCCGCGCACTGCCCGGTGGACTGGCCGGAGCCCACAGTGGTCGCCGTTCCGCCGCTGCTGCGCGAACTCATCAACCACCTGGCGGCGCCCGGCCTTCCCGTGCCCGCCCGCGAGCGCGCCGAAGGGGTGCTGTTCGACCTGCTCCAGCCGGTGCCCGCGCGGGACATCGCGCTGTCCTGGCCGACCGATCCACGGGCTCGCACAGTCGCCGAAGCGCTCCGTGCTGACCTCGCCGACTCCCGTTCCCTTGCCGCCTGGAGCCGGGTCGCCGGAGCCAGCGCCCGCACGCTGGCGCGGCTGTTCGCTGCCGAGACGGGGCTCGGTTTCGGCCGCTGGCGGGAGCGGCTGCGGGTGCAGGAGGCGATGCCGTTGCTGGCTCAGGGTCGCTCCGTGGAATCGGTCGCCCACCGGGTGGGCTACGCCTCGACGAGCGCCTTCATCGCCGCTTTCCGCCGCACGGTGGGGCTCACTCCTGGGCAGTTCTTCCGCTGAGGCGCGGACCAGAGGCAGAACCAGTTGCAGGGCTCCCCCTCCAATGGCCCGACCACCCTTGCCAGTTGTTTACACGCCACTACTGCGCCGTTACCTTTGCGCCCGACCAGTCCACCTCTCCGCTCCGCGAGTCCCGCGCCCCGCCCTCGGGCAGGGCGCCGAAGGCCCCAAGGCACCCCCCACTCCGGAAGGCAGGACCATGAGACGACCCGTTCGCCGTGCTCTGACCGGACTCCTCGGCGCCACAGCTGCCGCCGCCCTGGCCCTCTCCGGGCCGACGGGCGCTCAGGCGGCCCCAGCGGCTGCGGCGGCCCCGGCGGCCTCCACGAGCGCCTCCCAGAGCTCTCCAGGGGCTGCCGGCGGCCCGCAGCTCCTCGCGAAGCTCACCCACGCACAGGCGACGGCCAAGTTCCGGGCCGCCGGCATCACCTGGACGTCCAGCGGCGGCTGTTCGGACCGCAACAACCCCAGCTGCACCTCGTTCGAGCAGTTGCGCTCCGCGACGGCGGACGGCGCCATCACACTCAAGAAGGCGTCCGGCTGTGCCATCCGGCTCACCGGCGGTACGGAGACCGGCCACGCCTCCGGCACCTACAGCCACTGGAACGGCTACAAGCTGGACATGTCCCTCTCCGGCTGCCTGGACAACTACATCACCGGAACGTTCACCTCCATCGGCGGCTCCAAGTGGAAGTCCGGCTCCGGCAACATCTACTACCGCGAGGGCAACCACTGGGACGTCACGTACTACAACTGCGGCGGCTGCTGAGCGGCTACCGCGCTTCCGGCAGCGCTGCCAGAAACTCCCGCACATGGCCGAGCCACAGCTTGCGGTGCCGCTCGCCCAGTACGTGCGCACCGCCCGGAATCTCGACCAGGGAGGCGCCGGGGATGGCAGCGGCCAGCTGACGGGAGCAGTCCGGAAGGACGAGACGGTCACCGGTGGGCATCGCCACCAGGGTGGGCACGGAGATGCCCGCGAGGTCGCCGCGTACGTCGACCCTGCGCACCAGATCGAAGTGCTCCACCATGCCGGACGGTATGCCCGCACGTGTCGCCGCGACAGCGGCCTGAAGCCCCTCGGCGGTGAGCTCGTACAGCTCGTCCTCGGGCAAGCAGGCGTGCGTGGCGACACGTGCCACCGCGTCCCACTCCCCTGCCCGCCCGAACCGGGTGATGAGCTCGGCGGCGAACGACAGGGCCGGGTCGGCCACCGCGAATCCGGCCGTCAGCACGAGCCCTGTCACCCGCTGCGGGTACCGGGCCGCTGCCCGTATGGAGACCGCCGACCCCAGGGACTCTCCCAGCAGCACGAACCGCTCGTGCCCGCGCGAGACGGCCGCCTCCACGACGGCGTCCACCAGCGCGTCGAGGTCCAGCGGTTCCCCCGGCAGCGGCGAACTGCCGGCACCTGGGTAGTGCGGTCCGACCAGTGAGTGGTCGGACGCCAGGTCCCCCAGTACCTGGCCGAAGTTGGGCTCGATCCCTCCCCCTGCCCCGTGCGCGAGCAGCAGCGCCGGTCCGCTGCCCTGTACGTGCACATCGAGGGAGGAGGGGTCGATACGGGACGAGGATGCGGCTGCTGCCGCTGTGTGCGTATTGGTCACGCATCGGAAGCTAAACTCCGACATCAGTGTCAGAGTCAAGCCGGTGCGCAGACCGGACGACCGCGCAGCGGCCCTTGAGGAGGCGAGCCCCATGCGCATGAAGGAGATGGTGCGCCGCACCGGCGTCCACGAACGCATGCTGCGCTACTACGAGAAGCAGGGCCTGCTGAGCCCTCAGCGGCTGCCCAGCGGCTACCGCGAGTACAGCGAGTCGGACGTCGAGACAGTGCGCCGGGTGCGCTGCCTGCTGACGGCAGGGCTGTCGACCACGGTGATCGCGCAGCTCCTGCCGTGCCTGCGCGACGACGGCAACCGCCTAGTGCCGACCTGCCCGGATCTCGTGGCACAACTGCTCGCCCAGCGCGACCGGATGACATCGGAGATCGAGGCCCTGCACACCTCGCGCGGCCTCCTGGACGACGTCCTGGCCGCAACCCCCGACCACCTCAAGCAAGCCGCCTGACGACCTGCCCTGTGAAGCTCGTTCAGCCCGGACAGCCGTCTGCGGGCCCGGCACGGTGGTCCCGCGCGCGGTACACCGAGATCCCGAAGGACGCCGTCACCTCCACCGGCGCACCCAGCGCGGCGACACGCGCCCGCAGTTCCTCCGGCTCGACATGCCGCGCGGCCGGTCCCATGGCGGCGAGGTTCTCCACGTCCTGCCCGGACAGCTCGACGGTGTACTCCAGTGCCTCGGTGCTTTCCCGTACGAAGTGACCGGCCAGTGTGCGCTCCAGGCGCTCCTCCTTGTCCGGGTCGACCTCCAGCAGCCCGAGCCGGTCGCGCAGCTGGCGCAGATGCCGTTCGGTCGGCGTGACCACAAGCAGCACCCCGCCGGGCCTCAGCACTCGATGGAACTCCGCGCCGTTGCGCGGTGCGAAGACATTGAGCACTACGTCCACGCAGCCGTCCCGCACCGGGAACGGCCGCCATACGTCCCAACTGGCAGCCCCCGCACGCGGATGCGCCCGCGCGGCGCGGCGCAGCGCGTACTGCGACGCGTCCAGCGCCAGCCCCACGGCGCCCGGCAGCGCCTCCAGAACGGCGGCGAGATAGTGCCCGGTGCCCGCGCCGGCGTCCAGCACCACGGAGTCGTCCCCGCGCGGTTCCACCGAGGCGACGGTACGCGCCAGCGCCTCCGTCAGTCGTGCGTAGTGGCCCGCCTCCAAGAACGCGACCCGGGCCTGCACCATGGCGGCGCTGTCGGCGTTCACGGTGCGCTTGGCCCCCGAGAGCAGACTGACGTACCCCTGCCGTGCGACGTCGAAAGTGTGCCGCTGCGGACAGCGCAGTGACCGCTCGGCCACCTCCAGACCGTCCCTGCACACGGGGCACCGCACCACCCTGGTCAGCGCCTCCCACGGCCCACGGTGCACCGGATCGCGGCGTACGGGCTCGGGGCGCGGGGTGGACGGTTCGGACACGGGGCAGCTTCCTCGGGCGGCGGGAGGGGGAGCCCCAGGCTACCGCCGCACCGCCCCGTCCCCGCCCTCCTGAGGAGCGGGACTGGCCGGGCCCGCGGTGAACCGGTGCGCTGCCTCACCGTGCAGCCGGCCGGCGGGCAGCCTGCGCCCGAAAGCGACCAATAGCAGATCCTGCGCCGCTCCCGACACGGGTGTACCGGTGCCGTACGACCAGTCGAGATCATCGGCGCGCAGGGCAATACCGTCCAGGTCGGCACCGAAGAACTTCAGGCTCCTGGGCGTGATGGTGTCCAGTAGCACGCGGATCCGCTCCTGGGGGACGCGCCGCCCGTGGCCGAGCGCGACGGTGATGTCCAGCCCGTGCACCACGTCGTGCCCCAGCGCCGCCGGCAGTCCGCCCACCGGTGGCTTCCATGGGTGGTGGGCGTTGTCCCGCAGCGCGGCCGCGATCGCGGCCGTGCTCATCGCTGCGGCGTCGCGGCGCGCACAGTGGTCGGTCATCCGGTGCAGACTGCCGCGGGCCCGGAGCAGTTCGCGCAGCGTCTGCGAGCGGGACGAGCGGAAACCGAACGACATATGTGCCGCCACCTCCCGCACCCGCCACCCCGCACACAGGGAGGGCGCTTCCCAGTCGGCGTCCGCAAGGCCGTCCAACAGGTCGGCCAGCGCCGTCCGTTCAGCTGCTATCGCCTGCTTGATGTCCATCGGCGGCTCCCCGTTCAGCAGTGGCGGTGATCTTCCCAGGGTGGCCGCGGAGCGGCTCATAAGTCCAAGAGAGGGTTCTTCTGGCAGCCAGAAGCAGCAGTTATCCCTCTGGCTAGGCTGCCCGGCATGGATCTGCGGCAGCTTCAGTTCTTCGTCGCCGTGGTGGAGGAGCGCAGCTTCACCAAGGCCGCCGAACGCCTCCATCTGGCCCAGCCCGGCGTCAGCGCCCGTATCCGGCAGCTCGAACGCGAGCTGGGCCACCCGCTCCTGGACCGCACCGGGCGCACAGTGACGCCGACCGAGGTCGGCGAGGCCGTACTGCCGTACGCCAGGGCGGCGCTGGAGGCCGCCGAGAACGCGCGGCACGCAGCCGACGCGTTCACGGGACTGCTGCGCGGCCACGTCGCCGTGGGGCTGGTCTCCGGCGCGACCGGGCAGTTCGACATCGCTTCCGTACTGGCCGACTTCCACAGCGAGCACCCGCGCGTCGACATCACCCTCACCGAGGACACCTCGGAACGCATGCTCCAGGCGCTGCGCCGGGGCGAGCTCGACTTCGGCGTACTGGGCCTGGCCGACGAGCACCCGCCCGAGGGCACGACCGCCGAAATCGTGATCGACGAGCCGGTGGTCGTCGCCGTCGCCCCCGGCGACCCACTGCTGGCGCGCGGCGACGGAGCTGTGCCGGTGGCGGCACTGCGCGACCGGGCCCTGATCAGCCTGCCGCGCGGCACCGGACTGCGCGGAGTGCTCGAACGTGCCTGCGCCGAGGCCGGGTTCCGCCCCCGCGTCGCCTTCGAGGCCGCCGCTCCGCCCCTCCTCGCCGGGCTGGCGGCCCGCGGGCTCGGAGCCGCCGTCGTACCCGCCATGCCGCCCGGCACGGCCGCCGCGCTCGGCCTGCGGACGCTGCGACTGACACCTCAGCCCAGGGCCCGGATCGGCCTCACCTGGCGCACCGGCGGCCCGGCAGGCCCCGCCGCACGCGCTCTGCTGTCCCGGCTGCGCGCCGCCCTGGACGCACCCAGGAGGGGCGACGCGTGCGAGGTCTCGGGGGAATGGGGCGCATGACTACAGCTGAATGCAACAGCGGCTCACATCACCGGACATGAGGCAATTCCCGTTCCCCATCTGCGGCGGCTCACAACGGCTTACAACGACTCGCACCGGCTCGCACGCGGGAAAACGCACCGGCGCGCCGCCTCGCGCACGCCAGCCGTAAATCTGGTGAACGTACCTGCCGCACAACCTACCGACATCCCGCTGTTCCACCCAGGAGTTACATACGTCGTGAAAACCGAATTCTCATAAGTCTGAGTACTGCGAAGAGGAGTTTCCGCTGGCTGGAGTATTCGTTGACGGGTTGTACCCGAGACGGTCATCCCCGGCATCCGCCCCCTGGCGCTGGTCATCGCGGACGACACAGGGCTGCGCGCCGTCGGTCACCACCGGAAGCGTCGTGCGCGTGCGGGACCGGTCTCGACACAGTCGTCTGAACCTGCCCGCAGAGAAGAGAGTTCAGTCTTGACCGAGACGTCGCACACGTACGCGTCCTACGCACCCCCCGATCCGGACCCCGGCCTTCCCTGGCCGAGACAACCGGCCGAACCGGATGTGCGCTCGGCCCACTCCTGCGGCGGCTCGACGATCAGGAACGACACCGCTGCCCGCCTAGGTCTCACGGACCCCACCGACACCGGAACACTGGGACTGACCCGCTTCGCCTCGCCGCACCCCGAGCACGGCGAGCGGCCCGAGCAGACCGAGGCCCCGGATCTGGACGCGGAACTCGCCCATTTCCTCGACACGGTCGAACAGCAGCGGTTCGCGGATTCTCCTGGCGAGCTCACCCGGGCCAGGCACCGCAAAGAACGCCCCCTGGAGCGTGTGAAGCAAAAGAGCCGCGAGGAACTCAGCTGGCGGCGGATTCTGAGCGCCTTCTCGGTCACGCTCACCGCGCTGATCGTGGTACTGGTGAGCTTTCTGGGCGCCAAGGCGTCCTATCCGTCGCTGTACGGCCTGGCCCAGGAATCGGCGCCCCCGAGCGTGGCGCACGCCTGGCCGCTGCTGATCTACGCCCCCTGGGTCGCCGCCACGCTCTCCATCCTGCGCACCCGCGCCTATCGCCGCCGCACGGTGCACTCCTGGCTCGTCGTGCTCTTCTTCGCCGCCATCGCCTCGCTGCTGTGCGTCGCCGACGCTCCGCCCACCCCCGCGGGGATCGCCGTGGCCGGCCTGCCGCCCATCACGGCGCTGCTCTGCTTCCACCAGCTCGTCCGGCAGCTCGACCTCCCACCGGTGCCCACGGCCCCGTCCCGGCACGCCCGCCCGCCCCGCGGGACCAGCCGCCACCGGTCGGCCGGCTGACGGCGGACGGCCGACCGGAGCACCCGGGAAGTGGTCAACTTCGTTGACCACCGGGCTGGCAACGGTCGGCCGGTGTTCACCTTTCCCGGAAACAGCAACAAAGTTTGCCGCTATCCCTCCGTAGGACGCAGCCTGCGCGCAGGAGGTGATCGCGATGAGCGACTCAAAGTCCCCGCGGCGCGGCCACGACACACGCGAGAAGCCGGCCGGAGCAGGCGACGAGAAGCCGGCCGGGGCGGCCAAGAAAGTGACTACCGGCACCGCCGGAAAGGTGTACGACGTGGTCGTGGTCGGCGCCGGGGCGGGCGGCCTCAACGCCGCCCTGGTGCTGGCCCGGGCCCGCCGCACCGTGGCCGTGGTGGACGCGGGCCGGCCCCGCAACGCACCGTCCGCCCACATGTACGGCTTCCTCTCCAGGGACGGCATGTCCCCGGCTGCACTACTGGAAGCCGGCAGGGCGGAACTCTCCGGCTACGGAGTCGACTTCTTCGACAACCACGTTGACGAGATTTCGCACGGCTTTTTCGTCCGCCTGTCCGGCGGTGCGGTACTGAAGGCCCGCCGCATAGTGGTCGCCACCGGACTGCGCGACCAGCTGCCCGGCCTCCCCGGAATCCGCGAACGGTGGGGACGCGATCTGCTGCACTGCCCGTTCTGCCACGCCTATGAGGTCCGCGACGAGCCACTGGGCGTACTGGGCACCCACCCGGCCGGGGTGAACCAGGCGCTGCTGCTCGCCCAGTGGTCGCCCGACATCGTCTACTTCCCGCACACCAGAGCGCTGAGCGACCAGGACCGCGAGCGGCTGACCGCACGGGGTGTCCGGATAGCCGAGGGCGAGATCAAGTCCCTTGCGGTGGACGACGGTCAGCTGCGCGGCGTCGAGCTGACCGATGGCCGGGTGGTGCCGCGCGGCGCGGTCTTCGTCTTCCCGGACATGGTTCCGAATGACGCCCTGCTGACCGGCCTGGGCTGCGCCAAGGACGAGCAGGGCCGGGTCGCCACCGATCGCTCCGGCCGCACCAGCGTGTTCGGCGTCTGGGCGGTCGGCAACGTCGTCGACCCCCGCGCCCAGGTGGTCACAGCCGCGGGCATGGGCTCCGCTGCGGCCTTCGCTCTCACCCACGACCTGGTGGACGAAGACGTGGAGCGCGCAGTCGAAGAACACCGCGCCACCGCCCCCGCACCGCAGGCGGCCGCCCTATGAGCCACCCTCACACCGCGGAAGTGGACTGGGAAGCCCTCGGAGCCGCCCTGGAGCGCGAGGCCGAACTGCACGCGCCCGCCCTGGAAGAGGCGGCAGGATGGCTGCGTCGCCTGCTCGGGCCCGCCCCGCGAGGCGGCCTGCCGGAAGCCGAACCGGCAGCAGATCCCGCCGTGACCCGCATCCTCGACATCGGCAGCGGACCGGGCGTCATCAGCTGCCTGCTGGCCCACCGCTTCCCCGGCGCCGAGGTCGTCGCCGTCGACCAGGCGCCCGGACTCCTGGAGCGCGCCCTCTCCCGCGCGGCCCGCCAGGACCTGACCGGCAGGGTCACCACCCAACAAGCAGCCCTGCCCGAGGACCTGGACACCCTGGGATCCGCCGAACTGATCTGGGCAGGCAACGCGGTTCACCACCTCGGCGACCAACAGGCCGCCCTCGACGCCCTGGCCACCCGGCTGCGTCCCGGCGGTGTGCTGGCCGTCGCCGAACGCGGACTCACGGTCCGCTTCCTCCCCCGCGACATCGGCATGGGCCGCCCGGGCATCCAGGCGCGACTGGACGCAGCAGTCGAGGACCGTTTCACGGCGATGCGCGCCGCCCTGCCCGGCACGACATCCACCGTCGAGGACTGGCCCGCCATGCTCTCCCGCGCCGGTCTCGTCCCCACGGGCACCCGCACGTTCCACCCCCACCACCCGGCCCCCCTCGCCCTGCCCGCCCGCGAACACCTCCACAACCATCTGACCCGCCTGCGCCACCACTTGACCTCCCACCTCGGCGAGGAAGACCTCACCACCCTCGACCACCTCCTGAACGGCGACGCCTGCACCGGCATCCTCTGGCGCCCCGACGCCTTCTACCTCACCGCCACCACCATCCACACCGCCCGCTCCTGCACCCCTTGACCCGTCAACCCAAAAGGAGCCCCCACCCCCACCGAAATTCCGACAGTGCTGGCAATTCCTCTGAGGTCTGAGCATGACGTCGGCCTTCACTACCCGTTGTGGTCGTGAAGGCCGACGTGGCCGCCCGCGAGCTGGAGTGGCCGACCGGCTGGGTTCCTTCCGACTGGTTCGACCGGTACGCGATCGCGATCCGGTTCGAGGACATCCCCTGCCCACGGGGAAGACGAGGCAGGCCGAGCCAACGGACGCGACCAGCAATCGATGGGGCGAAGAACGTGACTCGCGTTGGGCGGTTTTCCGCGCGCTGAAGTGTGAGGGTTCCCGTCAAAACTTGCCCATGTGCTCCACTGTGCGGTGTCCCAGCTGTCGGCTGAGCGTCGCGCAGAAGCGGGCGGAGAGTGGCGGCCAGCCCCAGAAGTCGAAGGCGAGGGCGCCCAAGGCGAAGTCGGGCTCCCACTGCCACTGGGTGACTGGGACGGAGGCACCGCAGGCGGAGCAGGGAGCACTCCCCTCACCCGTCTCCTTCCAGGCGGCGATGCCGTCCTTGAACGGCTGCCAGACCTCCTCCTTCGCCTCGAACTCCTCCGGGTAGTCGATGATCACCGTCTTGTTCCGACACCGCGGGCAGACGGCGTATGCCGCCTCGTCCGCTCCCTGACCGCCGACGTGGTGGTCACGACCGACGATGACGGCCACCGGGCCCGGCAGCCAGTCCGGGTCCGAGGAGTCGGCAACGGCTCGCGCCCAGTTGGGACCTGGCACATAGCCCTCGTCCACGGTCAGGCTGTACACCCCGTCGCTGGACAGCTCACGCGTGATCAGGCCCTCCCCGACCATCCAGTCGACCATCCGCCCCGCTAGTGGCCCGGCCTCCTCGCCGGTCACCTCGACATCAACGATCCGCTCGAAGTAGTCACCCATCGTCTCCACCGCCTGCCGATCAGTACCGGACACTGTGCCACCCCCTCCGACACCACTGCCGGCATCGATGAGGGAATCGGACTCAGCGGCGCAAGACGGTCTCCTGCTCCATGTGCGAGAGTTTCTCGGGATTGCGCACCAGGTAGAGCCCCGTGATCAGCCCCTCGTCGATGCGCACCGCCAGAACGGCGGTGGTCTCCCCGCCGAGCCGGAGCATCAGCGCCGGGTAGCCGTTGACCTGTGTCGGCCGCAGCGGCTCCGCGGCGGTCGCCTGCCCCAGGCCGGAAGCGGCCAGCAGAGAGGCCACCTGGTCAGCTCCTACGACGGGCGCCGACGCAGCGGGCGCCACTCCTCCGCTGTCACCCAGGTACACGACATCCGGCGCGAGCTTGTCGAGCAGGCTCTGCAGATCGCCCGTTTCGAGCGCCCGTTGGAATGCCTCGAGCGCCTCTTGCGTCTCGGCTGCGGAAATGACGCTGCGAGGCCGGCGCGCGGCAACGTGTGTCCGAGCGCGGTGGGCGATCTGACGGACCGCCGCCGGGGTCTTGTCGACGGCCTCCGCGATCTCGTCGTACTCCAGCTCGAACACCTCGCGCAGCACGAACACCGCCCGCTCGGTCGGCGCGAGGGTCTCCAGCACCAGCAGCATCGCCATCGAGACGCTGTCGGCCAGTTCCACGTCCTCTGCCACGTCGGGCGCGGTCAGCAGCGGCTCGGGCAGCCAGGGGCCGACGTAGGACTCCCGGCGCCGACGGAGCGCACGCAACCGGTCCAGTGCCCGACGTGTGGTGATCCGCACGAGAAAAGCACGCTGGTCCCGCACCGTGTCGAGGTCGACGCCCCTCCACCGCAACCAGGTCTCCTGCAGCACGTCCTCGGCGTCGGCAGCCGAGCCGAGCATCTCGTAGGCAACGGTGAACAGCAGGCTGCGATGGGCGACGAACGCCTCGGTGGCGGGATCCATCGGGGCCCCATGTGCACGCGGTTCAGCTGCGTGCCCGACATCCCCGCTGCGCTGGCTCATGGGCGGCTCCTGTCTGTTCGCTCCCGGTCGTGCCCCTCATGGGACGCCGCCCCCTTCCGCCCTGTGACACCTGGTTCCGGTGGCGCACATCACAGGACCGCACTGTCACAACGCTTCAGCCGCCGACGACTCGTGTCCGTCAGGACGCCGCGCGCACGAACCGCGTGGCAAGCAGCCACAAGTGGGGAAGAAGTCCATGGCAACCTCGAAAACGCAGGCCCGGGCGGCGGATTCGCGCCCATGGGCTGCGCTGTGCTTCATAGGGCTGGCCCAGCTCATGATCGTGCTAGATGGCACAGTCGTGAATATCGCACTGCCGTCACTCCAGCGAGATCTGGAGATCTCGGACGGCGACCGGCAATGGATCCTCACCGCGTACACACTGGCGTTCGGGAGCCTGCTGCTCCTCGGCGGCCGGATCGCCGACTACACCGGCCGCAAGCGGGCCTTCCTCATCGGCCTGCTCGGCTTCACCGGCGCGTCGGCGCTCGGCGGCGTGGCGGACTCCTTCGACGTGCTACTGGTCGCCCGTGCCCTGCAGGGCGGTTTCGCCGCACTGCTCGGACCGTCCGCACTGTCGCTGTTGACAGTCACCTTCACGCAACCTAAGGACCGCGCCAAGGCGTTCGGGGTCTGGGGCGGCGTCACAGCCGCAGGTGGCGCGATCGGACTGCTGGCCGGCGGAGCGCTGACCGACTACCTGAACTGGCGCTGGTGCCTGTTCATCAACATCCCGATCGCCTTGGTCGCAGCAGTCGGCGGGTACGCGATGCTGGCCGAGTCGCGGCGCGGGGGCAGGGCCCGGTTCGACGTCCCGGGAGTGCTGCTGGTGACCTCCGGACTGGTCGCGATCGTCTACGGCACCAGCCGTGCCGAGTCCGACGGCTGGCGCTCGGGAGCGGTTATCGGCCTGCTGGCCGTCGGCGCGGTGCTGCTCGCCGCGTTCGCCTTCGTCGAGAGCCGCGTGCCGCAGCCACTGATGCCGCTCCGCGTGATCGCCAGCCGCACCCGCGGCAGCGCCTACCTGGCCGTAGGATTGGCCATGGTGGGAATGTTCGGTGCGTTCCTCTTCCTGACCTACTACATGCAAGTCGTCAGGGGCTACTCGCCGATCAGGACGGGCGTCGCCTTCCTGCCGATGACCTTGGCAGTCCTGCTGTCGGCCGGTGGGCTCGCCACCCGCTTGCTGCCCAAAGTCCCGCCGCGGGCGCTGATCGTGCCGGGCATGGTCCTTCTCTCGTGCGGCATGCTGTGGCTGCTCACCATGGAGACCGACACCGCATACGCCGAAGGGGTGCTGGTCTCGGGACTCATGCTCGGCACCGGCGCGGGCATGATCATGCCGGCAGCCCTCAACTACGCCACCCACGGCGTCGACCAGGACGACGCGGGCGTCGCCTCGGCCGGCGTCAACACCGCACAGCAGATCGGCAGCTCCCTCGGAACCGCCCTCCTCAACACGATCGCCGCCAGCGCGACCGCGGACTACCTCGCCTCACACGCCGCGCAGGGCCCGAGCCCGGCCCTCGCCAAAAGGGCGGTGCTGGAAGGCTTCGAAACAGCCGGCACCTGGGCCGCCGGAATCATGCTCACCGGCGCGCTGATCGTCGCCGTCCTGATGAACACCCCACGCCCCAAATCCCGGCCCGCCTCCGGAGACACCCCGAGCGCGGAACCTCCAGCGGACACTCAGCGCACCGAGCCCCTACCGGAACACTCCTGACCCCCGGCGAATCCGTCCCCTGCGCGGCCGATCGGACGGCCCCACCGCCCCCTCGCCACCACCCCGGCCGAACCCCGAAAACGCGAAGGTCCCGTTCGGTCACAATGACCGGACGGGACCTCTCGCCAACCGTTCCTGAGCCATCCCAGGAGCGGCCCTTGCTGTGGGGTGTTCACGAGTGGGGCTGACGTGGGGCGACAAGAGGCCTTGAAGATCGTTTCCCGTACTGCCGAAGATCGTTCCCCATCCGCTGTGGCGAACAGAACCGGTCGCCGCCGTCCGGATCACTCGCGAGGTGTTGCGCGACCCCTCGGCCGGCCTGCCTCCTGAGGCCGTCAGGGCAGGAGCAGGACTCGGCCGAGGTTCGTCCGGCCTTCAAGCAGGCGGTGGGCCTTGGCCGCGTCGCTGAGCGGGAACCGGGCATGGACCGCCGTACTCAGCCGGCCGGCGACCGTGTACTCCGTGATCTCGGTGATGTCCTGTCTGGCCCGCTGGGGGTCGGCCGCCCGCCAGGCGAGCAGGGAGAAGCCGGTCAGGGTCTTGAGGCGGAAGAGGCTGGTGACGGGTACCTCGTCGAACTCGCTGCTGGACACGCCGTACATCACCGCGCGGCCGCAGGGTGCCAGCAGGTCGATGCCCTGGCGCAGGACTGTGCCACCGACCGAATCGAGGACGATGTCGACACCGTCCGGAGCAGCCTTGCGGACCTGTTCGCCCCAGTCCTCGTCACGGTGGTTGACGGCGATGTCCGCGCCCTGTTCCCGGACAAAGTCGAGCTTTGCCGTGGAGCCGGCGGTGGCGATGACCATTCCGGCGCCGAGCAGCTTGGCGAGTTGCACGGCCAGGTGGCCGATGCCACCGGCGGCGGCGTGGACGAGTACCGTCTCGCCGGGGGTGAGCCGGGCGGCGCGCAGCACGCCCAGCGCCACCGGGCCGCCCATGGGGAGCATGCTGGCCGCGCCGTCGTCGATTCCCTCGGGTACTGCGGCCAGCCAGTCCGCGTCTGCGATCGCGTAATCGGCGAAGGCGTCTTCGGCCAGTGCCGCGACCCGCCGGCCGATGAGGCCGTCGTCGACGTCCGGTCCGGCGGCGTGGACGGTCCCCACCACGTCGCCGGTGAGCTTGCCGGGCAGCGGACGCGTGAATATCGCACCGCTGGAGGGACCTTGCCGGATCTTCGTGTCCACGAAGTTGGCCCCGATCGCCTCGGCCCGGATGACGACCTGACCGGGCCCCGGTGTGGGGACCTCGGCTTCCTCGATCTCCAGGACCTCGGGACCACCGTATGCGTGGAACCGGACTCGCCTCATGACATCCTCCGCCGGAAAGCCGAAGTAAACTGGACTGCAAGTCAACTTATGTATCGCGGACGCTACTGGACCAGCGGTCCAGTTGTCCATGGGAGTGACATGGGAAGCGGAGAGCCGATGCCCCAAGGCCGTGGCGAGCGCGCCGACGCGGCGCGGAACCGACGTGCGATCCTGCTGGCCACCGAGGAACTTCTCGCCCGGCACCGACCCGAACAGATCTCGATGGAACAGGTGGCAGCCGCTGCCGGCGTGGGCAAAGGCACGGTCTTCCACCGCTTCGGCAGCCGCATGGGCCTGATGCTGGCCCTGATGCAGGAACGCGCCCTGACCCTCAACGAAGCGGTCGTCAGCGGGCCCCCGCCCCTGGGCCCCGGCGCCGCACCACGCGCACGCCTGCTCGCCTTCCTCGATGGCATCGTGGACGTCGTCAGCCGCAACAAAGGGCTCCTGGCGGCGCTCGGACACGCCGCGACGACCACCCACCGACGGGAGAACGACCAGGGTGAGGGCGGTGAATCCCCCATCTACCGGTTCTGGCACCGTCACGTCAGCGAACTGATCGCACAGGCACGCCCCGAACTGGACGCCGACCTCATGGCACATGTCGTGCTCGGCGCCCTGCACAGCACCCCCGTGCTCAACTTGCTGGAACAGGGCGAGAGCAAGCGCCTGTCGAATGCCCTGTGCACCCTGGCGGCCTCCCTTCTCGACGCCCCGGACGGCACACCTCGGCCGGGTCTGTCCAGCCGACGGTGTAACTCGGGTGGTGTGAATTAGCGGCGGCCGACGGAGAGTCGGCCGTCGAAGGCGATATCGAAAGCCTGCAGGGCGGGCTTCCAACGCATGGTCCAGCGTTTGCGTCCCTGACCGGTGGGGTCGAGGCTCATGACGGCCATGTAGAAGCATTTGAGGGCTGCGGCCTCGTTGGGGAAGTACCCGCGGGCCCGGACGGCCTTCCGTATGCGGGCGTTGACCGACTCGATGGCGTTGGTGGTGCAGACGACGCGACGGATCTCGGCGTCGAACTGGAGGAACGGCACGAACTCGGCCCAGGCGTTCTCCCAAAGCCGCACGATCGCCGGATACTTGGCGCCCCACTCCTCCTGGAACTCCAGGAACCGGTCCTCCGCCGCGGTCGCTGTCGGAGCCGTGTGGACAGGCTTGAGCGCGCGGGAGATCTTGTCCCAGTCCTGGCGGCCCGCGTAGCTGAACGACGCCCGGATCAGGTGGACGACACAGGTCTGGGTCACCGCCTGGGGCCAGACCGCCGAGATGGAGTCGGGCAGGCCCTTGAGTCCGTCGCAGACGACCATGCACACGTCCCCGACACCCCGGTTCTTGATCCCGGTCAGGACCTGGAGCCAGTACTTGGCGCCTTCTCCGCCGTCGCCGGCCCACAGACCGAGGATGTCGCGCGTGCCGTCCACGGTGACCGCCAGGGCGACATAGACGGGCCGGTTCGCCACCTGCCCGTCGCGCACCTTGACGTGCACACAGTCGATGAAGATCACCGGATAGAAACCGCCCCGGGTCCAGCGGCCGGTTCTGCCACTCGGCCATCCCGTCCATGACCTTGTCGGTGATGGTCGAGATGGTCTGCTTGGACACGCTCGCGCCGTAGACCTCGGCCAGGTGGGCGGAGATGTCACCGTGCGTCAGACCACGCGCGGACAGCAACAGGACCATCTCGTCGACGCCGGTCAGCCGCCGCTGCCGCTTCTTGACGATCTGCGGCCCAAAGCTGCCGACGCGGTCACGCGGCACCGCGATCTCCACCGGACCGACGTCGGTCAGCACGGTCTTGGGCCGGGTCCCGTTGCGGCTGTTGCCGCTGCCGGCACCGGCCGGGTCGTGCTTCTCGTAGCCGAGATGGTCCGTGATCTCGCCTTCGAGGGCGGACTCCAGCACGCGCTTGGTCAGCTGCAGCAGCCCACCTTCGCCGGTCAGCTGCAGGCCGCTTGCGCGGGCCCGGTCGACCAGCTACCCGATCAACTGATCATCCAGCACGTCCGCCGGCAACTCGGCCGACCTGACCTCCTCAACCGCCTCAGCAGAGACAGTCACGTCGCTCATCAGGTGCTACTTCCATGATCGAGAGTTACACCGAAGACCGTACAGACCCCCGTCTGAAGGGCGCGGAACTGGACATCGGGAACCCCAAACACCGGCCCGCACCCGGCCAGGTCGCCCAGACCCTCCCCGTCGCCATCCTGGTCACCGCAGGCAGCCTCGGCATCCTCGAGACCTGGCTCTACCAGCGCACCGGCACCCAACTCACCGACACCGGCTTCGACCACGCCGATCCCCAACCGCCCGCCTCGCCGGAGACGAACCCACCGGCCCGTACCGGACGGCCGCCACCAGCCCCAGACCACTGAGCGGACAGAACAACACATGACCACGGCCATCCCCGAGATCCCGGGGCTGGCCGTGCTGCGTACGACAGCGAAGGACGAGGCGCCGTCACGGTCAGCAGTGAGGACCGCCACCATCCACCGCCCCGAACACCCTCGAACAGACCCCAGAAACGACGAAGATCCCGCACGATCATCGTGATCGCCGGGATCTCGTCAACCGACCTTGAGCGAACTCAAGAACGGCCGGGGGAGGGCACAGGCGGGATTCCGTTTCGCTGCGGAGGTGCAGGGAGCCGGCTCGCGGGCCTGTCCAGGCATTCAGGAGGGGCTGTACTCGACCTCGTCCGGTGTCTTGAGGGCCGAGACGTCAGCGGAAGCGGTCAGGGGGTCAGCCGGTCAGGGCTGCGAGGGTGTCGTCCAGGTGGGAGGCCCTGGGCTGGTTGTGGGGGAGCTTGGCCAGGATCTTGGCCATGCCGCAGGTGTTGGTGAGGGCGGAGAAGACCAGGCCGCCGGCAACACTCGCGGAGAGCCAGCGGGCCGCGTTCCAGCGTTGTCCGGCGATCAGGCCGGTCAGGACCAGCGTTCCGGCGGCGAGGCGGACTTGGCGGTCCATCGCCCAGGGGGTGCGGGTGCCGGCCGGGCGGTGGGTGTCGTGGCCGAGCTGTGTCCAGGCGGTGGTGCCGCCGGTGAGGGCGGCGGCGGTGATGCCCTGGTCGGCCAGGCGCCGGCAGGCTTGGGCGGAGCGGGCGCCGGAGGCGCACACGATGAGGAGGTCGCCGCGGTCTGCGGCGGTCTTCAGGGCGGACAGGGCGGCATCGAGGCGGTCGAGGGGGATGTTGTGGGCGCCGGGCAGATGACCGGAGGCGTATTCGCCGGGGGTACGCACGTCGATGACGGTCAGCTCGTGCAGGCGGGCGTTGGCCTGGTCGACGGTGAGGGCGGTGCTGGTGGATGCCACGAGGGTTTTCCATTGCTCGGTTCGGGTTACCCCTTCGGTAGAATACCCAAGGGGGTATCTCGAAGGAGTGTGGGTTGTGGAACTGGCGATGGCGGCTGAGGAACTGAAGACGGTGGTCAACCGGCTGCGCCGGGCGCAGGGCCAGATCGCCGGTGTGATCAAGATGATCGAGGAAGGGCGGGACTGCGAGGACGTCGTCACCCAGCTCGCCGCGGCGTCCCGGGCTCTGGACAAGGCCGGTTTCGCGATCATCGCCACCGGCCTGCAGCATTGCCTGACCGATGCGGACATGGCCGCCTCCGGCGACCGGGAGCAGATGCGCACCCGGCTGGAGAAGCTGTTCCTGTCTCTGGCCTGAGCCGTGGTGTCGCGGCGCCGGATCATCCGTCTGACTCGTCAGGTGAGGGCGTCGACGAGCATGAAGGCTGCCACGGTCAGCAGCACGACGGCGAAGGTGCGCTGCAGCAGGGTTCCGGTGACCTTGGCGGCCAGGCGTTTGCCGTCCCAGGCGCCCAGCATCGCCGCCCCGGTGAAGGGCGCGATCACCGCCCAGCTGACGTCGGCGGTGGTGGCGCCGCGGGTGGCCAGGGAAGCCAGCGAGTTCGCCGAGATGACCAGCAGGCTGGTGCCTGCGGCGGCCTGCATCTCGAACGCCAGCACGGTGACCAGGGCCGGGACGGTGAGGAAGCCTCCGCCGACGCCGAGCAGACCGGTCAGCGCACCCAGCCCTGCGCCGGTTCCGGCGGCCCGGGCGGGCCGTGCCTCGCCGGCCGCTGGGCCGGTGGCGGTTCGGCTGGGGCGCAGCATCTTGACGGCGGCGAGTACGGCGATGGCTGCGAACGCGGCAGTCAGTACCGGCTGGGGCAGGCGGGATGCCGCAGCCCCTGCTGCGGCCGCAGGCAGGAGTCCGGCAGCGGCGAACAGGGCGCCGGCTTTCCAGCGGACGTTGCCGGTGCGGGCGTGAGCGTACAGGGCGGTGAGCGAGGTGGCCGTGACGATGATCAGGCTGGCGGTGGTCGCGGCGGCCGGTGTGAAGCCGAGCAGATAGATCAGCGCCGGGACGGCCAGGACGCTGCCACCCCCGCCGAGCGAGCCGAGCGCGAGCCCGACCACCGCCCCCGCGATCAGGGCCAGGATCAGAGCGCTCACGCTATGACACCGTTGCTGCCGCCCGGACCGATGACCGGCTGGCCCTCACGCGCCCAGGCGGTCATGCCGCCCGTGACGTCCGTGGCTGGAACGCCGCGTCCGGCCAGCAGCTTGGCGGCCTGCTGGGAGCGGTGACCGGAGCGGCAGACCGTGACCACTGGCCTGCCCTGCGCGGCTGCCGGGAGCGGTGCCCCTGCCGCGAGGCGGGAAAGGGGCAGGTGCAGGGCGTCGGGCGCGTGCCCGGCGTTCCACTCCGGTGGTTCGCGGACATCCAGCAGGACGGCGGTGCCGTCGCTGGTCTGCTGGTGGGCCTGTCGCGGGGTGAGGCGGCCGGGGCCGCGGCGGAGAAACGGGAGCATCGTTTGATCACTTTCGTGCAGGTGACGCGGAAGGGTGTCAGTCGGTGCCCTCGGGGTGGGTGAGAGGCAGTCCCGCCTCGGTGGCGGCATCGAAGCCGTCGTCGACGGCGACCACGTCCCGGCCGGCGGCATCGAGCAGGGAGGCGGCGATCGCCGCGCGCATCCCGCCGGCGCAGTGCACCCACACCGTCCCGTCCGGCACCTCGCCGATGCGGCCGTGCAGCTCGTGGATCGGGACGTGGACGGAGCCGTGGAGGTAGCCGCCCGCACGTTCCGAGCCCCGGCGGACGTCCAGAACGACCACGTCGTCGCCGCGCTCACGGACATCGGCGAGGTCGGCGAAGCGGGCTCGGGGGAAGGAGACGAGTTGCTCGCCCTCACGGATCCAGCCGGCCGGATCACCGGTGGCAGCCGCGGCCGGGCGGTCGATGCCCACCCGCACCAGCTCCCGCTGCGCGGCGGCGATCTGCTCCGGATCTTCGGCGAGCAGAGTGACGGGCTTGCCCCACGGGATCAGCCAGGCCAGGTAGGTGGCGAGCTTGCCCTCACCCTCGAAATTGAACGACCCGGACACATGCCCCCCGGCGAAGGCCATACGGCTGCGCAGGTCCACCACCCACTCACCCGCGGCCAGCCGGGAGGCGATCTCCTCGGCGTCCGCACGCCGCGGCGGGGTGAGGTCGACCGGCGCGGGGCCCCCGGCATTGGCCGGGCCCATGTGCGCGTAGTAGGCGGGCACATCGTCCAGCCCGGCGAGCACTTGGGCGACGAAGGCGTCCACATCCAAGGTCAGGGCGTCGTTGGTCTTGCGCTCCCTGCCGATCGTGGTCGTGTCCCCCTCGGCCTGGGAGGAGGAGCAGAAGCTGCCGAACCCGTGGGTGGGCAGCACGGGTACCTCGTCGTCCAGCTCGTCGGCCAGCCGGTGGGCGGAGGCGTGCTGGGCGCGGGCCAGCTGCTCGGTCAGCCGCGGCTCGACCAGATCGGGACGGCCGACGGCGCCGATGAGCAGGGATCCGCCGGTGAACGCCGCCACACTGCGCCCGTCCTCGGCCAGGGCGTAGGAGGTGTGGTGCGGGGTGTGCCCGGGAGTAGCGATCGCGCGGAGCACCATGCCCTCGTCGACCGTCACGGTGTCGCCGTCGGCAACCGGGGTGCGGGCGAACGACACGCGCGCCCCGGCCGGCACCAGGTACTGAGCGCCGGTGACGCGGGCCAGCTCCAGGCCGCCGGTGACATAGTCGTTGTGGACATGGGTCTCGGCCACGAAAGCGATGCGCACCGCGCGGCGAGCCGCTGCGGCAATGACCTGGTCGATGTCCCGCGGCGGGTCGATGACCACCGCGGCACTGGCCCCGCCGGCCAGGTAACTGCGGTTGCCCAGGCCCTCGAACTCCAGGGTGTCGACGAAGAACACGGCTTCTGACTCCTTTCGGCGATGTACCCCGGGGGGTATCCAACAACCACCCTAACAGTTATACCCGGGGGGGTACCTCAGAGGTGGAGCGCTGAAGCGCTCCACTCAAGGCTTGGCCTGACGCCGTGGGGATACCCGGCAGGAGCCAGCAAGGCCCTGGCCGACTCGCGGCTTCAGGCCGAAGGCGGCGGTGAACGCGGAGGCGACCTGGCGCTGCACGGCTCGGCTGGCCGTTCCGGTGTGGGCGTTCGGGGACCTGTTCTGGGCGTGGGGAGGTTAGACCGTGTCCTACATGGTCAGTTTGAGGAGTCGCTTGTAGCAGCAGAGGGCTGCGGCGAGGCCGGGAAAGGCCAGGTAGTTGCCAGGCTGGCGTTCGTAGCGGTGGTTGAGTCGGCGGTAGCCGCTCAGCCAGGACATGGTCCGTTCGATCACCCACCGGCGGCCCAGCCGTTCGCTCGAGTCGATCCCCTTGCGGGCGATGCGGACGCCGATGCGCTTGCCCCACGGTCATTTCCGCAGGTGAGGGACGTCGTATGCCTTGTCCGCGTGGAGCCGCCGGGGCCTGGAATCGGCTGCATGTGATTCGTGTCCCTGGAGATGGGGTGTTCACGAGTCGGTCTACACTGCAGCTTTGGGACTATTGGGTGATCGTTTCCCACTCGAGTGGAGATCGTTCCCCAGTATCGGCACCTTTGTTCCCAGCTCGAGTGCTCGGTCAGGCCACATCGGAGCCCAGATCAGACCCGCTTGGGCCCCAGGCTTGACGGCAGATACGCGCCATGTGATCTCTCCCCTGAGACCAGCCATCTTCAAAGCTCATCCGACGAGTTGAGCATTCAAGTCCTGCGCCTTCACGGGTGCGGGCATGGCTGGTCTCGCTCTTTTGCCCCTCTCTCGTTGTAAGGCCGCCCGGCTGGATTGTGGGCAAGATCGCCTTGCATCTTGTGGTTCACGAGCGTTGTCGGCGAGCCTGGAACGTTGCGGCGACATGAGGATCGCCTCCACGGGGGTTGCGCAGCGCGGCTGCGCCCTGTTCGCCGGTAGACCCTCATCTGCACTCCTCCAAGGGGCCCAACACGGTGCTTGGAGTGGGCACGAGCCATCCGGCGGCTCGTGGATAGGAATGAGTGAGGGTGAGACCTACTCAAGCGCATCCACTGGGGGTCTGAAGTTTCCCCCGACTCAGGCGTCAAGCGTCCGAATGTGGGCGCGCGTTGTTGTTTGCGGTCTTTGGCGAACAGCTCCTGCGATCTTGGGACAACGCTCCTACGGTGTCTGGAACGTGGGTAGCCGCATCAGGGATGTGACCAGGTTCAGGGGGGTGGGTTGTGGCGTCGCTGTTCGACCGTTTGGCGCGAGAAGAGGCCGCCGTACGAGGTGAAGTCGCCATGCTGCACCAGCGGCTGGAGGAAGCCGAGGAGCGACTGCGTCACCTGACCATCACCCGGAAGACGCTGGAGTCCCTGCCCGAAGACGAGGCCGAGGTGCCTGATGGCCCTGAGGGTGAGAAGCCCGAGGAGCCGGAGGAACCCCCTGTCACTGAGAAGGCCGCCCAGTCAGAACTTGAGGCACTGCCGGGTTCGGCCGGTCCGCTCGAATGGGAAGAGGGGCGTCGCCGGATGCTGTCGCTACTGGCTACAGCGAAGCGGGCGATGAAGGCGAAGGCAATAGCCGAAGCTGTCGGGGAAGATGTGACGACCCCTGCTCGCGTGGAGACCACCCGTGCCCGCCTCAAAAGGCTGGTGGAAGAGGGCCAGGTGATCGAGGAACCGGTCGGCTCGTTCGCCATCGCCACGGGCACCAGAGGGGAGTCGGCTGTAGTGGGCTGAATATATGCTCCTGCGCCGCCTCGTGAGGGGGCGTGCGGCAGGAGAGGGTCGGCACCGCCGCAAGCCGTGGAAAGCGACGGCGGTGCCGGCACGCGAGCTGCCATCAAGGTGGCTCCACGTGTTTCATGAGCGTAGGCGAGAAGCGCACCGCTCGGCGGGTGGAGCCGCGAATTCGTCATGCCCGATCGCCGTTTGCGCGATTCTGGGCAGGGATTGGGGCTTCGTGATCCGTTTTCCTTTCGAAGGTCGCCGTTTGAGGCCACAGTCGAGTGTTGAGCCCGACGGCGAGTCGGGCCACAGTCGCCACGTCCGGCCAGGATCGTCCTCTGATCAGGTCGGCGATGGCTGCCGGTTGACGCCCGATACGTCCGCCACCCTCCGCAGGCTCAGCCCCTGCTCGGCCATGGCGCCGACGAGACCGCGGGCAACGTCCTGTACGGCGGTAGCCCCGGGCTCCGTGAGCTGGCAGTTGGGCCAGGCTTCCGGATCCGCGGCAAGCTCGCGCGGCCCGGCCGCCGGCTCGTCCCCTTCGGTCAACTGCACACGCCGCGACCGCCTCCGCCCACAAGGCAACCGCATCGCAGGCCCGCCGCCCACGATGCTGGACATCAGCGACGCCCGGCGCCGCGCGGCTCACCCGGCCGCCAAACCCACCGTCCAACTCCCGCCCGCCGAGTGGCTCGACCCACCACCGGCCGATCAACTGCCCGCAGTCTGCTCGAAGTCGGCCATCACCGTTCCCGCGGACGCCTCCGGCGATCTCAAGACCGGCAAGTTCCGGCAGGACATCCCCTACCTCTCCACCGCCTGGATCGCCGCATACAAACCCATCCGATCGCACAACGAGGGGATTCACGGGCGGCTCAAGAGCGACGAGATCGACATCGGGAATCCCAAGCACCGGCCGGCACCCGGCCAGGTCGCCCAGAGCCTCCTCGTCGCCCTCCTGGTCACCGCCGGCAACCTGGACATCCTCGAGACCTGGCTCTACCAGCGCACCGGCGCCCACCTGACCGACAGCGACTTCCACACCGACGCCAACACCCGCAGCACACCGCCTGGCGCACGGCCAGTCGAAGCCACGCCGTTCCCCCGCGCCGGACTGCCACCCCCACGGCACCCCACTCGTCGCTGAATAGGCACAACAACCGCAGACAGCCACCACCAGCCCCGGCACCCCGGGGCTCCTCGCGTCGGCCGCACCACCTGCCGAAGCCCCAGCCCCACCGACCGCAGCCGCGACCAGCCCCATCCACCACCCCGAACACGGTCGAACGGACCCCAGAAACGACAAAGATCCCGACCGATCATGATGATCAGCGGGATCTCGTCAACCGCTCCCGAGCGAGCTCAAGAACAGTCGTGCTGTGGACCTGAGGGGATTTGAACCCCTGACCCTCTCGTTGCGAACGAGATGCGCTACCGGACTGCGCTACAGGCCCTTGCGACGGGTGAAACCTTAGCATCCTCGTCGGGGCGGGAGGAAATCCGTTGCTGCGCTGGTCACGGGGCGGTCATTCGTTGGCGGCGCGGGGGCGCTCCTCGTCCTCGTACTGGTCGAAGAGGGGCGTACGGTCGCGCTCGCCGGTGCGGCGGGGGCGGGGAGCGCCGTCGGCCTCGTCCTCCGGGGGCTGCGGCTCGGCGACGGGGGCGGTGCTGGAGCGGGCCGAGCTCCACGCGTCCGGGGCCTCCAGGTCGACGCCGCGCGTCGCGCGGGGCGCGACGGGAGCGCTCACGTAGGTGGGCAGCGGGACCGGTACGGGGTCCCAGCCTTCGCTCTCGGAGGAGTCGCGGTCCCGGGCGCGCTGCTGGTCGACCCATTCCGCGTGGTCGGTCTGCTCCACCAGGGCGCGCCGTTCGGCGGCCTCCTGCTGCTCCGCCTGGGCGCGGGCTTCCCGCCGGGCATCCGTACGGTCCTCGCCGTGCGCGTCCGGTTGGCTGCTGACGCGCTCGCGCTCGGGAGCCGCGGCCTCCGGGGCGGCGCCCGCACGGGAACGTCGGCCCTCGCGGCCCGCCCCGTGCTCGGGGTGTGCGGCGAGGCCGGGTTCGGTGTCCGGCTCCTGCGCGGCGGCACGGCGGCGGCCGGACGCGCCCGTGGTACCGCCCCGCGGCCGCTGGGCGTGCAGGCTGCGCGCTGCCGCCTCGGCCTGGCGCCGGTCCATGGTGAAGGCGAAACGGCGCCGCTCCTGGGCGCGTAGGTAGACGATGTAGGCGCTCAGCAGTACGGCGGGGATCGCGGGCACCCACAGGAGGGCGAGGCCGCGGACTGCGGCGATCACGGTGCCGACCGTGAAGGCGAGGAACAGCAGCATCGTCGTACGCCGCCGCCGGGCGAGCAGCTTGGCGCGCTTGGCCTGCTTGGCGCGTCTGCCCTCCAGCGCGGCAGCGCGCGCCTCGGCGCTCTGGTTACGCGGCGCGCCTGCGCCGTCGCCCGCGGCTGTCCTGGGGTGGTCCTGTTCGTGTGAGGCGGCTTCCTCACGCGCGGACTCCCCTGGCTGAGCCTGTGCGGGACGCTGCGCGCCGCCAGGGCCGCCGTGAGCACCGCCGGGACCGCCGCGTGCGGCGCCCTGGCCGCTGTGCGCACCGTGCGCGGCAGCGCCGCCTTGACCGTGCCTGCCGCCGTGCGGTGCGTGCGGCGCGGGGCGGTCCGGGATGCGGTGAGCATGTACTTCGGTCAGCGCTTCGGAACCGGGAGCGCCGACCATGGTCTTGGGGTCGGCGAAGGCCCGGACGTCCACCGCCTGTTCGGTGAGGGCGTCCGGGTCGCTCCCGTACGCGTCATCGTCGTAGCCGCCCTCACCGTGCGCGCCGGGGCGGCCGGGTTCGGACGCCGCTTTTCGCGCGTACGGATCGTCCGCTGCCCACCCCTCGCGCGCCCGGCGCCGCTCCGCTTCTCTCGCGTAACGGCGTTCCATGCCGGCTTTGCCGGACAACAGCCGGATGGCGGTGCTGAAGCGTTCCGTCGGACGGGCTTCGTTCAGCTCGTCCTGCCGGCGAAGCCACATCGGCACCAAGTAGGCGGCCCAGGCCCCGACGATGACTGCGTAGATGAGGCCACTGCTGCTCACCCTCACACGGTAGAGGGGATCGCATGAGCCCATCTGCCAAATAGCCCGGTGTGTCGCACGATCTGGCTGATCCCTCGAACTTTTTTTGTGACTGCTCGTCCGGGCTACGCGGAAATGGCCGATAAATGGCCGGGTAAGGACTGGCTGTCCGGAGCCTATCGGGAGTGGGGCCCGGCAACTCCACAATTCGAACGTCTATTTTATTTCTGTCGAGTGGCCGGGCTGCGACCGGTGCCAGCGGGTCAGCAGTCCCTCTGGTACCTCCTCGGCGGTCAGCGCGAACACCAGATGGTCGCGCCAGGCTCCGTCGATGTGGAGATACCGGGGGCGGGTGCCTTCTTCCCTGAAGCCGAGTTTTTCCACCACACGGCGGCTGGGGACGTTCTCCGGGCGGATGCACACTTCCACACGGTGCAGCCCCACGGAATGGAAACAGTGGTCCACAGCGAGCGCCACTGCTGTCGGCATCACGCCGCGCCCCGCCACCGCACGGTCGATCCAGTAGCCGATATGCCCGGAGCACATGGAGCCCCAGGTGATGCCCGCAACGGTCAGCTGTCCGGCAAGTCTTCCCTCGTACTCGACGACAAAGGGAAGCATCCGTCCGGCCTGTGCCTCGGTCCGCAGATGGCGCACCATCTGGCGGAAGGTGGGACGCCGCGGCGGCAGCTGACCGGGAGGCGCCGGCGGGATCGTGGCCTCCCAGGGGCGCAGCCAGTCCCGGTTGCGCTGGTTGACCTCACGCCAGGCCCGCTGGTCGCGCAGCCTTATGGGGCGGAGGGCCGTGGGACCGTCCGCCAGCTCGGCCGGCCACGGTGCGTTCAGCGGGGGTCGTCCCCTCTGGGGACGCCGGGCTGCGGGGAGGTGCCCGGCTCAGCGGGGTGGTCGCCGCCGTGGATCTGGTCGACGGCGTGCGTCAGCAGCCGACTGAGAACCGCCAGCCCGTCCTTCACGCCCCCAGTAGAGCCCGGAAGGTTGACGATCAAGGTGCGGCCCGCGACGCCGGCGACGCCGCGGGAGAGGGCCGCCGTGGGCACCTTCGTCAGCCCCTCGGCGCGGATGGCCTCGGCGATGCCCGGGATCTCGTAGTCCAGGACGTCCCGGGTGACCTCCGGTGTCCGGTCGGTCGGGGAGATGCCGGTGCCACCCGTCGTCAGTACGACGGCGTAGCCCGCCTCCACGGCCTCCTGCAGCGCCTTGCGGACGGGCTCCCCGTCCGGGACCACCCGCGGCCCGTCCGCGGCGAATCCCAGGTCCCTCAGGCCCTCCACGAGGAGCGGCCCGCCCTTGTCGGCGTAGACCCCGGCGGAGGCGCGGTTGGACGCCGTCACGGCGAGGGCACGGTAGGGCGGCCTGGCGCCCGCTGTGGCCTGGCCGGGTTCGCGGTGGCCGTGCGGGGCGGGTGGAGCCGTGTGCCCGTGCGGGGGTGCCCCGGTCTCGTGCTGCTGGGGACCGCTCATGCGCCCTCCTCGTCGGTGAGCGGCCGGCGTGTCCAGTCTCCTGACTTTCCGCCGGTCTTCTCCTCCACCCTGACGTCCGTGATGGCTGCCGACTTGTCGACGGCCTTCACCATGTCGATGACCGTCAAGGCGGCGACGGTAACCGCTGTGAGCGCTTCCATTTCGACGCCGGTGCGGTCGGTGGTCTTCACCCGGGCTGCGATCTCGACTGCGTCGTCGGCGACGGACAGCTCGACCTTGACGCCGGAGACGGCGAGGGGGTGGCACAGCGGGATGAGTTCCGGGGTCTTCTTGGCGCCCATGATCCCCGCGATCCGGGCAGTGGCCAAGGCGTCTCCCTTGGGCACACCCTCGCCCCTCAGCAGTGCGACGACTTCCGGGGAGACGAGCACGCGTCCAGTGGCGCGGGCCGTCCTGGCGGTGACGTCCTTCTCGGACACGTCGACCATCCGCGCTGCCCCGGACGCGTCGACGTGAGTGAGGTGCTGCTGGGGGCTGGTCATGGTTCTCCCGGTCCTGTGCTGTGCCCAGACACGGTACCGGCAGCGAGAAGGGTGCGGCCCGGTGCGTCAGTCGAGGGGGACGACCGTCACCTCGTCCCCGGGGGCGAGCCGGCCGGTCTTCTCGGGGATGTCGATCAGGGCGTTGGCCTGTGCGAGGGCGGCGATCAGGTGGGAGCCCGCTCCGCCGACCGCGCGGACGGTGCCCGTCTCGTCCTCCTCGCCGGGCGGTGTGTAGTCGCCCCGCAGGAACTGCCGCTTGCCCTCTGGTGAGCTCAGTGCGTCGTCCCCGGCCAGGCGGGCGCGTACGGTCCGGCGGCGGACGGGCTGCCGGCCCATCAGGGTGCGCAGGGCAGGGCGGACGAACAGTTCGAAGGAGACGTAGGCACTCACCGGGTTGCCCGGAAGCGTCAGGATGGGGGTGCGGTCGGGACCGATCAGGCCGAAGCCCTGGGGCTTGCCCGGCTGCATCGCCAGTCTGCGGAACTCCACCGGATCGGCGACGGCGTCCATGCGGTCCTCCTCGCCGCCCCGGAAGGCGTCCACCCGGGAGAGCGCTTCCTTGACGACGTCGTAGGCACCGACGCTGACCCCGCCACTGGTGACGACCAGGTCGGCGCGGATGAGCTGGTCCTCGATGGTGGCGCGCAGCGTCTCCGCGTCGTCGGCCACCGCTCCGACCCGGTAGGGGATGGCTCCGGCCTCGCGTGCTGCGGCAGTGAGCACGAAGCTGTTGGCGTCGTGGATCTGGCCGGGGCCCAATGGCTCCCCTGGTGCGACGAGTTCGCTGCCGGTGGAGAGGACCACCACCCGGGGCCGTGGCCGGACGGTGGCCGTTCCGCGTCCGATGGCCGCCAGCAGGCCCACCTGTGCGGGGCCCAGCACAGTGCCCGCCTTGAGTGCGACAGTGCCCGGTTTCACGTCGCTGCCCTTGGCCCGTACGTGCTGCCGGGGATGCACCGGACGGTGCACACGTACCTGGCCGGTGGCGCCCTCGGGGGCGTCACTGTGCGCGGGCATGGAGTCCGCCGGACCGCCGCCTGTGCCGCCGTCCGTCCATTCCACAGGGACGACGGCTTCGGCCCCGGGCGGGAGCGGTGCACCAGTCATGATGCGGGCCGCCTCGCCCGATCCGACAGTGAGCTCATCCGCGCTGCCCGCCGCGATGTCGCCGATCACACTGAGCACAGCGGGGAACTCCTCGCTGGCGCCCTCGACGTCGGCCGTCCGTACGGCGTAGCCGTCCATGGAACTGTTGTCGAACGGCGGGAGGGCCGCCGGGACGATGACGTCATCGACCAGGGTGCAGCCCTGTGCGTCGAGCAGGTTCAGCTCGATGGGGTCCAGTGGACGGATGCTGCGGAGGATGTCCTCCAGGTGCTCCTCGACCGACCAGGTCTTGCTCAAGACTTACATCTCCTCGGTGACGTAACCGCGCAGCCAGTCCCGGAACTCCGGGCCCAGGTCCTCACGTTCGCACGCGAGCCTGACAATGGCACGCAGGTAGTCTCCCCGGTCCCCGGTGTCGTAGCGACGGCCACTGAAGACGACGCCGTGTACGGGGCCGCCCAGGGACTCGTCGGCGGAGAGTGCCTGGAGCGCGTCGGTCAGCTGGATTTCGCCGCCCCTGCCGGGCTCGGTCTTGCTGAGGACCTCGAAGACGGCCGGGTCGAGCACATACCGGCCGATGATGGCCAGGTTGCTGGGCGCCTCCTGGGCCGAGGGCTTCTCCACCAGGTCGGAGACACGGACCACGTCGCCCTCTGAGGTGGCCTCGGCCGCCGCCGCGCCGTAGAGGTGGATGCTGATCGGGTCGACCTCCAGCAGCGCGATGACACTGCCGCCGCGCTCCTCCTGGACCTCGATCATGCGGGACAGCAGAGGGTCGCGCGGGTCGATCAGGTCGTCGCCCAGCAGGACGGCGAAGGGCTGGTCCCCCACGTGCGGGGCTGCGCACAGGATGGCGTGGCCCAGGCCGCGCGGGTCGCCCTGCCGGACGTAGTGCATGGTCGCCAGATCGCTGGACTCCTGCACCCGGGCGAGCTTTCCGTCGTCCCCCTTGTCACGGAGCACCTGCTCCAGCTCATAGTTGCGGTCGAAGTGGTCCTCCAGGGGACGCTTGTTACGGCCGGTGACCATGAGGACGTCCGAGAGCCCGGCTGTGACGGCTTCCTCGACCACATACTGGATCGCGGGTTTGTCGACGACCGGAAGCATCTCTTTAGGTGTGGCCTTTGTCGCAGGCAGGAAGCGCGTGCCCAGGCCGGCGGCGGGGATGACTGCCTTGGTGATCCGTGCGCGGGGAGAAGTCATGTCCCGCACCATAACCGCTGACTTGATGCCGAAGATAAGCGTCCACGGCGTTTATCGCGTTTGTTGGGTTTGTTGCATTTTTTACAGCGCGGAAAGGACGTGGATTCCCATGGGCGAGCCGGAGGCCGTCGGCAACCGTAGTAAGCGCGAGTTGCGCCGCACTGTCCTGTCGGTGAGGAGAACATTGACTCCGGACGACCTCCAGGCAGCCGCGCTCGCTTTGGCGCGGCATGTGCTGGAACTTCCGGAGCTGTCCGGCGCCACCACGGTCGCCGCCTATGTGTCCGTCGGCAGCGAGCCGGGCACCGGCCCTCTGCTGGAGGCGCTGAGCGAGCGGGGCGTGCGGGTGCTGCTGCCGGTGCTCCAGGAGGACAACGACCTCGACTGGGCGCTCTACGAGGGCCCGCAGAAGCTCGTAGCGGCCGGGCGCGGGCTGCGTGAACCGTCCGGCAGGAGGCTCGGCCCCGAGGCGGTCACCCAGACCGACGCGGTGCTGCTGCCGGGGCTGGCCGTGGACCGCAGCGGGCTGCGGCTGGGCCGTGGTGCCGGATGCTACGACCGGGTGCTCGCCCGGCTGGCGGCCCACGGTGCACAGCCGGCGTGTGCGGTGCTGCTGTACGACGGTGAAGTGGTCGACCGTATCGACGGCGAGGAGCACGACCGGCGGGTGGAGACGGCCGTGACCCCGAGCGGAGTGCACCGCTTCGGGGTCACGGAGGGCTGACGGGAGCCGGAGGGTGGGAGGCGAAGGGCCGCGGGGTGCGTAAGGGCTGCGGGAACCGGGGGCGGGCC
>NZ_JADKMA010000079.1 GCF_017676365.1 Streptomyces oryzae
CCCCAGGCGGGGCCCCCGACCCGCCGCCCCCACACACGCACGACCCGCACAACGCGACCCGCACCACCCGCACCCGCACAACGCGACCTGCGCGAGCAGATCCGAGAGCACACACCCAGGAGAGCCGGGCCTAACGGTGCCTGCCGTGACACTGCGCGACATCCGCGAGCGACTTCGTGCCCATCCGCACGCGGTCGACGCCCTCATCGCCCTGGGAACATTCGGCTGCATCCTTCTCGGCGCAGCCACGGAGCCGCACGGCCCGAACGGCCAGCCGCAGTTCGCGGAGCGGGAGATCAGCGGGCAGATCGTGCTGCTGGCCGCGCTCACCTGCGCTGTGCTGGCGCTGCGCCGCCGGGCCCCGATGCCGGTGCTGCTGCTGACCAGCCTGATCTCCGTCGTCGCACTCGTCACCGGCGACGGGCCGGACGCCGGTTCGGCACCAGAGGCGCCGCTGGTCTCCGCCGCCGTCATCGCGCTCTACACCGTCAGCAACACCACCGACCGCCGCACGAGCTGGCGGGTCGGTGCCCTCACCGTCGGGGTGCTCACCGGCACGAGCATGCTCTTCGGCGCCCGCCCGTGGTACGCACAGGAGAACCTCGGCATCCTCGCCTGGACCGCGCTGGCCGCCGCCGTCGGCGAGGCCGTCCGCAACCGGCGGGCGTTTGTGAACGCCATCAGGGAGCGCGCCGAACGGGCCGAGCGCACCCGCGAGGAGGAGGCCAGGCGCCGCGTCGCGGAGGAGCGGATGCGGATCGCCCGCGAGCTGCACGATGTGGTCGCCCACCACATCGCACTGGTCAATGTGCAGGCCGGGGTGGCGTCGCACGTCATGGACCAGCGCCCCGACCAGGCCAAACAGGCACTCGCCCACGTACGGGACGCCAGCAGGCACGCCCTCGCCGAGCTGCAGACCACCGTCGGACTGCTGCGCCAGTCCGGGGAGAGCACCGCACCCACCGAGCCGGCGCCGGGGCTGGAGGTGCTGGACGAGCTGGTGGAGGGCTTCCGGCACGCCGGGATGTCCGTCGTGGTGGACACCCCGCTGCCCGGTTCGACGGCGCCGCTCTCCTCGGCCGTCGACCTGACCGCCTACCGCGTCGTCCAGGAAGCCCTCACCAACGTGCAGAAGCACGCGGGCAGCGGGGCACACGCCGAGGTGCGGATCCAGCGGGACGCGGAGGCGCTGGAGATCGTCGTGATCGACGACGGCGCCGGCACCACCCACACCGTCCCCGAGGACGTCGGCCCGGCCGATCCCGACGCGGCCGAGGACGCCGGGCACCGGGAGGGCGCGGCCGGCGGGCACGGCCTGGTCGGGATGCGGGAGCGGGCCGCCGCGCTGCACGGCGTGTGCGAGACGGGACCGCTGCCCGGCGGCGGCTTCCGGGTCCACGTACGGTTGCCGCTGCAGGCGACGGCTCCCCGGAAGGAGACCCCAGCATGATCCGAGTCGTACTCGCCGACGACCAGGCGCTGTTGCGCAGCGCGTTCCGGGTGCTGGTGGACTCCGAGGCTGACATGGAGGTCGTGGGCGAGGCGGCCGACGGGGAGCAGGCCGTGGCGCTGGTCCGCGACACGGGCGCTGACGTGGTGCTGATGGACATCCGGATGCCCGGCACCGACGGTCTGGCCGCCACCCGAGCCATCAGCGCCGACCCGGCGCTGGCCGATGTCAAGGTCGTCATCCTCACCACCTTCGAGGTGGACGAGTACGTGGTCAGCTCGCTGCGCGCCGGGGCCTCCGGGTTCCTCGGCAAGGGCGCCGAGCCGGGCGAGCTGCTCTCCGCGATCCGGACGGCCGCCCAGGGCGAGGCCCTGCTCTCCCCGGTGGCGACGAGGCAGCTGATCGCCAGGTTCCTTGCGCAGGGCGGGAGTTCGGACCCGGAAGGAGCGGGCGCCGAGGGGCGCGGCGCGGCCCGGCTGGCCGCGCTCACCGCACGCGAACGCGAGGTGCTGACCCAGGTGGCCGCCGGGCTGTCCAACGACGAGATAGGCGAACGGCTCGACGTCAGCCCGCTCACCGTCAAGACACACGTCAACCGCACCATGGCCAAGCTCGGTGCCCGGGACCGGGCGCAGTTGGTGGTGGCCGCGTACGAGAGCGGACTGGTGCGGCCCTCCCTCGCGGAGTGACGTAGCCGGGCTCCCCGCGCACGTACTGCGGCCGGAGTACGCGGCCGGCGGCAGAAAGGGACCTGCGGCGGAGTATTCCGCGCCGGGGGTGGGCGAAGGTGTAGGCGGCACCAGGTGTCTGCCCGTACGGCGGCACCCGCACGTCCCTACCAAGAGAGAGACCCGGCTACCCATGTCCTGGCTGTCCCGCCTCAGCCTGCTGCAGCGTGGGCTGATAGGCCTGATGGCGCTCGTGGCCATCGGCTTCGGCGCCATCGCCGTCCCCCAGCTCAAACAGCAGCTGCTGCCCTCCATCGACCTGCCCATGGTCTCGGTCATCGCGCCGTACCAGGGTGCCTCTCCCGATGTGGTCGAGAAGCAGGTCGTCGAGCCCCTGGAGGAGAACATCCAGGGCGTCGACGGCATCACCGGCGTCACCTCGACGGCCAGTGAGGGCTCGGCCGTCGTGATGGCGCAGTTCGACTACGGCGACGGTTCCCAGCAGACCGTCGCCGACGTCGAGCAGGCCGTCAACCGCGCCCGCGCCAAGCTGCCCGACGGCGTGGACCCGCAGGTGGTCTCCGGCGGCACCGACGACATACCCACCGTGGTGCTCGCCGCCTCCGCCAAGGGCAAGGACCAGCAGGCACTGGCCGATGCGCTGGACACCTCCGTGGTGCCGGTGCTCAAGGACATCGACGGCGTCGGCCAGGTCACCGTCGACGGGGTGCAGGACCGGATCGTCGCCGTCACCCCCGACCCCAGGAAGCTGGCCGCGGCGAAGCTGACCCCCGCTGACCTGTCCAAGGCGCTGGAGGCCGGTGGCGCCGCACTGCCCGCCGGGTCCTTCGACGAGTCGGGCAAGTCGAAGACCGTGCAGGTCGGCAACGGCTACACCTCGGTCGAGGAGATCGAGCAACTGCGCATCCCCGCCAAGGGTGGTGGGGGAAAGCCGGTCGGCGTCGGCGATGTCGCCACCGTCAAGGAGACTGCGGACAAGGCCACTTCGCTGACCCGCACCAACGGTGAGCGGAGCCTCTCGGTCTCCGTGACCATGGACAACGACGGCAGCGCCGTGGACATCTCCGACGCGGTCAAGGACAAGCTGCCGCAGCTCCGCGCCGATTTGGGCAAGGGCGCCGAGCTGACCGTCGTTGCCGACCAGGGTCCGCAGGTCTCCAAGTCGATCAGCTCGCTGACGACCGAGGGCGTGCTCGGCCTGGTCTTCGCCGTCGTCGTCATCCTGATCTTCCTGCTGTCGCTGCGCTCCACGCTGGTGACCGCGGTCTCCATCCCGCTGTCCGTCGTCCTGACGCTGATCGTGCTGTGGACGCGGGACCTGTCGCTGAACATGCTCACGCTGGGCGCGCTGACCATCGCCATCGGCCGGGTGGTGGACGACTCCATCGTCGTGCTGGAGAACATCAAACGGCACCTGGCCTACGGCAAGGAGCGCACCACCGCGATCCTGGACGCCGTGCGGGAGGTCTCCGGAGCGATCACCTCCTCCACGCTGACGACGGTCGCGGTCTTCCTCCCGATGGCGTTCGTCGGCGGAATGGTCGGCGCGCTGTTCGGCGGTTTCTCGCTCACCATCACCGTGGCGCTGCTCGCCTCGCTGCTGGTGTCGCTCACCGTCGTACCGGTGCTCTCGTACTGGTTCCTGCGGGCGCCGAAGGCGCTGCGCGGGCTCGACCCCGAGGAGCAGCGCCGCAGGTCCGAGGAGAAGGAGGCGGGCAGCCCGCTCCAGCGGCTGTACGTCCCCGTCCTCCGCTTCGCCACCCGGCGCCGCTTCACCAGCCTGCTGATCGCGGTCGTGGTGCTGGTGGCCACCTTCGGTATGGCGCCGCTGCTGAAGACCAACTTCTTCGACCAGGGCGAGACCCAGCAGTTGACCGTCAAGCAGGAGCTGCCGCCCGGCAGCAGCCTGAGCGCGGCCGACAAGCAGGCCAAGAAGGTGGAGAAGATGCTCTCCGGCGTCGACGGCGTCGAGGACTACCAGGTGACCGTCGGCTCGGCGGGCCTGATGGCGGCGTTCGGCGGCAGTACGGACGCCAACCAGGCCACGTATCAGCTCAAGCTGAAGGAGTCCGCCGACAGCGACACGGTCCAGGGCGCCGTCGAGGACGGCCTCGAGCAGCTCGGCTCCGGCATCGGCGAGACCACCGTCAACCCGGGCGACGGCTTCGGCACCCAGGACCTCAGCGTCGTGGTCAAGGCGGGCGACGAGGACGTGCTGAAGAAGGCGTCCGAGCAGGTCCGTGCCAAGGTCGCGGGGCTGGACGGCGTCACCGACGTGCAGTCCGACCTGTCCGAGTCCGTGCCGCGCATCTCGGTGACGGCCAAGCCCGAGGCGGCCCGCCACGGGCTCTCCGACGCGGCGCTCGGCCAGGCCGTCACCCAGGCGGTGAGCGGCACCAAGTCCGGCAAGGCGGTGCTCGACGAGACCGAGCGCGATGTCGTGGTGCGCTCCCCGCAACCGGCCCGCACCGTCGCCGAGTTGAAGCGGCTGCCGCTGGGCGGGACGACGCTGGGCGAGGTCGCCGACGTACGTACCGTGGACGGTCCGGTCCAGATGACCCGGATCGACGGCGCACGGGCCGCGACGATCACGGCGAGGCCGACCGGGGACAACACCGGAGCGGTCAGTGCCAAGCTCCAGTCCGAGATCGACTCGCTGGATCTGCCCAAGGGCGCCACCGCGGAGATCGGCGGCCTCTCGCAGGACCAGGACGAGGCGTTCAGCTCCCTCGGGCTGGCCATGCTGGCGGCCATCGCCATCGTCTTCATGCTGCTGGTGGCCACCTTCCGGTCGCTGATCCAGCCGCTGATCCTGCTGGTCTCCATCCCGTTCGCGGCCACCGGCGCCGTGGGCCTGCTGGTCGCGACGGGCACCCCGCTGGGCGTCCCCTCGATGATCGGCATGCTGATGCTGATCGGGATCGTGGTGACCAACGCGATCGTGCTGATCGACCTGATCAACCAGTACCGGCGGCAGGGTTACGGCGTCATCGACGCCGTCGTCGAGGGCGGCCGGCACCGGCTGCGGCCCATTCTGATGACCGCGCTCGCCACCATCTGCGCGCTGACGCCGATGGCGCTGGCCGTCACGGGCGACGGCGGGTTCATCTCGCAGCCGCTGGCGGTCGTGGTGATCGGCGGGCTGATCACCTCGACGCTGCTGACGCTGCTGCTGGTGCCGACGCTGTACGCCATGGTCGAGCTGCGCAAGGAACGGCGGGCCGCCAAGCGCGCCGGCGCCGCCGCGGGGGAGGGTGCCCCCTCCTGAAGCCGCCGGGGCCCGGCCGCCCGTGGGGGGCCATCGCCGGGTCCCGGCCCCCGTGGGCCCCTCCCTGGGAGGGGCCCACGGTCAGGGTGTGCGGTCCTCAGGGGAGGTGGGCCTGGACCTCGGTGGCGGCGTCGTGGCCGTACGCCTTGGTGAAGCGCTCCATGAAGTGCACCCGCTTCAGCTCGTACTCCTGGGTGCCGACCGTCTCGACGACGAGAGTCGCCAGCATGCACCCCACCTGCGCGGCGCGCTCGAGACCGACGCCCCAGGCCAGCCCGGAGAGGAAACCGGCACGGAAGGCGTCGCCGACACCGGTCGGGTCGGCCTTCTGCTTCTCTTCCGCGACGCCGACGACGATCGGCTCCTGTCCCGCCCGGTCGATGCGGGCGCCCTTCTTGCCGAGAGTCGTCACCCTGGTGCCGACCCGCTGGAGCACCTCCTCGTCGCTCCAGCCGGTCTTGGCCTCGATCAGCTCCTTCTCGTACTCGTTCGAGAAGAGGTAGGTGGCGCCGTCGGTGAGGTTGCGGATCCCCTCGCCGTCCATCCGCGCGATCTGCTGCGAGTAGTCGGCCGCGAAGGGGATGCCGCGGGTCCGGCACTCCTCGGTGTGGCGCATCATCCCCTCGGGGTCGTCCGCGCCGATCAGCACGAGGTCGAGCCGGCCGACGCGGTCGGCGACGTGCTGGATCTCGATGTTCCGCGCCTCGCTCATGGCACCGGTGTAGAACGAGCCGATCTGGTTGTTGTCCGCGTCGGTGGTGCAGACGAATCGTGCGGTGTGTGCGACCTCCGAGATGTGCACCGACTCGGTGTCCACGCCGTGGCGTTCGAGCCAGGCCCGGTATTCCTCGAAGTCCTCTCCCGCCGCACCGACGAGGACCGGCCGGACGCCGAGCTGGCCCATGCCGAAGGCGATGTTGGCGCCGACGCCGCCTCGGCGGATGTCGAGGCGGTCGACGAGGAAGGAGAGCGAGACCGTGTGCAACTGGTCGGCGACCAGTTGGTCGGAGAAGCGCCCCGGAAAGGTCATCAGGTGGTCGTTTGCGATGGACCCGCAGACTGCGATACGCACGACGAATTCTGCTCCTGAGAGACATCGGGTACCCCCGTACGCCCAGCGCACGAGGGGAAGGCGCTGGCAACGCTACCCGCTGGGTCCCCTGAGCCGAACAGGACACAACTACCTCATAGTAGGGTCTTCCGGGCAGCTGATCCGATGCGTAGCGTGATCCTCATGTGGAAAACAGCGCCTTTCCGGGCCGAGCACGCCGAGCACGAGTCGATGGAGCAACTGCTCGGCGACTGCGCCCGGATGGTCCCGCACTGGACGGTTGCGCCCGCGATGTCCGAGGGACGGCACCCCGTCCGCCCGGTCCCGCTGCACGGGGTGCGGGTGCCGGTGCGCTCGGCACGCCTGCTGGACGGAATGTCCGAGTACGGCGACTGAACACAGCGGCTGATACGGCGACCGAGCGGCCCGGCCCTGTCACGGAGCGCGCCGTCCGGGAACCGACCGCTTCCGGTCCCCGTCCCACTCACGACCCCCGCATGAGGGGCATGAGCGTCCCCCTCGTGTGGGAGGACTCATGGACGCGGAGCCAAAGGAGTTTTCGGTGAGTACAGACCAGTCCCCCGAGTCCCCCGAGACCGAGGACCGGCCGGCACCCCGGAGCAGGCGGCGGCAGCTCACCGTCGGCGCCGTGGCCGCCGCTGTCCTGGTGGCCGGCGGGGGCGGCGCGTACTGGGCGTCCACCGCCTTTTCCGACGCGGGCGGCCCGGGCACCACGGACGCCGGCAGCGCCCCCGAGGGCGGCCCCCCGAAGCTGGCCCTGGACGGCACCGCCACCTCGGCGCGGGACAGCGGCGAGGGCATCGCCCCCGGCGAGCCGATGGGCCCCCGCGGCTACCGGGCCGAGGGCGAACTGCCCGACGGGCCGAAGGCCGCTGCCGTCTACAAGCCGGGGCACGAGGTGAGCCGCGTACAGGTCGCGAAGCTCGCCGAGGCGCTGCACGTCAAGGGCGCCGTCAAGGAGCGGGACGGCCGCTGGCAGGCGGGTGGCGGCCAGGGCAAGGGCCCCCGGCTGACCGCCGAGCGCGGCGCCGCGGGCGGCGCGTGGACGTACCAGAACGGGCAGACCGTACCGCTGGACGCCGACCCCGACCCGGCCCCTGGCGGCAAGCCGCTGTCCGAGGAGAAGGCCGAGGACGCCGTACGCCCGGTACTGCGTGTGCTCGGGATGGAGGAGGCCTCGGTGGACGCCGGATCGCCGGTCGGCGGCACCCGCACCGTCACCGCCTCGCCCCGGGTCGACCACCTGCCGACGCACGGCTGGGACAGCACCTTCGTGGTGGACGAGAAGGGCAACGTCACCCGTGCGCAGGGCAGCTGGAACAAGACCCGTAAGGGCGAGGTCTACCCGGTGCAGAGCGCCACCGCGACGCTGGACGAGATGAACAAGGCGAGCCAGTCGCGCGGCGGTCACCGCGGCGAGGGGGAGCAGGGCGATGAGCCGACGAAGATCGGCGGCGCCGCCTTCGGGCTCTCGCTGGAGCGCTCGCACGGCAAGCCGCTGCTCGTCCCGGCCTGGATCTACGACGTGAAGCGGCCCGGCGGCGGCGATCTGAAGGTCACCCACCCGGCCGTACAGCAGAAGTACCTCAAGCCCTCGAAGACCTCGGGCCACCCCGCGAAACCGGGCAGCGGCGACGTCGGCACGGGCGGCAAGCAGCCCTCACAGGCGATCGAGTCCTACAAGGCACAGGGCCGCACCCTCAAGCTGACCTTCTGGGGCGGGGTGTGCGACACCTACAAGGCCAGCGCCGAGGAGTCCGGCTCCACGGTGAAGGTCAAGATCGACGCCGAGAAGAAGAAGGACGGCAAGAACATCTGCGTCAAGATCGCCAAGCGGCAGACCGTCGAGGTGAAGCTCGACAAGGAGCTGGGCGACCGCAAGGTGGTCGACGCCCGGGACGGCGACAAGCTGCCCCGCAAGTGATCCACGGCACCGCCCCCTGAAACGACAAGGGCGGCGGACTCCTGGTGGGGGGAGTCCGCCGCCCTTGTCATGCCTTGTCACGAGGGGCGCGCCGCCCGCAACGGGGCCGGGGGTTCAGTTGAAGGAGTCCCCGCACGCACACGACCCCGTGGCGTTCGGGTTGTCGATGGTGAAGCCCTGCTTCTCGATGGTGTCGACGAAGTCGATGGAGGCACCGCCGAGGTAGGGCGCGCTCATCCGGTCGGTGACGACCTTCACCCCGTCGAACTCCTTGACGACGTCACCGTCGAGCGAGCGCTCGTCGAAGAAGAGCTGATACCGCAGGCCGGAGCAGCCACCCGGCTGGACGGCGACGCGCAACGCCAGGTCGTCGCGGCCCTCCTGCTCCAGCAGGCTCTTGACCTTCGCGGCGGCGGCGTCGGACAGGATGATGCCCTCGCTTACAGCGGTCTCGTCCGAAACGGACATCTGCTTCTCTCCCGGGTTGTACGGACTGCTCTCTTACCGTCGGCTCAACCGATGGCATCCCGGATTCATTCCAGGAGCGTCACTTCATGCTCGCACACCGCGGAAGCGGCTGGAATGCGTCACATCGACGCGATGGCCATCGTCAAACTGACGTGAAGCGGTTATGATAGATAACGTCACTTAGACGAGAATCCGACGCGAATCCGAACCCGAGCGTCGAATCTGAGCCACAGAAAGGGCTGGTCCTGTGAGTGCCGCCCAGCCGCTGGACGTACAGCCGACCCCGCTCGCGCTGCTGCTGCTCGGTCGCGAGGCCGACCCCAGGAGCGAGCGCGGGGTCGAGTGCCCCGGCGACCTTCCCGCCCCCTCCGACCCGGACCTGGTGGCCCGCGCCCGCGCCGCGAAGGAGAAGCTCGGCGACCGCGTCTTCGTGCTCGGCCACCACTACCAGCGCGACGAGGTCATCGAGTTCGCCGATGTGACCGGCGACTCCTTCAAGCTGGCCCGGGACGCCGCGGCCCGCCCGGAGGCCGAGTACATCGTCTTCTGCGGCGTGCACTTCATGGCCGAGTCCGCCGACATCCTCACCTCCGAAGCCCAGCAGGTCGTCCTCCCCGACCTGGCGGCCGGCTGCTCGATGGCGGACATGGCCAGTGCCGAACAGGTCGCCGAGTGCTGGGACGTGCTCACCGAGGCCGGGGTCGCCGAGGTGACCGTCCCGGTCTCGTACATGAACTCCTCCGCCGACATCAAGGCGTTCACGGGTCGGCACGGCGGCACCATATGCACCTCCTCCAACGCCAAGCGGGCCCTGGAGTGGGCGTTCGGCGAGGGCGAGAAGGTGCTCTTCCTGCCCGACCAGCACCTCGGCCGCAACACCGCGGTCCGGGACATGGGCCTGACGCTGGACGACTGCGTCGTCTACAACCCGCACAAGCCCAACGGCGGCCTGACCCCGCAGCAGCTCCGCGACGCCAAGATGATCCTGTGGCGCGGCCACTGCTCCGTACACGGCCGCTTCTCGCTGGACTCGGTCCGCGAGGTGCGCGAACGCATCCCGGGCGTCAATGTGCTGGTGCACCCCGAGTGCAAGCACGAGGTCGTCGCCGCGGCGGACCAGGTCGGCTCCACGGAGTACATCATCAAGACCCTGGAAGCGGCGCCCCGCGGCTCCAAGTGGGCGATCGGCACCGAGCTCAACCTCGTACGGCGGCTGGCGAACCGGTTCGCCGCCGAGGACAAGGAGATCGTCTTCCTCGACCGCACCGTCTGCTTCTGCTCCACGATGAACCGCATCGACCTGCCGCACCTGGTGTGGGCCCTGGAGTCCCTGGCCGACGGCACGGTCGTCAACCGCATCCAGGTCGACGCGGAAACGGAGAAGTACGCCAAACTGGCCCTGGAACGCATGCTGGCCCTGCCGTAGCGCCGTAGCCCCATTGAGCGGCCCCTCGCGCAGCCGTACCGTGCGCCAATGCTGCTGCGCCCTGTCAGACACACAGAAGAAGACGCGGAGACCATAAGAAAGCTGGCCGAGGCGGCGTTCGGCACCCCGCACGCCCTCGAAGGCGAAGCCCCACCGCAGGCGGCCCGCAGCCGCGAGAAGATCCTGCACATCGTGCGGCACGACCCCGCGGGCAGCTGGCTGGCCGAGGACGAGACCGGCCAGGCCATCGGCGCGGCGCAGTCCCACATCCGCGAGGGCACCTGGGGCCTGGCCCTCCTCGTCGTACTGCCCGGCGCCCAGGGCAAGGGCGTCGGGCGGGCGCTGCTCCAGCGCACGCTGGAGTACGGCCGCGGCTGTCTGCGCGGCATCATCTGCTGCTCCAGGCACCCGGCCGCCGCGCGGGTCTACCGGCAGGCCGGGTTCGAGCTGCACCCCACCATCCGGATGCGCGGCATCGTGGACCGGGCGGCGCTGGGGCCGGTCGAGGGCGCGGCGGTCGAGGGCGGCCCGCGCGACCGCGATCTGCTCGACTCCGTGGACCGGCGGCTGCGCGGCGGCGCCCACGGGCCCGACCACGAGTTCCTGATGCGGCACAACCGGTTGGTCGTCGCCGACGACCTGGCGGGCAGCGGCTACTGCTACATCAGCGAGGAGGGGAAGGTCGCGCTGCTGGGCGCCACCTCCCGGCGGCTGGCCACCCGGGTGCTGAGCGCGGCGCTGCTCGGCGTGGGGGAGGGGGCCGGCGTGGAGGTGGAGGACGTCACGGCGGAGCAGCAGTGGGCCGTGGACGTCGGACTCCGGGCGGGGCTGGAACTGCGCGCTGAGGGGTTCGTCTGCTTCCGCGGGCTGCGGCCCCCGTCGCCGTACATCCCGTCGGGCGCCTTTCTGTGAGAGGGCCGCGGCCCCCGCCCTCACGCGCCGGCGGCCACCCGCCGCACCCGGTACTCGATGCCCTCCGCCCCTTCGTAGGCGTGCCCCGTCATCTCGCACCAGGCGGGGATGTCGAGCCGCGCCGCCTCGTCGTCGGCCAGTACGCGGACCACACCGCCGGCCGGCACGTCCTCGATGACCTTGGCCAGCTCGATCACCGGCAGCGGGCACAGCTTGCCCCGCGCGTCCACGGTGATCTCCGAGGCGGCACCCGAGGGCGCGGGCCCGGCGGCGGTGCCGGCGCCGGCGCCGAGGTGTGCCCGTACGCCCTCGACGGCACCGGGCAGCGCGTCCAGGAACCGGTCCACCTCGCTCTCGGGCGTCCCCGGGGGCAGCGAGACCCTGACGTTGCCCTCCGAGAGCACGCCCATGGCCCGCAGCACATGGCTGGGAGTCAGGGTGCTGGAGGTGCAGGACGAGCCGCTGGAGACGGAGTAGCCCGCGGCGTCCAGCGCGTGCAGCAGGGCCTCGCCGTCCACGTACAGACAGGAGAAGGTCACCAGGTGCGGCAGCCGTCGCACCGGATCGCCGACCACCTCGGTGTCCGGCACCAGCTCCGGCACCCGGGCCCGGATGCGGTCCACGAGCGCCCGCAGCCGGGCGGCCTCGGCGTCGGCCTCAGCCCGCACGGCCCGCAGCGCCGCCGCGGCGGCGACGATGGCCGGGATGTTCTCGAAGCCGGGCGCGGCCCCGGACTCCCGCTCGTCCACCGGCCCTTGCGGAGCGAACCGCACACCCTTGCGCACCGCGAGCAGCCCGACGCCGGCCGGACCGCCCCACTTGTGGGCGCTGCCCGCCAGCAGCGACCAGTCCCCTGCCACCGGCCCCCAGGGCAGCGACTGCGCCGCGTCCACCAGCAGCGGCACGCCCGCCTCGGCGCAGACGGCGGCCACCTCCTCGACCGGCTGGACCGTGCCGACCTCGTGGTTCGCCGACTGGAGACAGGCCAGCGCGCAGTCCTCGCCGAGCGCCCTCGCCCACTCCTGTGCGTCCACCCGCCCCGTACGGTCGACCTCCACCTGCCGCGTCAGGCCGCCGGCCCGCTCGTGGACCTCGGCGGTGTGCAGTACGGCGGAGTGCTCCACGGCGGAGACGACCAGCCGCCGGCCGGCCCGGCGCCGCCCGGCCAGCGCTCCGGTGATCCCGGTGTGCAGCGCCTGCGTACCCGAAGAGGTGAACCGCAGTTCGTCGGGCCGGCATCCCACGGCTTCGGCTGCGGTTTCCCGCGCGGCGTCCAGCAGCATGCGCGCGCGCCTTCCCTCACGATGCGGGCGGGAGGGGTCGGCCCACCCCTCGTCCACCGACGCCAGCAGCGCCTGCCGCGCGACGGGATGGAGCGGGAGCGATGAGGCGGCATCGAAGTAGGGCACACCTTTACGCTACCGGGCGCTGCGCGCGCAGTTCCCCGGGTGCGCGCCCGAGCGGCGGAGCCGCATGTCGGCACGGTCCCACGGCCCTTCGGGGCGGCGCGCGGCGCGTTACGCCCCCTCCCCGCGCGGCCCCAAATGGCGTCGGCTAGGGTTTGGTCCGCATAAACATCCAAACCCCTGCCCGCGCCTGGGCCGGCGCCCGACCACGTAAGAGGGCCGCGCCCGACCGACGCGGGCGAGACTCTCGGGAAGGCGCTACGTGAGTCCCAACGGCTCCGACCTCCCCCACGGGCGCCCTTCGGGCGCGGTGGGCGGCACCCCCACGTCGCGGCGCCCGATGCGGCGGAAGCTGCAGCAGGCGCTGGCCGCGGGCCTGGTCCTGGCGACCGCGACCGGTTGCACATCAAAGGACTTTCCCCGCCTCGGTATGCCCACCCCGGTAACGGACGAGGCGCCGCGGATCCTCTCTCTGTGGCAGGGCTCCTGGGCGGCCGCGCTCGCCGTGGGCGTGCTGGTGTGGGGTCTGATTCTGTGGAGCGTCATCTTCCACCGGCGCTCCCGGTCCAAGGTCGAGATCCCTCCGCAGACCCGGTACAACATGCCCATCGAGGCCCTGTACACCGTGGTCCCGATCATCATCATCTCGGTGCTGTTCTACTTCACGGCCCGGGACGAGACCAAGCTTCTGGCGACCTCCAAGAAGCCCACCCACGTGGTCAACGTCGTTGGCTACCAGTGGAGCTGGGGCTTCAACTACGTCGAGAACGTGGACGGCGATCCGAAGACGGACGTCAACACGGACAAGGCGTTGAGCAAGGAGCTGAGCGCCATCCCGGACCGGATGACCAAGGGCTTCCCCAAGGGCGCCGAGGGTGTCTACGAGGCCGGAACCCCGGCCAGCAAGAACCCGCAGAACGGCAACCCGGGCCCGACGCTGTGGCTGCCCAAGGGTGAGAAGGTCCAGTTCATCCTGACCTCCCGCGACGTCATCCACTCCTTCTGGGTGCTGCCGTTCCTCATGAAGCAGGACGTCATCCCGGGCCATGTCAACCGCTTCGAGGTGACCCCCAACAAGGAGGGCACCTTCAGGGGCAAGTGTGCCGAGCTGTGCGGCGTCGACCACTCCCGGATGCTCTTCAACGTGAAGGTCGTCTCCCCGGAGCGCTACCAGAAGCACCTGGAGGACCTGGCGAAGAAGGGCCAGACCGGCTACATCCCGGCGGGTACCGCCACCACGGGCGGCGCCAAGAATGCGGAGACGAATAACCCGTGAGCATCCTCAACGAACCCCAGGGTGCCGCCGCCGCGACGGCTGAGGCGACAACCCCCGGGCGTCCCAAGCGGCCAGGACAGATCGTTGTCGACTGGCTGACGACGACGGACCACAAGAAGATCGGCAGCCTGTACCTGATCACGTCGTTCGTCTTCTTCTGCATCGGCGGCGTCATGGCGCTCCTCATGCGCGCCGAGCTCGCCCGCCCGGGCATGCAGATCATGTCGAACGAGCAGTTCAACCAGGCGTTCACCATGCATGGCACGGTCATGCTGCTGATGTTCGCCACCCCGCTGTTCGCCGGTTTCGCGAACTGGATCATGCCGCTGCAGATCGGCTCGCCCGATGTGGCCTTCCCGCGGCTGAACATGTTCGCCTACTGGCTCTACCTCTTCGGCTCGCTGATCGCGGTCGGTGGCTTCCTCACCCCACAGGGCGCGGCCGACTTCGGGTGGTTCGCCTACTCGCCGCTCTCGGACGCGGTGCGCTCGCCGGGCGTCGGCGCCGACATGTGGATCATGGGCCTGGCCCTCTCCGGCTTCGGCACCATCCTCGGCTCGGTCAACTTCATCACCACGATCATCTGCATGCGCGCACCCGGCATGACGATGTTCCGTATGCCGATCTTCACCTGGAACGTGCTGCTCACCGGTGTGCTGGTGCTGCTGGCCTTCCCGGTGCTGGCCGCCGCGCTGTTCGCCCTGGAGGCGGACCGTAAATTCGGGGCGCATGTCTTCGACGCGGCCAACGGCGGAGCGCTGCTGTGGCAGCACCTCTTCTGGTTCTTCGGCCATCCAGAGGTGTACATCATCGCGCTGCCGTTCTTCGGCATCGTCTCCGAGGTCATCCCGGTCTTCAGCCGCAAGCCGATGTTCGGCTACATCGGTCTGATCGGCGCGACCATCGCCATCGCCGGCCTGTCGGTGACGGTGTGGGCGCACCACATGTACGTGACGGGCGGCGTGCTGTTGCCGTTCTTCTCGTTCATGACCTTCCTGATCGCGGTGCCGACAGGTGTGAAGTTCTTCAACTGGATCGGCACGATGTGGAAGGGCTCGCTGTCCTTCGAGACACCGATGCTGTGGACCATCGGCTTCCTGATCACCTTCACCTTCGGTGGTCTGACCGGTGTCATCCTGGCCTCGCCGCCGATGGACTTCCACGTCTCCGACTCGTACTTCGTCGTCGCGCACTTCCACTACGTCGTCTTCGGCACCGTGGTCTTCGCGATGTTCGCCGGATTCCACTTCTGGTGGCCGAAGTTCACCGGCAAGATGCTGGACGAGCGGCTCGGGAAGATCACCTTCTGGACGCTGTTCATCGGCTTCCACGGCACCTTCCTGGTGCAGCACTGGCTGGGCGCCGAGGGCATGCCCCGCCGGTACGCGGACTACCTGGCGGCCGACGGGTTCACCGCGCTGAACACCCTCTCCACGATCAGCTCGTTCCTGCTGGGCATGTCGCTGCTGCCGTTCTTCTACAACGTGTGGAAGACGCACAAGTACGGCAAGAAGGTCGGGGTCGACGACCCGTGGGGCTACGGCCGTTCGCTCGAGTGGGCAACGACCTGCCCGCCCCCGCGGCACAACTTCCTCACCCTGCCCCGTATCCGCTCCGAATCCCCGGCCTTCGACCTGCACCACCCGGAGATCTCCGCGCTCGATGAGCTGGAGAACGTGGACAGGGAAGAGAAGGCGCTCGCCGGCAGCAAGGAGGCCGGGAAGTGAAGATCCAGGGCAAGATGTTCCTGTGGCTGTCGGTCTTCCTGCTGGCAGTCGCCGTCACCTACGGGCTCTGGTCGAAGGAGCCGGTGGGCACCACCGGCCTCTTCCTGGCCTTCGGCCTGTCGATCATGATCGGCTACTACCTGGCGTTCACCGCGCGCCGGGTGGACACCGGAGCCCAGGACAACAAAGAGGCCGACGTCGCGGACGACGCCGGTGAGCTGGGCTTCTTCAGCCCGTGGAGCTGGCAGCCGCTGGTGCTGGGCCTCGGTGGCGCCTTCGCCTTCCTGGGCGTGGCCATGGGCTGGTGGCTGGTGTACGTCTCGGCGCCGGTGCTGCTGATCGGCCTGTTCGGCTGGGTGTTCGAGTACTACCACGGTCAGAACCGCACCCAGTAGCCGGAAGCACCACCTGCGGCACCACACAACGGAAAAAGCAAGGATCGGCCCCCCGACACTCCGGGGGGCCGACCCGTTTGTACGCACTCAGCGGGCTCGAAATGACGATTTTTCATATTTTGGGCCCATGAGTCACAGCCCACGCACCGCGATAGCGCAGGGGGTCCTCACCCCCCGAACCCTGTCCCGTACCTACAAGCGCCGGGTGGTCAAGAGCTGCGCCCTGCTGCTGGCGCCCCTCTCCGTGGGGCTCGCCGCGTGCAGCGGCAGCAGCGGCAACTCGCTCTCCGCCACCCCCTACGACGCCACGGACGCCGTGGCGGTCAACGCCGACGCCGACAGCAAGGACGTCGACCCGGACAAGCCGCTCGAAGTCACAGCCCAGCACGGCGACACCCTCACCGACATCTTCGCCACCGACTCCTCGGGCCATGTGGTGGCCGGTGAGCTCTCCTCCGACGGCAAGCGCTGGCACAGCACGGGGCCGCTGGCCGCCGGCGCCCGCTACACCCTCCAAGTGAGCACGGAGAACGACGAGGGCGCTCCAGGGCGGCGCTCACTGCGTTTCGAGACCAAGCCCGCATCCAAGCACCTGAACGTCAAGCTGGGCCCGGGCAGCGGCACCTACGGCGTCGGGCAGCCCCTCACGGCCGAGCTGAGCCACCGCGTCAAGGGCCGCAAACAGCGCGAGCTGGTCGAGCGGGCCCTGAAGGTGGAGTCCAGGCCCCATGTGGCGGGCTCCTGGCACTGGGTGGACGGCAAGGAACTGCACTACCGGCCCAGCTCCTACTGGCCGGCACACGCCTCCATCACGCTCCGCTCCTCACTCAAAGGGCTGAAGATCCGCGACGGCCTCTACGGCGGCGGCAAGGCCAAACGCGTTCGGATGAAGACCGGCGACCGAATAGAAGCGATCACGGACGCTTCCGCGCACGTGATGAACGTCAAGCGGAACGGCAAGACCATCCGCTCCATACCCGTCACCACGGGCAAGGCGGGCTACGAGACCCGCAATGGCATCAAGGTCATCCTCACCAAGGAGCCGTACGTGCGGATGACCAGCGCCAGCATCGGCGCCTCCGACTTCTACGACCTGGGCGTCCACTGGGCCACCCGGCTCACCAACACCGGTGAGTACGTGCACGCCGCCCCCTGGTCGGTCGGTTCCCAGGGCGTGTCCAACACCAGCCACGGCTGCACCGGCATGAGCAGTGCCAACGCCAAGTGGTTCTTCGACAACGTCCGCCAGGGCGACATCGTCCAGCACGTCAATTCGGAGGGCGAGAACATGGCCCCCTTCGGCAACGGCTTCGGCGACTGGAACCTGGACTGGAAGAAGTGGAGCGCCGGCAGCGCCGTCAACCGCGACAAACCCGCCGGAAGCAGCCCGGCGGACGCCGCGCGGCTGCGCCCCCAGGTGTGATTCCGCGTCACAAGAAGACCGCGCCCGTCCGTCCCGGAAGAGGGACGGACGGGCGCGGCGCTGTCTCAGGCGGTGGCGAGGGTGCCGTCGGCGGTGCGGTCGCGCAGCAGCCCGGCCAGCGCGTCGGCCAGCGCCACCGGGTCCACCGGGTGCGAGACCGTCGCCTCGGCCCGGCTCCACGTCGCCAGCCAGGCGTCCTGCGGCCTGCCGATCAGCAGCAGCACCGGCGGGCAGTCGAAGATCTCGTCCTTGATCTGCCGGCATACACCCATCCCGCCGGCCGGCGCCGTCTCGCCGTCCAGCACGCACGCGTCCACGTGCAGCTCCTCCAGTGTGGCGAGCACGGCGGGCAGAGTGGCGCACTCCACATAGCGGACCTCGGGCACATCTGTGGCGGGCCTGCGGCCCGCTGCGAGCCGCACCTGCTCGCGGGTGGTGGCGTTGTCGCTGTAGACCAGCACCGTGGCGGTCGGCTGCATCGTTCCTCCGCGTCCGTATCGGGTGAACCGCGGCGCCCCGGGCGGCCGGAGGCCGCTTTTGCACGGTGACGCCGCTCGGATGCTACTCCCTCAACCGCCCCGTCAACACCGGCCAGCACGCCCTGATACTCGTCCGTAGGGGGCCGGTGCGGTGCCGTCTTCCCAGCGCAGGGCGGGGGTGCCGGGTACGGACACACCGAACGGGACCCCCCGAAGTGAGGCCGGGATAAGCGACCGACATAATGTCGGTCGTGGCGACAGCAACAGCAGTAGAAACCGGGCACGCGCACCCGTCGGTCAACCGGCCGAACCTCACCAGCGTCGGAACCATCATCTGGCTGAGTTCCGAGCTGATGTTCTTCGCGGCCCTCTTCGCGATGTACTTCACCCTGCGGTCGGTGACCGGCGCCGATTACTGGAAGGAGCACGCCTCTGAGCTGAACCTTCCCTTCTCGGCGACGAACACCACGATCCTGGTGCTCTCCTCGCTCACCTGTCAGCTCGGCGTCTTCGCCGCCGAGCGCGGGGACGTGAAGAAGCTCCGTGCGTGGTTCATCGTCACCTTCGTCATGGGTGCGATCTTTATCGGCGGCCAGGTCTTCGAATACACGGAGCTGGTCAAGGAGGGCACCTCACTCTCCTCGAGTCCGTACGGATCGGTGTTCTACCTGACCACCGGTTTCCACGGGATGCACGTGACAGGCGGTCTCATCGCCTTCCTGTTCGTCCTGGGGCGCACCTACGCGGCCAGGCGGTTCACTCACCACCAGGCCACCGCCGCCATCGTCGTGTCCTACTACTGGCACTTCGTCGATGTCGTCTGGATCGGCCTCTTCGCCACGATCTACCTGATCCGGTAACCGAGCGGGCGCGGCACCGCCGCGCGCCGTACCGCACGGCGGTCTACGGAACAGACGGACAGACACGCATCGACGAGAAGATCCTGACACCGGGGTAATCCGTGAAAAAGCTCTCCGCACGACGGCGCCATCCGCTGGCGGCGCTTGTCGTTCTACTCTTCGCGCTGGCGGCCACCGGGGGGCTGTACACCGCGTTCGCTCCCGCGGGTGAGGCCAAGGCCGAGCAGGAGTCGAGTAAGTCCCTCGCCATCGAGGAGGGCAAGAAGCTCTACGCCACCGGGTGCTCCAGTTGCCACGGAACCGGCGGCCAGGGGACCAGTGACGGTCCCAGCCTGGTCGGTGTCGGGGCCGCGGCGGTGGACTTCCAGGTCGGCACCGGCCGGATGCCCGCCCAGCAGCCCGGCGCCCAGGTGCCCAAGAAGAAGAGGATCTACGACCAGGACGAGATCAACCAGCTCGCCGCGTACGTGGCCTCGCTGGGCTCGGGCCCGAGCAAGCCCACCAAGGACATGTACGACCCGAGCGGTGCCGACGTCGCCAGGGGCGGGGAACTCTTCCGCACCAACTGCTCGCAGTGCCACAACTTCACCGGTGAGGGCGGCGCCCTCACACACGGCAAGTTCGCGCCCGACCTCGGAGATGTCGACCCCAAGCACCTCTACGAGGCCATGCAGACCGGCCCCCAGAACATGCCGTCCTTCACCGACGGTGCGCTTCCCGAAAAGGACAAGCGGGACATCGTCGCGTACGTGAAGGAGGTCAACAGCAACAAGTCGGAGAGCCCCGGCGGGTTCAAGCTCGGTGGCTTCGGCCCCGTCGCTGAGGGCATGTTCGCCTGGGTCTTCGGCCTCGGTGCGCTGATCGCCGTCGCTGTCTGGGTCGCCGCTCGGACCGCAAAGGCCAAGAAGTCATGAGTAGCCAGGGACCAGACGAGAACGTGTCAGACGAGAACCTGCCCGCAGAGCAGGAATCCCACGGTGCGGAATTGGCGAAGAAAGACCCCTTCGCCGACCCCGGCCTGCCGCCGCACGAGCACCGCATCCAGGACATCGACGAGCGGGCGGCCAAGCGCTCCGAGCGCACCGTCGCCTTCCTCTTCACGCTGTCCATGCTGGCCACGGTGGGCTTCATCGCCTCCTTCGTGGCCTTCCCGATCGACCAGATCGTCTATGTCTGGCCGATCGGGCACGTCAGCGCGCTGAACCTGGCACTCGGCCTCACCCTCGGCATCGCGCTCTTCTGCATCGGCGCCGGCGCGGTCCACTGGGCCCGCACGCTGATGTCCGACGAGGAGATGGTCGACGAGCGGCACGCCATCGCGGCCCCCCCGGAGGTGCGCGAGAAGGTCATCTCCGACTTCAAGCAGGGCGCCAAGGAGTCGGCCCTCGGCCGCCGGAAGCTGATCCGCAACACGATGTTCGGCGCCGTGGCCCTGGTGCCGCTCTCCGGCGTCGTCCTGCTGCGCGACCTGGGCCCGCTGCCCGAGGACAAGCTGCGGCACACGGCCTGGAAGAAGGGCAAGCTGCTCGTCAACGAGAACACCAACGAGCCGCTGCGTCCCGAGGACATCGCCGTCGGCTCGCTCACCTTCGCCAAGCCCGAGGGCCTGGAGGAGGACGACGAGGAGTTCCAGAAGGAGATCGCCAAGGCGGCCCTGATGATCGTGCGGCTGGAGCCGAACGACATCAAGGACAAGCGCGAGCTGGACTGGTCGCACGAGGGGATCGTCGCCTTCTCGAAGATCTGCACGCACGTCGGCTGCCCCGTCAGCCTCTACGAGCAGCAGACCCACCACGTCCTGTGCCCGTGCCACCAGTCGACGTTCGACCTGTCCGACGGTGCGCGCGTGCTCTTCGGACCCGCCGGCCACCCGCTGCCGCAGCTCAACATCAGCGTCAACAAGGACGGCTACCTCGAAGCGCAGGGCGACTTCGATGAGCCCGTCGGTCCGGCCTTCTGGGAGCGCGGATGAGTACTGCAACCGAGACCCCGGGCAGCGCGGCTGCCGAGGGCAAGAAGAAGGCACCCGCGGGCGAGCGGGTCGCCGACTGGGCCGACGGACGGCTGGGGATCTACAGCCTCGCCAAGGCCAACATGCGCAAGATCTTCCCGGACCACTGGTCCTTCATGCTGGGTGAGGTCGCGCTCTACAGCTTCATCATCATCATCCTGACCGGCGTCTATCTGACGCTGTTCTTCCACCCGTCGATGAACGAGGTGGAGTACCACGGTCCGTACACCCCGATGCAGGGCGTGCGGATGTCCGAGGCGTTCGCCTCGACGCTGGACATCAGCTTCGACGTACGCGGTGGTCTGCTGGTACGGCAGATCCACCACTGGGCGGCGCTGATCTTCCTCGGTGCGATGTTCGTGCACATGATGCGCGTCTTCTTCACCGGGGCGTTCCGCAAGCCGCGCGAGGTCAACTGGGTCTTCGGGTTCCTGCTCTTCGTCCTGGGCATGTTCACCGGCTTCACCGGCTACTCGCTCCCGGACGACCTGCTCTCCGGCACCGGTGTGCGGTTCATGGAGGGCGCGATCCTGTCGGCGCCGATCATCGGCACCTATGTGTCGTTCTTCCTGTTCGGCGGCGAGTTCCCCGGGCACGACTTCGTGGCCAGGTTCTACTCGATCCACATCCTGCTGCTGCCGGGCATCATGCTCGGGCTGCTGGTGGCGCACCTGATCCTGGTCTTCTACCACAAGCACACCCAGTTCGCGGGGCCAGGGCGGAAGAACACCAATGTGGTCGGCATGCCGCTGCTGCCGGTCTACATGGCCAAGGCCGGAGGCTTCTTCTTCCTGGTCTTCGGTGTGATCGCGGCCATCGCGGCGCTGTTCACGATCAACCCGATCTGGGTGCTCGGCCCCTACCGGCCCGACCAGGTGTCCACCAACGCCCAGCCCGACTGGTACATGGGCTTCTCCGAGGGCCTGGTCCGGGTGATGCCCGGCTGGGAGATCAACCTGTGGGGTCACACGCTGGTGCTCGGCGTGGCCATCCCGCTGATGATCATCTTCCCGCTGGTGCTGATCGTGATCGCCATGTACCCGTTCATCGAGGCATGGGTGACCGGGGACAAGCGCGAGCACCACATCGCGGACCGGCCGCGGAACGCGCCGACGCGCACCGGGTTCGGTGCGGCGTGGATCGCCTGGTACTTCGTGCTGCTCGTCGGCGGCGGCAACGACCTGTGGGCGACGCACTTCCATCTGTCGATCAACGCGATCACCTGGTTCGTCCGGGTCGGGTTCTTCGTGGTGCCTGTCGTGGTCTTCTGGATCACCCGGCGCATCTGCCTCGGCCTCCAGCGCAAGGACCGGGAGAAGGTGCTGCACGGCCGGGAGACCGGCACGATCAAGCGGCTGCCGCACGGTGAGTTCGTCGAGATCCACGAGCCGCTCTCGCAGGAGCAGCTGCACTCGCTCACCGCGCACGACCAGTACCAGCCGGTGGAGATCGGCCCGTTCAAGGACGAGAACGGCGTCGAGCGGAAGATCTCCCGCGGGCAGAAGCTGCGGGCCAAGCTCTCGAAGGGCTACTTCGGGGAGTCGGGACAGATCCCGAAGCCGACCCGCGAGGAGTACCGCGAGGTCGAGAGCGGACACGGGCACCACTGACCGTCCGCGTTCGCACAGCTGGATTCCGCCACATCGGGAGGGGTCCACGGGCACGCCCCGTGGGCCCCTCCCGGCGTTGTGCCGCGGGGCGCCATCGGGTGTTCAGGGGCTGAACAGCCGGCAGGCGGGTCCCTGGGACTCGATAGGGTGGCGGCACCAATCGCGTCGGACTATTGCCAGGAAGTGGTCACCATGAGCGCTGCTACCCCCGCCGGAGGCGACACCATGGCGGCGCGTACCTGGCCCGACGTACTGAGCACGCTGCTCGCCGGCGAGGACCTGAACGCGGACGCCACCGCCTGGGCGATGGACCGGATCATGCGCGGCGAGGCCACCGATGTGCAGATCGCGGGGTTCGCGGTGGCACTGCGGGCCAAGGGCGAGACCGTCGAGGAGATCTCCGGTCTCGTACAGGCGATGTACGAGCACGCCCGGACGATCGAGATCCCCGGGCCCACCGTCGACATCGTCGGCACCGGCGGCGACCGCGCGAAGACCGTCAACATCTCCACCATGTCGGCAATCGTCGTGGCGGGCACCGGAGCCAAGGTCGTCAAGCACGGCAACCGCGCCGCGAGCAGCGCCAGCGGCGCCTCGGACGTGCTGGAGAAGCTGGGCGTCAACCTGGAGCTGCCGCCGGAGCGGGTGGCCGCGATGGCGGAGGAGGCGGGCATCACCTTCTGCTTCGCGGTCAAGTTCCACCCAGCGCTGCGGCACGTGGGTGTGGCCCGCAAGGAGCTGGGGGTCCCCACCCCGTTCAACTTCCTCGGCCCGCTCACCAACCCGGCCCGGGTCGCCGCGCAGGCCACCGGGGTGGCCGATGCGCGGATGGCGCCGATCGTCGCCGGGGTACTGGCGGCGCGCGGCTCCTCGGCGCTCGTCTTCCGCGGGGACGACGGACTGGACGAGCTGACCACCACGGCGACCTCCACCGTGTGGGTCGTGCGGGACGGCGCCGTACGGGAGGAGAGCTTCGACCCCCGCGACGTGGGCATCGAGCTGGTGCCCGTGGAGGCGTTGCGGGGTGCCGACGCCGCCTACAACGCGGACGTCGCGCGGCGGGTGCTGGAGGGTGAGCGCGGGCCCGTGCGGGACGCGGTGCTGCTGAATGCCGCCGCCGCGCTGGTCGCCCTCTCGCCCGCTGAGGGGGCGCTGCCCGAGCAGCTCGCGGCGGCCATGGAGAGGGCCGCCGCGGCCATCGACTCCGGGGCCGCGCGCGGGGTCCTGGAGCGCTGGGTCGCGGCCAGCAATTGTCCGTAGCGCTCACTGGCTCTGCCGCGCTCCCCTGGCACCCGCCATGGCGCGGGGATTACGCCTTCGCGGCGGCCTCGAGCGCGGCGACGTCCAGTTTGTGCATGCTGAGCATGGCGCCGGTGACGGATTCGGCCTGGGCCGGCGATCCTTCGGAGAGGAGCTCGAAGAGGCGCCGGGGGACGATCTGCCAGGAGACGCCGTACTTGTCCTTGAGCCAGCCGCACGGGCCTTCCTGACCGCCGTCGGCGGTGAGCTGGGACCAGAGGGTGTCGATCTCTTCCTGGGACTCACAGTCCACCTGGAGGGACATCGCCTCGGTGAACTGGAACTCCGGGCCGCCGTTGAGGGCGACGAACTGCTGACCTGCCAGCTCGAAGAGGACCGTCATCACCGAGCCGGTCTCGCCGGGCGCTGCCTCGTTGTAGTAGGTGGTCTCCACGATCCGGGAGTCGTCGAAGAGCGAGGTGTAGAACTTCGCCGCCTCCTCGGCCTTCCCGTCGTACCAGAGAAACGTCTTGATCTTCTGCGGCTGCTTCATGGTGCGACCTCCTGGCGGGCCGGTGCGGTGTCTGTGGATACAGACCCGCACCGACGGCGGAACTCATCGGTGGGTACGACATCTCCCCCGCCCGGACTCCGCCGACCGGCTCAGTGGCCCAGGATGGTGCCGCCACGGTGATGCAGCCGATCGCCAGCCACTGGGCCGCACTCAGCTGTTCGCCCAGCGGGACGAATCCCGCGCAGCCCGTGGTGACCGGTTCCAGGGCCTGGATGGACGCCCAGCACGCGGACACGGGGAGGGTGGCGCAGCGCGGCTGGTTCGAGGGAGTAGGGCTCATATCCGAGAGTGCGGGCGCCTGGCCAGGTCAGTAGGCGCAGGTTTTGGAGACGGTACTCGCCTCGGGCGGCCCGGAAGGCAGCCCAGCACGGCGGTTCAGCGCGTCGTGAGGGTCAGGGCTCCGGGCCACTGGCGTTGGCGGAGCCGGGCACGGGCTTCAGGCTGTCGTGGTATCGGCTGGGTTGCGCGCATGCTCCGGTTGGGCGCTCATGCGGCGTCGGCTCGGGGTCTCTGGTCAAGCGCCATCGCTCAGGCTTCGGGACGTGAACCTCACGGGCTCGCGGAGTGCCGCCGCTGCTCCGTCGAGGTCTGCCAGGCGGGAGGCGAGCGTCGCCTCTGCCAGACGCTGTGGAAGGGCCGCGCTGAACTTCAGGCCCGTCAGAGCGCGGGGATCCACCGCGGGCAGGCACAGATGCTCGGAGCCCTCCGTGGCGGCCTGCTTCCACTCTCGGGGCGTGATGTCCTCGCGTAGCCTGATGTACGCGTCCGTGGGACGCTGGAGTGGGTCGGCGAGAGAGGTGAGCGTGGCGGCCAGGGTTGCATTGGCCCGGTATCCGGCCCAGGTCCACCAGCGGACGTTCGTGTCGCGTCCTCCCCGCGCGATCACCGTGCCACCAGGGTGCACCAGCTCGGCGGACGCGTCCCGAGCCTGAGCGAGGGCGCCTTCGGCGCGTCTGGTGAGCACGACCGGTGGAGTTGCGCCGAGCAGTACGTCTCGTGTTGCCCGCGCCAGCTCGTACGAGCTGGCGCGGGCGGGGCCCATCCCGCCCCAGCGGGCCCTGCCGCCGCCCTCCACCGGTTCGACGAAACAGCGACGCCGTGACCAGTCGATGTAGGTGACCTGCCAGCTGCGGCCGGCGAGCAGCAGCCGTCGGGGTCCGACCACCTCATCGGTGAGCAGGGCGGGGTCCGTCGTGCCGATCTGGGTGCGGCCGGACAGCACGGTGAACTCGGGTGCGGCCGTGAACACCGCGGTGAGATCCATGAAATGGCGGAAGCCGAAGCGGCGTTCGGCTTCCGGGCCGATGAACATCAGCCCGTCATCGAGGTCGACGTAGCCCTCATCGATCAGGTGACGTACGACCGGCTCCGCTGAAGCGCTGAACGGACCGAGCCCGCCCCACCACTCACGCCACAGCTGGTCACCGACCCGGTGCTCCTGAAGACACAGTGCAAGGATTTGCTGGGCCGCGATGTGCCGCGGCTCCGGGGGCGCGACGACCGGTTCGACCCAGCCGCGGGACCAGAGCAGGAGGAGGGCGGCGGCCGACAGCAGACCCGCCTCGTCCACCGCCAGGAAGAGGCAGTTCCGCGTGGAGCCGGGGCGCCGTCCGGTGCGGCCGAGGCGCTGCAGGAATGAGGCGACGGTGGCGGGTGCGTCGATCTGGATGACCCGGTCCAGGTCACCGACGTCGATGCCGAGCTCCAGCGTGCTCGTGGAGACGATCACACAGTCCCGGGCCTCGGCGAAGGCGTCCTCCGCGCGGCGTCGTTCGTCCACGGACAGCGAGGCATGGGACAGAAAGGTGGTCACGCCCTTCGTGCGCAACGCCTCGCCGAGCTTCTCGACCTGCCGGCGCGACTCACAGAAGACCAGCCGCTTCTCGCCCCGGTGCAGAGCTGCGATCACCGTTGCCGCATTGGCCAGCGAACCCACGTAGTCCAGCTCTATCTCCCCGGGCGGAGGAAGAACCAGTGCCTTCTCACGCAGGTGCGGTGCGACGACCCGAGCCGTGCGCTTGCCCGCCCCGGACCCCTGCAACCAGGTCAGCAGCTCCTCCGGGTTCCCCACGGTCGCGGAGAGGCCGACGCGCTGGACCGGTTTGTCGGCCACGCGCTCCAGCCGTTCCAGTACGGCCAGCAGATGCCAGCCCCGGTCGTCACCTGCGAAGGCGTGCACCTCGTCGACGACGATCGCCCGCAGCCCGGAGAAGAAGGCCCGGTGATCGACGTTCGCGCTGACGAGCATCGCCTCCAGCGACTCCGGGGTGGTCAGCAGGACATCCGGCCGGTCCCGCAGGATCCGTTTGCGGCGCGTGTGCGGGATATCGCCGTGCCAGAGCGCGGCCGTGCGCCCAAGCCATGAGGTGTACATCTCCAGCCGGGGCAGCAGGTTGTTCAGCAGCGCCTTGAGAGGACACACGTACAGCACCGAGGTGCCGGTCCAGCTCTGCTGCTCCATTCTCGACAGCAGGGGGAAGCACGCGGCCTCGGTCTTACCGCCTGCCGTAGGCGCGAGCAGTACAGCGTCCGAGCCGTCCAACAGCGGTGCGATCGCTTCTTCCTGGAGGGGCCGCAGGCGGGGCCATCCCAGGGAGTTCACGATGTGGTGCACGAGACCTCGGTGCAGCTGGTCCACCGGGTCCGGGCGCCCCTCGGCCGTGTCCGTCACGGAAGCTCCAGCGCGATGTCGTCGGCGCTTCCAGCCGCCATGGCGTTGCGCTCGACCTCGCTGAGCTCCGCCGTGTTCACGGTCAGGGCATAATGCTCGCGCGGGTCGAAGTCCTCGAACTGATCGACGCGGTCCAGGACGTCCCCGACGAGCTTCTTCAGGAACAGCCGGGGTGCGACCCCGACCTTTCCGCCCAGCGCCCCGCCCACGGCTTTGGCCAGGTCGGCGATGTACGCGTCGTCCGTGACCTTCTTGATGCGCTCCGGGCTCGACGATCCGCTCGCGTACAGGTCACGGATGGTCAGCCCCAGGCCGATGAGCGAGTCGAAAGTGAAGCCGGAAAGGCGCAGTTGCACCGCTCGCGGGTTGTCGAAGCGGGGGTCGGTGGTGAAGTCGGTGGCCAGCCGCTGGGCCAGGGGCGCCAGCCGCTGGACACCCTGCGGGCCGTCATAGAACGCGGGGGTCCCCGTGATCAGCAGGTAGAGGCCGGGGAAGCGTCCGGAGTGCACCTCGTCGATGAGCTGGCGCAGCGCGTTCAACGCCTTGTCCCGTGCGTCGGAGCGGATCCGCTGAAGTGTTTCCACCTCGTCCAGGACGACGAAGAGCCCCGCGTGCCCGGAATCGCGCAGCACGGTGAGGAGCCCCTGCAGAAAGCCCAGCGCGCCGAAGTGGTCCAGATCCCCCCGCACCCCGGCGGTCTTGCGGGCGGCCGCGGCCACATGGGGCTGTCCGCCCAGCCAGGCCATGACTGCTGACGCGATGGCTTCGTCACCCGCTGCCAGAGCGTTCCGGTATCCCCGAAGCGCGATGGCGAACGAGGGCGCCTGCCGGGAGACCTCCGCGAGTCTGGCCGTCATCAGCCGGTCGACCTCACCAGGCAGCTCCTCCTCCGCGGCTCCGGCGGCCAGGGCGTCCTCTTCCAGTGCGTAGGACCACGCGTCCACCACGGGCCGCAGGGCGCTCGGCGGAAAGCCGGGGGTGGCCAGCCGTTCGGTGAGGCGTCGGTAGACGGTCTCCAGCTTGTGCAGGGGCGTCTCGTTCTCGGAGATCTGAATCTCGGCGACGGCGAACTGACGGCGCTTGGCGCGCTCGCCGAGCCACCGGGTGAAGAACGTCTTGCCGGATCCGTACTCGCCCCGGACGGCCTTGAAGACGGACGCCCCCGACGCGACGGCGTCGAGTTCCGTGCCCAGAGCCTGCTCGAACCTGTCCAGCCCTGTCGCGAGGAGATCGAGTCCGCTCTCGGGGACGGCGCCGCGGCGCAAGGCATCAATCGCATCACGGCGCCTGGTGGCACTGACGGGTCCGCTGTGGCCGGGGCTCTTTGCGTTCACCTCATCAGTCTCGCACTGCGGGCGGTCAGTTCGGGCGGCCAGCGCAGCACTTGACGCACGGCTGGTCACTTGGTGCAATCGTCTGTTCACACCGTTCATCCTCAACGGGGGGAAGACCCAGCGTGGCGCTCGACAGCCTGAATCTAGGCGCTGTTCTCAAGGACGTCGCATCCGGAGCCCTTCAGCTCCCAGATTTCCAGCGGGACTGGAAATGGGACGACGAGCGCATCAGGGCTCTCATCGCGACGGTGACGCTCGACTACCCGCTCGGCGTGGTGATGGCGCTGCAGACCAACGGAGTATCCCCGCAGTTCAAACCTCGCACGCTCAAAGGAGCGGAGAGCGCGGAGGGCACCGTGCCGGACCTGCTGCTCTTGGACGGGCAGCAGCGGATGACATCATTGTTCCAAGCGCTGAGCCGGGAAGAGCCTGTCGAAACGGTCGACGCGCGCGGCAAGGAACTGAAGCGCTGGTACTACATCAACATCCGCCAGGCGGTCGGAGCACCGGCAGACCGTGACGAAGCCGTCGTCTCCGTGCCCGAGGACCGGATCCTGAGGTCGGATTTCGCCCGCAGGGTCGTGCTCGATCTGAGTAGTACCGAGCGTGAGTGCGAGGAAGGTTACTTCCCGCTGCATATCGTGTTCGATACGCAGCGCGTGAATGGATGGCTCCAGGAGTTCGTCAAGGCCGACGCGGCGAACTGGGATGTCTGGGGGGCGTTCGAGGAACATGTCCTCAACCGCGTGAGGCAGTTCCAGGTGCCCATGATCAAGCTCCCGGCCTCCACCACCATGGACGCCGTGTGTGCCGTGTTCGAAAGGGTGAACACCGGTGGCGTGTCGCTCAACGTCTTCGAACTGCTCACCGCCACCTACGCGGGCAATCAGGAACATGTCGCTGAACGCGGAGACTACTACCGGCTCCCGGTCGAGTGGGAGCAGATCAAGAAGGACCTGACCTCCTCCTATCCGGTGTTCGGACGCATGGAAGCCGGCGTCGAGGACGGCTTGAGCAGCAGCGACTTCCTGCAGGCCGTCGCCCTGGTGCGCACCTGGGAAGAGAAACAGGACGGCTTGCGCAGTTCGGTGTCCTGCAAGCGCCGCGACCTTCTGCAACTGCCACTCGCCGACTTCCGGCGCCTGGCGCCGGGGGTGGCGGAGGCGTTCAAGTGGGTGGGGTCGTTCCTGGAGCAGCAGTGCATCGTCCGTACTGCCGATCTCCCCTACCGCACCCAGCTCGTACCGCTGGCGGCCGTACGGACCGTTCTGGGGGAGGAGGCGGACACCCCCGCGGCGGAGGATCAGATCACTCGGTGGTACTGGAACGGCGTGCTGGGGGAGATGTACGGCGGATCAACGGAGAGCCGTTTCACTCGTGACGTGGAGCAGCTCATCGGCTGGATCCGGGGGTCGGACAAGACCCCTGACACGATCGCCGAAGCCGCCTTCCTGGACGACCGGCTGGACAGCCTGACAACTCGCAACAGCGCCGCGTACAAGGGAATTTATGCGCTGCTTGTGAAGCAGGGCGCGGTGGACTGGTACTTCACCGAGGCGCCGCTCAACGCGGGCAGGATCATCGAGTACAACGTGGAAGTACGGCAGATCTTCCCCAAGGGGTGGTTCGCCAAGCACGCACCTGCTCAGGCGGCGAAGAAGGCGAACTCGATCGTCAACAAGACGCCGCTGTCCGCTCGGGCCGGCCGGAGCCTCATGGGCTCTCCCACCGTGTACCTCAAGTCACTCGCGCTGGAGTCGGGGATGCGGCCCGAGTGGTTCGACGATGTCCTCGCCACCCATCTCATCGACCCTGCCATCCTTCACGAGGCAGACTTCGAGAGCTTCTACGAGAGCCGTTCCAAGCAGCTCCTGGAGCTTGTGAGGTCTGCGATGGGCAAGCGCACCGTCTTCCGTGACGTGACGGCCGGGTGAGCGGGAAGATGACGCAGACACCGCCGCAGGATCAGCTACTCGCGCTCAAGGGCAAGCAGGTCCCGGTCGCCGACCTTCTCGCGCTCTTCGGCACGCGGGTGAGGAACGACCCGTCCGTCCTGTTCATCACGCAGACGCTGAAGGACGTGGGTCTTTCGACCGTCCCTTACTTCGCCAACTGCAATCTCCGGGCAGAGGTGCGCATCCTCCCGCTCGAATCCGTGGCAGCCCCGGAATCGGACAGCGGAGATGGGGAGGAAGAGGAGGGAGAGGGACTGTCGCAGGGAGCGCTGCCGCAGCACTCCTTCAGGATCGGAGATCTGCCGGCGGCGCGGAACGGAGTCGATTCGGTTCCGTCCGACGCGCAGGTCAAGCAGGCTACACATCTGATGGCTGTCAAGAACTACTCCCAGGTTCCGGTCATCGATGGCACGTCGACACTGCGCGGTGTGGTCACCTGGAGTTCGGTCGCCAGGATGTACGAGAGGAATGAGGAAAACTCCCTGGTGAACGCGATGGTGGACGACCCGCCGATCGCCGACGTGCACAGGGACTTCTTCTCTTTGCTGCCGACGATCTGCGAGTACGGCTACCTGCTCGTCCGGGACATGAGCGGTCGCTTCACGGGGATCGTCACGGCCGCCGACATCACCGAGCGCTTCGACGCGACGGCGTGGCCTTTCTTCGTTGTCGGGGAAATCGAGTTCCGGCTCCGCAAGTGCCTGGGCGCGGCCCTCGATCCGGAGAACATCCGGGCCGTGCAGCATAAGAACAAGAAGACGGGCCTCATCACGGACCTGATGTTCAACGGCTATGTGAAGCTTCTCGACGGCCACCAGCAAGACCCGGCGCTCCGCCAGAAGGCGGATCAGAACTGGCAGGCTCTCGGCTGGACGCTCGCGGACCGTGTCCAGTTCGTGCACCAGCTCGACAGGGTGCGAGTCATCCGCAACATGATCGCGCACTTCGATCCTCAGCCGCTGTCGAAGAGCTTGTGCGAGGAACTGCGCCAGTTCGTCGGGCTGCTCCGCCAGTACACCTGACGTCCAGGGGGTGC
>NZ_JADKMA010000007.1 GCF_017676365.1 Streptomyces oryzae
GTGACAGAGGGGAAGCGTGCGGCGGGAGGGGGCGCTGTGACGTGGCTGTTTTTGTGTGGGTGCCGCTGCGCCGCCGGCGTTCCGTGGCGGGCGGCGTCCTGACGCGGGGGAGCGCGGGAGGTACAGGCACACTGGGGGTCATGGCCATTCACGAGAACCTGCTCGGGGGTCCGCCCCCGACCCACCTGCCCGACGACCCCGAGCCCCGCGAACTGCTCGCCGCCGGGACGGCACCCGCCGAGGTCGCCGCGCAGCACCCCACCTCGTCGCTGGCGTGGGCGCAGCTCGCCGACGACGCGTTCGAGGCGGGACGCGTCGTCGAGTCGTACGCGTACGCGCGAACCGGGTACCACCGGGGGCTGGACGCGCTGCGCCGCAACGGCTGGAAGGGCCACGGGCCCGTGCCGTTCGAGCACGAGCCGAACCGTGGGTTCCTGCGGGCGCTGCACGCGCTGGCGCGTGCAGCGGAGGCGATCGGGGAGCAGGACGAATACGAGCGCTGCTCGACCTTTCTGAAAGAGAGCTCCCCCACGGCGGCTGCGACGTTGGGCTGACGCGCGATCTTGCGTACCCCGCGTGGGGGCTGCGCTTGCCCACCCTGCGCCCCTGGCGCAGACTGCCCAAGCTTCGCGGGTAGCGCATCAGGGGCGCGGGGAACCGCAGGACAACTTGCCGCCGCCCTCTCTCTGCCCGATGATGCGCAGTGGGCCCGTGAGGGCTCGAGGGGACCGGGGCTCCGGATGTCTATCTGGAAGGGGCGGACCGCTACCCGGAAGCACAGTGAGTGGAGACAGCGATGTCACACGACCCCGATGCCCCGGTACTGGATTTCGCGGGCACCACGCCGTACGAGGACTACGTCCGCGCGGACGTCCTCACCCACCTCCAGCACCCGCTCTCCGAGGACCCCGGGGAGATGGTGTTCCTGGTCACCACGCAGGTCATGGAGCTGTGGTTCACCGTCATCGTGCACGAGTGGCAGACCGCGGCGACCCGGCTGCGGCAGGACGACATCGAGGGCGCGCTCGCGGCGCTGAAGCGTTCCACGTACGAACTGCGGTCGCTGAACGCCTCCTGGGAGCCGCTGGCACATCTGACCCCGGCCCAGTTCAACGCGTACCGCTCGGCGCTCGGCGAAGGGTCCGGCTTCCAGTCCGCGATGTACCGGCGGATGGAGTTCCTGCTGGGCGACAAGTCCGCCTCCATGCTGGTACCGCACCGGGGCTCGCCCCGGGTGCACGCGGAGCTGGAGAAGGCGCTCCAGGAGCCCAGCCTCTACGACGAGGCGCTGCGGTTCCTCGCCCGGCAGGGCGCCGACGTGCCCGAAGCGGTACTGCACCGGGATGTGTCCCGCAGGTACGAGCCCGACGAGGGCGTCGAGGCGGTATGGGTGCGGGTCTACGCGGGCGACCCCGGCGCCCCGGCGCACCAGCTCGGCGAGGCGCTGACCGAGGTGGCCGAACTGGTGTGGCGCTGGCGGAACGACCATCTCGTGGCGACCCGCAGGGCGATGGGCGCCAAGATGGGCACGGGCGGCTCGGCCGGGGTGGCCTGGCTGGAGAAGCGGGCCGCCAAGCAGGTGTTCCCGGAGCTGTGGACGGCGCGCAGCCATGTCTGACCGCGCGCCCACGGCCGAAGCCCTCGCTCAGGACGCCGCCGATCCGCTCGCCCACCTCCGTGAGCTGTTCGTGCTCGACCCCGCGACCGTCTATCTCGACGGCAACTCCCTCGGGGCGCTGCCCAGAGCCGTCGAGGGGCGGCTCGCCGATGTCGTCTCCCGGGAGTGGGGGCGGCTGCGCATCCGGTCCTGGGACGAGTCGGGCTGGTGGACGATGCCGGAGCGGGTCGGCGAGCTGGTGGCGCCGCTCATCGGCGCGGCACCGGGGCAGGTCGTCGTCGGGGACTCGACCAGCGTGAACGTCCTCAAGGCGGTGGTGGGCGCCGTCCGCCTCGCACGGCAGGACGATCCGGGGCGCGACGAACTCCTCGTCGACGCGGCGACGTTCCCCACCGACGGCTACATCGCCGAGTCCGCGGCCCGGCTCACCGGCTGCACCCTGCGCGCCCTCGCGCCGGGACAGGTCCCGGCGGAGGCGGGCCCGCGCACCGCGGCGGTGCTGCTCAACCACGTCGACTACCGCACCGGCACGCTCCACGACCTGCCTTCGCTGACGGCTGCGGTCCACGAGGCCGGAGCGCTCGCCGTCTGGGACCTGTGCCACAGTGCGGGCGCGCTGCCCGTGGACGTGGACGCGCACGGTGTGGACTTCGCGGTGGGCTGCACGTACAAGTTCCTCAACGGCGGCCCCGGCTCGCCCGCCTTCCTCTACGTACGCGACGCTCTCCAGCAGCGGTTCGACTCCCCGCTGCCGGGCTGGAATTCGCACGCCGATCCGTTCGCCATGGCCCCGGACTACGAGCCCGCGAGCGGTGCGGCGCGCGGCCGGGTGGGCACCCCGGACATCCTGTCCATGGCCGCGCTGGAGACCGCGCTCGGCGCCTGGGAGGGGGTGCGGATCGAGGACGTACGGGCCAAGTCGCTGGCGCTCACCGACTTCTTCCTGCGCTGCGTCGGGGCTTACGGAACCGACCGACCGGCCGGTATGGAAATCTCGGTACGTCCCCTGACGCCGGCCGAACCCGCGCGGCGCGGCAGCCAGATCTCCCTGCTGTGCGACCCGGCCGAGCATGCTGAGCCGGTGATGAAGGAGCTCATCGCGCGCGGTGTCGTAGGCGATTTCCGCCGCCCCGGTGTCCTGCGCTTCGGTTTCACCCCGCTCTACACTTCGTTTCAGGACGTCGAGCGTGCCGCCCGCGTCCTGGGCGAAGTGATCGGGGGAACACGGTGAGCCAGGACGACTACAAGCCACTGCTGGCCCTTCCACCCGCAGCGCCGGAGCGCCAGGAACGGTACGGATCACACCCCTCGCAGGTCATCGACCTGTACGGGGAGGCCGCCAGTGGTGGTCTGGTGGTGCTGCTGCACGGCGGGTTCTGGCGCGAGGCGTGGGACCGCAGCCATCTGTCCCCGTTCGCCGCCGCGCTGGCCGGCGAGGGCTTCTCCGTCGCGCTGGTCGAGTACCGCAGGGTCGGCGGCGGTGGCGGCTGGCCCACGACGGTCGAGGACATCGACGCCGCGCTCGACCACCTGGGCGCGGTGCCGAGCGTGCTGTTCGGCCACTCGGCGGGCGGGCAGCTGGCACTGTGGGCAGCGGCCAAACGGGAGGGGGCCGCCGGGCGGGTGGTCGTGCTCGCGCCGGTCGCCGATCTGGAGCGGGCCCATGAGATGCGGCTGAACGGCGGGGTCGTCGCCGCCTTCCTCGGCGGTGACGACAAGGTCGGTCCCGCGCTGTGGGACGTGGACCCGATGCGGCTGTTGCCCCGCGTCCCGGTGGAGATCCTGCACGGCACCGCCGACCAGGAGGTCCCCATCGAACTGTCCCGCCGCTACGCCAACAACTGGGGCGCCCGCCTGCACCTGATGCCCGGCGTCGGCCACTACGCCCCCATCACCCCCCGCACCCCCTCCTTCGACGTCCTGGTCCGGTCACTGCGCTGAGCCGCACCGGGGCACGCACGCGTCCGGCCCCGCGGACAGGCGGGGCCGGAACGGTACGCGGACGCCTCGGCGCCCTGAAGAGCCGGACGGGCTCAGTCGACGTCGATCTTGCCGATCGCCAGGCCGCTGGAGATGTTCTGCAGCTCGTTGTCGGAGATGACCTTGTTCGAGAACGACTTGATGTCCGTGGTGTCGTTGTCGCTGCTGCTCACACGCGCGTTCAGGGCGTGGTCGCTGAAGTCCTGGGCGAGCGCCGTCCAGCGGGTGTGGTTGTTGTCGTGGGCGGCGGCGGTACCCGCCGCGCCGAGAACGGCGGCGGTCGCCAGGACGGCGGCTGCGGTCGCGGTGCGGATGCGCATACGTGCTCCTTGCGGGTCTGGTGCGCGGTCTCGCGCGGTTCTGGCTGTGCGTCCGGATGCCTTCCACACCTCGCGGCGAAACGATCATCGTTAGTCCATACGTGCCGGTCATCTACCCCGCACGGGCGCTTACCGGCTGCCCCGGTCCCTAAGCTGACAGGGGGTGCGTGCGCGCCTCCCGGGTACGGCCTGCACACTTCCGGCATGAACACAGACCGGACGAAAGCAGCGCGGACGCGATCAGCACGGGCGGCCGCGGAGCCGACGGGCGACGCGGTCGGAGTCGGCGTCACCCTGGGCCTGTTCGCGGCATGGGCGGTGCACGACGCGGAGGAAGTCGCCATGGTCCCCCGCTGGACCCGGACCCGGATCCCCGAAATGCGGGAGCGGATGCCCGACGTTCCGGAGGCGGTGTGGGAGCGGCTGGAGTCGCTGGACGGGCGGCACTTCGCGACCGCGGTCGGCATGATGGCCGCCATCGTGGGGGCCGCCGCCGTCGACGGGTACCGCACGGGCGGGCGCAGCGCCTTCTACCAGCACGCGCTCACCGGCTTCGGACTGCACGGCTTCATACACCTGGCGCAGGCCGCCGTCACCCGCGGCTACACCCCCGGCTCGGCGACCTCGCCCCTGCTGGTCATCCCCTTCACCGCCTGGGCCCGCCGCCGCCTGCGCGCCGCGGGCCTCCTCCACCCCACCCGCCCCCGCGACCTCGCCCTCGGTCTGGGCGCTGCGGCCGCCGCGACGGCAGCCTCGCATTTCGTGGCCGGGCGCCTGCTGCGCGCCAAGGGAGGGCGCAAGCCTCAGCGCACGTAACGCTTCAACGGCTCCGTCTCCAACGAGATCCCGACCGGTTCGGGAATGTCCACCCGCTCCCCGAACGACGCCGTGTGGAGGTCGCGGTAACGGCCGGCTTCCGGGTTGGGATTGGTGTGGACGACGACTTCGCAGCGGTCACGGTCGACGAGGAGATAGACGGGGATGCCGACCGTCGCGTACGCGGACGGTTTCTCCTTCCGGTCCCGCTGGTCGGTGTCGGAGTCGTACGAGGTGACCTCGACGGTCATCAGCACTCCTGTGGGGTCGGCCCATTCGCCCTGGCCCACGAAGTGGTCCGGGGGCACGAGTGAGCCGTCGGGACGTGCTCTCCCCTTGCGGTAGGCGCCGACCTTCAGCCCCTGCGTCGGATCCAGGTCGAGGTCCGGGCGAGACTGCATGCACTGCTTGAGCAACCACATGATGAGACCCGCGTGAGCTCCGTCCGGCACTGCCTTCTCCCCGATCCGTCCATCGATGAATTCCAACGTGACGGTCTCGGGGGCGGTGGAGGCGATCCGTTCGAAGTCCTCCACGGACATGTGGGACCCGTGCTCCACCGACGTATGAGACGTGCGCTCGGCCATAACCGTCATGTTGCACCTCCTTCCAGGCGAAGGCCAGGGTGACCCGGCCCTGCCCGGAGCGGAGGGGCATTCCGTATGGGTTGGTCCGAACGGGTGAACGGCCGGGTTAGAGGAAGGAGTTGATCTCGATCGTCTCGTCGCGGCCCGGGCCGACGCCGATGGCGGAGATGGGGGCTCCGGACATCTCCTCCAGGGCCTTGACGTACGCCTGGGCGTTCTTGGGGAGGTCGGCGAAGGTCTTGGCCTTGGTGATGTCCTCGCTCCAGCCCGGCAGGTACTCGTAGACCGGCTTGGCGTGGTGGAAGTCGCTCTGGTTGTAGGGCAGCTCCGTGGTGCGCTCGCCCTCGATCTCGTAGGCGACGCAGACGGGGATCTGCTCCCAGCCGGTGAGCACGTCCAGCTTGGTGAGGAAGAAGTCGGTGAGGCCGTTGACGCGGGTCGCGTAGCGGGCGATGACCGCGTCGAACCAGCCGCAGCGCCGGTTGCGGCCCGTGGTGACGCCGAACTCGCCGCCGATGGTGCGCAGCGCCTCGCCGTCGTCGTCGAACAGCTCCGTGGGGAAGGGGCCCGCGCCGACCCGGGTGGTGTACGCCTTCAGGATGCCGATGACCCGGTTGATCTTCGTCGGGCCGACCCCGGCACCGGTGCAGGCGCCGCCCGCGGTCGGGTTGGAGGAGGTGACGAACGGGTACGTGCCGTGGTCCACGTCCAGCAGCGTGCCCTGGCCGCCCTCGAACAGCACGACCTTGCCCGCGTCGATCGCGTCGTTGAGGATCAGCGTGGTGTCGGCGACATAGCCCTTGATCTGCTCCGCGTAGCCCAGCAGCTCCTCGGCGACCTGCTGCGGGGAGATCGCGCGGCGGTTGTAGAGCTTGGCCAGCACCTGGTTCTTGAAGTCCAGCGCGGCCTCGATCTTCTGCATCAGGATCGACTCGTCGAACAGGTCCTGGACCCGGATGCCGACCCGGTTGATCTTGTCGGCGTAGCTCGGTCCGATACCGCGCCCCGTGGTGCCGATGCGCCGCTTGCCCAGGAACCGTTCCGTCGTCTTGTCGAGCGTCGCGTGATACGAGGTGATCAGGTGCGCGTTACCGCTGACGAGCAGCTTGGAGGTGTCGACGCCGCGCTCCTGGAGCCCGCTCAGCTCGGAGAGCAGGACCGAGGGGTCGACGACGACGCCGTTGCCGATGACCGGGGTGCACCCCGGGGAGAGGATTCCGGAAGGGAGGAGATGGAGCGCGTACTTCTGGTCGCCGACGACGACCGTGTGGCCGGCGTTGTTGCCGCCCTGGTAGCGCACCACATAGTCCACTGAGCCGCCGAGCAGGTCGGTGGCCTTTCCCTTGCCCTCGTCACCCCACTGAGCACCGAGCAGCACAAGTGCGGGCACAGGCGTACACCCCTTCCGGGCGGGGCATGTCCCACGTGCGGTGGCGCCGTTCGGCGCCAGCGCAAGAGCCGCAGGCCGGTACCCCAGATAGAGGAAGCCCCTGGCGCAACAGCGGCAGGGGCTCTTGCACCGAGAGATTACCGAACAATTCTCCCGGGTGACGAACAGGGGAGTGCCCCGGCCCGGACGGCCGTACGGACCAGCACCGCCCCGGTACGCAACGTCAGCACGCAACCCCGGTACGCAAGGAAGTACGCATCGGAACCATCCGGATCCTCCGGATACATCAGGAAGGACCGTGGTGTCGGCTCCAGATTCCGCGAGGCCCCCCGCGAGCGTGGACCAGGCCGCCGGGGGCACCCCCTGCTCGAAGAGCTCGGGGGAGGTTCCGCTGCTCGTGGTCGTCGACCCGGTCGCCCGGCTCGCGGACGCCGAGTCCGTACGCATCGCGCGGGACGTGCTGCGCGCCGGGACGCCGGGGCTCAAGCTGTGTCTCCCCGACGATCCGGCGCAGACGGCGCGGCTGCTGGCCCGGCGCGGCGGCAGGCGCCCCGTCCTGGTCGGCAACGACCGGGCACTGCTGCGCGCCGTCCAGCATCTGCACGCAGAACGCGCACTGGCGGAGACGGCGCTGTCGGTGGTGCCGGTCGGCAACGGCCCCTCGGTCGCCCTCGCCCGCAGCCTCGGCCTCCCGCTGGACGCGGTCTCGGCCGCCCGCACGGTGCTGCGCGGCACCCTGCGGGCGCTGGACCTGCTGGTCGACGACGAGGACGGCATCGTGCTGGGCGGCCTGCGTACGGAGGGGACGCAGGACGCCCCCTCGCCGGCCCCGCAGCACCGGGAGGGCGCCCCCTCGGCTGCGGCTTCGCCGTGGCGCCGGATGTACCACGCGCTGGCCCGCACCCTGCTGTCCCGCGCCGACGGCGAACGTGACGAGAGGGCCCCGGCACCGGTGACCCCGGCGCCCCGCACTCCGCAGGTCCGTACCGTGCAGCGGCTGCGGGTTGAGGCGGACGGGGCGGTCGTCACAGGGCCCGACCGGCCGGTGATGGATGTGACGGTACGCACTAACGGCGCCGAGGGCCTGGCAGAGCTCTCCGTCCAGCCCCTCGCGGGCCAACCCGTCCGCGTACGCGCCAAGTCCGTGACGGTCTCGGCCCCCGAGGGCTTCCGCTACCGCGCCGACGCGGACGCGGGCGCCTTCGCCGCCCCCGCGGAATCCCGCACCTGGACGGTCCACCCCCGCGCCTGGCACCTGGTCCTACCTACGGGCTGACCCGCAAAGGGGGCTGCGCTTGCCCACCCTGCGCCCCTGGCGCAGACTGCCCAAGCTTCGCGGAGAACAACTCAGGGGCGCGGGGAACTGCGCGACAAGCCACAATGAACCCGCAGACCGCAAACAACAACGAGGGGCACCCCCTCCCCGGGAAGTGAGAGGGCTCAACCGCGACGGGACTGCCACCGTTCCAGCAGCTCCTCCAACCCCTGCCGCATGAATTCAAGAAACTCCGCACTCTCCCGCAACCGCCGCCCCCCGGGCGTCTCCGCACCAATTGCTTCCGCCCCGGCGTTCAGCGTGACCAGCCACCGGCCCAGGACATGATCGCGACTCAGCAGGGTGCTGTACCAGACGTCCTGGTGCAGTTGGTACCGCTCGCGGCGAGACCCGCGATCACGCTGCCGGGAAACCATCCCGACCTGCGACAGATACCGCACGGCACCGGAGATCGCCGCCGGACTGGCATGCAGCCGTTCACTCAGCTCCGCCGAGGTGAGCGCGGCGTCGTCGGAGGTGAGCAGACAGGCGAAGACGCGGGACGCCATCCGCTGCATGCCCGCCTCGGTGAGATCCGCGGCGAACCGCTCCACGAAGGGGGAGGCCCGCTTCTCGTAGTCCTCCACGGGGTCCTGATCTGCCACGTCTGTCAGCTTCTCCCTGTGCTCGCTGTTCCCTCTGCTCAGCGTTCTCCCTGCTCAGCGCTCCTGTGGACGATCCTAACGCTTCCTTAACTTCACAAATTTGTGAAATGAGCGTAGCTTCCAAACCATGAACGCGTCCACGACCGCGACCCCTTCCGCGGCACCCTCCACCCCGGCGATCTCCGTGTCCGGCCTCGTCAAGACCTTCGGCAGGACCCGGGCCCTCGACGGGCTCGACCTGGAGGTCGCCACCGGCGAAGTGCACGGCTTCCTCGGCCCGAACGGCGCGGGGAAGTCCACGACCCTGCGCATCCTGCTGGGCCTGCTCCGCGCCGACACCGGCACCGCCCGGCTGCTGGGCGCCGACCCCTGGCACGACGCGGTCGCCCTGCACCGGCGGCTGGCGTACGTCCCCGGCGACGTCGAGCTGTGGCCCAACCTCACCGGCGGCGAGGCCATCGACCTGCTGGCGAGGCTGCGCGGCGGCATCGATGCGGGGAAGCGGGCGGAGTTGATCGAGCGGTTCGACCTCGACCCGACGAAGAAGGGCCGCAGCTACTCCAAGGGCAACCGGCAGAAGGTCGCCATCATCGCCGCGCTCGCCTCCGACGCGGAACTGCTGCTGCTGGACGAACCCACCTCGGGGCTCGACCCGCTGATGGAGGTCGTCTTCCAGGACGTCATCCTCCAGGCCAAGGCCCAGGGCCGTACCGTCCTGCTCTCCAGCCACATCCTGTCCCAGGTCGAGAAGCTCTGCGACCGGGTGAGCATCGTGCGGCTCGGCAGGACCGTGCAGTCCGGGACGCTCGGCGAGATGCGCCATCTGACCCGGACGACGATCGAGGCGGAGACCGACGGTCCGCCGACCGGTCTGGAGGAGCTGCCCGGTGTCCACAACCTGCGGACGGACGGCGACCGGGTGCACTTCGCGGTCGACGGCGCCCACCTCGGGGCCGCCGTACGCCACTTGAGCGGGATCGGCGTCCGCAGCCTGGTCAGCCACCCGCCGACCCTGGAAGAGCTGATGCTGCGGCACTACGGCGACGAACTGTCCGAGCTCGGCCACACCACCTCCGGCGCCCCTTCCGGCACCACCGCGGACGCGTCGGCCGGTGCCTCGGCCGACGCCGCAGCAGCGGAGGGCAGCGCCCGATGAGCACCGTCACCGAGACCGCGCCCCGCACCGGCGCTGTACCCGACCGGAGCGGGACGGCGGGCCACCCGCTCGCCGGCACCGGCGCCCTCTTCCGCTTCGCGCTGCGCCGCGACCGGGTACGGCTGCCCGCCTGGGTGCTGGCCACCTTGCTGTTCACACTGGCGAGCGTGAACAAGGCGACGCAGATGGCGCCGGACGACCCGCAGAAGCGCGCCGACATGGTCAAGACCCTCAGCGGGCCCGCGATGCTGGCGATGACGGGACCCGAGCACTATCTCTCGCAGCTCACCCCGGCCTCCGCACTCAGCCTGATGATGCTCGGCTACGGCGCGATCCTCACCGGGCTGATGAGCGTGCTGACCGTCGTGCGGCACACCCGCGCCGACGAGGAGAGCAACATCGCCGAGCTGGTCCGCTCCGGCGTCGTCGGACGGCACGCCACGCTCACCTCGGCGCTCGCCGTGGCGGCGAGCGCCAATGTGCTGCTGGGGCTGCTGCTGGCCGCCGCGCTGCCCGGCGCGGGGCTGGAGGGCGCCACCACGGGCGGCGCACTGCTCTACGGCGCCGCGCACACCGTGATCGGCCTCGTCTTCGCGGGCGTCGCGGCCGTGACCGTACAGCTGTCCGCACACACCAGGGCCGCCTCCGGGATGGCGCTGGCCGTGCTCGGTGCGTCCTACGGGCTGCGCGCCGCGGGCGACGTCGGCACCGAGGCGGTCTCCTGGGTCTCACCGATCGGCTGGATCCAGCGCAGCTACCCCTTCGTCGACGACCGCTGGTGGCCGCTGCTGCCCGCGCTCGCGCTGGCCCTCGTCGCGGCCGCCGCCGGATACGCGCTCAGCACCCGGCGCGATGTGGGCGCCGGCATCCTGCCGCCCCGGCTGGGCAGGCCGAGCGCGACGGAGGCGCTCACCAACCCGGTCGGCTTCGCCGTCCGGCTGCACCGCGGGCTGTTCCTCGGCTTCTGCGCCGGGCTGCTGCTGCTCGGCGCGATGTACGGGTCGATCCTCGGCGACGTGGACGACATGCTCAAGGACCTGGACGACGTACGCGAAGCCCTCGCCAAGGCGGGCGGCACGCTGGTCGAGTCGTTCGCCTCGACGGTGATGCTCGTCGTCGCCGTCGTCGCTGCGCTGTTCGTGGTGATGGCCGCGCTGCGGCCCCGCTCCGAGGAGACCGCGGGGCGTGTCGAACCCCTGCTGGCCACCGGTCTGTCCCGGTCCCGCTGGCTCGGCTCGCACCTGGTCGCCGCACTGGGCGGCGGCACCCTCGTCCTGGCGCTGGGCGCGCTCGCCCTCGGCCTGACGGGAGCCGCCTCGGCGGGCGACGGCGGCCTGGTGGCCGAGCTGCTGGGCGCGGGGCTCGCCTACGCGCCCGCGCTGTGGGTGACCGGCGGTTTCGCCGTCCTGCTGTTCGGCTGGGCACCGCGGGCGACCGCGCTGGCCTGGGCCGTTCCCGCCTACGGCTTCGTCGTCGGCTACCTCGGCAAGCTCCTCGACCTGCCCGGCTGGCTGAACGACCTCTCCCCCTTCGGCCACGTCCCCCAACTCCCCGCCTCCGACATGCGCTGGACGCCGATGGTCCTGCTGACGCTGGTGGCCGCTGCCCTGATCGCCTGCGGCGTTGCCGGCTTCCGCCGCCGGGACCTCGACGCGAAGTGAGGGCGCCGCGTACTGAAGGGGTGCGGGTCATGCTTGTCGGTGCCCGGCATGGGGGCTGCGCTTGCCCACCCTGCGCCCTGGGGGTGCCCCCTGCTCGAAGAGCTTGGGGGAGCAGACTGCCCAAGCTTGCGGGGAAACAAATAAGGGGCGCGGGGAACTGCGCGCGCAACCAAAACTCACCCGCAGTCCGCGAACAACAGTCAGGCGCACCCCCTCAGTCGGCAGCCTGGTACCGCAGCACCCGCCCGTCAGGGAACTCGCGGAGCAGCACACCATCCCCGTCCACCCGCAACGTGGAGGTGTCCCCCGCCGCACAGGTGCCCCGCGACGCGGACCGGTCCACGTCGGGCGGCGCCAGCCGCGCCGGCTCCGTGCCGGTGCCGGGGGAGAAGACATCGACCCGCGCCTCACAGTGCTCAGCGCCGTCCGACACCATCGTCAGCCCCTGATCGGCGGAGCCGTCACCGCGCACGGTCAACGTCTGGTGGCCGCCGCCCGAGAGCGGGCGGCGCCACTCGCCGACCAGCCCGTCCGGCATCCGCCGCGGGTCGGCAACCTTGCGCAGCGTCGCCGTACGCCCCGCGGCCCGCCATTCGAGGACGTCGCCCGGCTTGGCCGTCAGCGTATGGACGCCGATCGCCGCGCACCTGCCGGCCGGCGTGCTCTTGACGACCTTGGTGTCCAGCCGCATGCCCTCGCCGTCGCCCCCGGCTCCGGGGGCCGAGGCCAGCTTGCCGTCGCTCTTGCACTCGTAGTCGGTGCCCAGGCTGATGCTGGTGGCGACGATCTCGCCCTCCTTGCCCTTGGTGACGTCGAAGCGGCGGTACTGGCCGGTGGGCCTGCCGTCCCGCTCGACGGCACCCACCCAGGTGCCGAGATACGGTGCGGGCACGTCGGAGGACGCCTTGTCCCCGTCCTTGCCTCCGCCGCCCCCGCCGTTGCCGCCGAGCGGCCCGATACCGGTGCCGGCTGCGGCGACCCCGACGCCCACCAGGACCACGGCCGCCGCGGCGGCGAGCAGCGCACGGCGGCTGCGCCGAACACGGCGCCGCGGTGCGTGCTGGCCCCCGCCGGACGCCGGAAGCGCCGAGGTGGGCGCCTCGGGCCCGCCCCCGGACCCGGACTCCGACCCCGCCCCGAACGCCGAACCGGAGCCGGGGCCGTGGCCAAGGCCAGAAGTGGAACCGGAACCGGAAACGGAAGCCCTGACAGCGGTCGGATCCTCCCCCGGGCCGGACCCCTCGGGCTTCCCCGACCCCCGCGGCGGCGTGTCCGTGTCCAGCAACCGCACCGCCTCGCGGCCCAGTTCGGCCAAGAGCCCCGCGGGCAGCCACGGCGGGGCCGAGGCGCCGACGGACACCGGCTGCACCCGCGCGACGACCTCCTCAGGCGCGGGCCGCGCCGCGGGGTCCTTGGCGAGACAGTCGCCGATCAACTCCCGCAGCCGTACGGCCTCTTCGTCGGCCGGGTCGGCGCCGAGGGCGCCCAGGTCCGGCTCCTCGGAGGCAATCTTGTACATCAGCGCGTGCACCCCGCCGCCGCCACCGGTCAGGCCGAAGGGCGGCTGTCCGGTCGCGGCGTAGCCGAGCACGGCGCCGAGGGAGAACACATCGCTCGCCGGGGAGAGCCTGCCGCCGGTGATCTGCTCGGGCGACATGTAGCCGGGCGAACCGACGACCATGCCGGTGCTGGTCAGCGTGGAGGCGGGCACCTCGTCCAGCGCGCGGGCGATACCGAAGTCGATGACGCGCGGCCCGTCGATGGTCAGCAGCACATTGGACGGCTTCAGGTCCCGGTGGACGAGCCCGGCGCCGTGGATGTCGAGCAGCGCGGAGGCGAGTCCGTACGCCAGAACGCGGACCGAGCCGGGCGGCAGCGGCCCGTGCCCCTGCCGCGCCGAGGGCGCACCGCTGCCCGCCCGCCCGGCGGAGATCACCTGTTCCAGCGAGGGCCCGGCGACGTATCCGGTGGCCACCCATGGGGTGTCGGCCTCGGTGTCGGCGTCCAGCACCGGTGCCGTCCACCTCTCGCCGACCCGCCGCGCGGCCTCCACCTCCATCCGGAACCGTGTCCGGAACGAGGGGTCGGCCGCCAGCTCTTCCTTCACCAGCTTGACGGCCACCGTCCTGCCGCCCGAGGAGCGCCCCAGGTACACCCGTCCCATGCCGCCCGCGCCCAGTCTCCTCAGCAGCCGATAGCCGCCGATTCCGACCGGGTCCTGTGGCGTCAGGTCCGTCATCCGTTGCCCGCCCCCGTATTTCGTCGCTCGACGTCGCTCAACGTCGCTTGGCCTGTCGGTCGTCGTCTCCCATCTCACTGTCCGGCAGGAAGGTCACGGTCGGGCTGCTGACAAGCTTCTGACAAGCTTCGCTTTGATCGTGTGCCGCGAAGTTCCCCTCGGGCACGCTGTCATTTCTCCGGGTACAGGGCCTCCATCGCCTCCGAGAGCCGCCGCAGGGCCGCCGCCACCCGGGCGAACTCCCGCTCACCGCCCAGCTCTTGGCACAGCCTCCGGGCCAGCTCGGCATGGCCGGGGACGATACGTTCGATGGCGGCGCGGCCCTCGGGGGTGGGGGTGAGGAGCTTGGCGCGGCGGTGCGCCGGGTTGGGTTCGTAGGCGGCGAGGCCCCGTTCGACCAGCAGGTCGGCGATGCGCTGCACGCTCTGCCGGGTGATGCCCATGGCCCGGGCTATCCCGGCGACGGGCAGCGGTTCGCGGAGTACGGCTCCGAGGACCTGCCACCAGGCGGCGGTCAGCCCGGCCGGGCGGGCGATCAGTTCGGCGGCGCCGAGGAACTGGCCGTTGAGCCGGAAGACGGCGAGCGCGGTCTCGCTCACCAACTCCCGTTCATCGGGAAGCCCGCGGTCACCGGGAAGCTCCCGTTCACCGGGAAGCTCCCGTTCACCGGGAAGCTCCCGTTCGCCAGGATGCTCGCTCATGCCCGCGCCGCCGCGAAGACCGCGTAGGCCTCCGGGTCGGAGTGCTGGTGGAGCCGGTAGAAGGCGTCCACGGCGTCGGGCTCGTAGGTGCCCAGCCGGGTGAAGATCTCGCGGGCGAAGGCCACGGGTTCGGTCGGTCCCGCCGTGATCAGATCGCGGTCGGTGACGGCGTCCGCTTCGCGGTAGAGCGCACTGCCCTGGTAACCGTTTGCCGCCTGGAGGAATTCGCGCGCGGCGCTGGTGTGCGCCCGCTCGTTGAGCAGCCCCTCGTCGGCGAGCCCGTAGACGGCTCCGCAGATCGCGGCGACGGGCACGCCCGCGTGCAGGAACTCCCGTGCCGTGTAGGCGAAGTCGGCGAGGGCTCCGCTGATCCAGGTGTCGGCGCCGGGCAGGATCAGCAGCCGGCTGTCGACGGGGCGCAGCCCGTCCAGCGTCATGTCCGGCTCGATGCGCAGCCCGCCCTTGGTGGTGACTGTGCTGCTGGTGAGGCCGACGGTGCGGACGCCACCGGGGAGGTGCGCGACGGCGTGACCGTACTCCCAGTCGGCGACGGTGTCGTACACGGCGAGATGGACGGTCATGGCGGCCTCCATGGGCGCTCGATGGTGAATGACAGGATGCTGTCATTTCGACAGCGAACTGTCAATGAACCCGGGGTCGCCGCGCTGCGGGCCCGCCCTCACGCCGGCAGCGGGCGCTCATGGACCACATGTTTCATCACCAGCGTCGAGCTCAGCCGCTGCACGCCCGGCAGCGTCGCGAGTTTCTCGTCGTACAGGCGCTGGAAGGCGGCCAGGTCGGCGGTGACGACGCGGAGCAGATAGTCCGGATCGCCGAAGAGCCGCTGGGCCTGGATCACCTGCGGAAGCTCGGTCAGTGCCTGCTCGAACGCGGAGACCGTGGTGCGGTCCTCCTGGCGCATGGTGACGAAGACGAGCGCGTCGAAGGTGAGGCCCACCGCGTCGGCGTCGACTACGGCGCGGTAGCCGCGGATGGCGCCGCTGCGTTCCAGTTCGCGCAGCCGGCGGTGGCACGGGGAGAGGCTGAGCCCCACCCGCGCTGCCAGTTCGGTGACGGTCAGCCGGCCGTCGTTCTGGAGCTCCGCAAGGATCTGCCGGTCCAAGTCGTCCATGGGGAAGATTCTTCCACTCTCAGCACGTCAGACGACCTTTTCAGGGAACACCTTCGAGGCATTTCTTTCTATTCTTCCTCCTCGCACCCCGCGGAGAGGAAGGACCATCCATGGCTGTCAGCTCCATAGCCGCGTTTTTCACCGTCTCCTTTCTGCTCATACTCGTCCCGGGCGCCGACTGGGCGTACACGATCACCGCAGGGCTGCGGGACCGGTCGGTGGTGCCTGCTGTCGGCGGGCTGATGCTGGGGTACGTGGGGCTCACCGCCGTCGTCGTGGCGGGAGTGGCGGCCGTGGTCGCGCAGACGCCCGGCGTACTGACCGCGCTCACGGCGCTGGGCGCCGGCTATCTGGTGTGGCTCGGGGTGACGACCTTCGCCGGAGCGAAGGACGCCGGGGCGCCGCAGGTGGACGAGGCCGGGGCGGAAGGGCCCGGCGCGCGCTCCCGGGTGCTCAAAGGCGCCGGGGTCAGCGGACTGAACCCCAAGGCGCTGCTGCTGTACGTCGCGCTGCTGCCCCAGTTCGCCGACCAGCACGGCCACTGGCCGCTCGCCCTCCAGATCGGGCTGCTCGGACTGCTGCACATGTGCACCGCCGGCGCCGTCTACCTGGGCGTGGGCTCGCTGGCCCGCACCGTCCTGCGCGCCCGCCCCACCGCGGCCCGCGTCATCACCCGGCTCTCCGGCGCGGTGATGGTCGTGCTGGGCGCCCTGCTGCTGGTGGAGCAGCTCCCGCACTGAGCGGGCGTCCCGTTCCCGCGGTCCCGGTCCGCCGGTCCCCTCCCGCTGTCCCGCCCTCCCTGCGCGGAAGGCGGGCGCGCGACATTACGCTGGCTGTCACCCTTCCGGGGGCCTCCCTGCCCGGAAGCATCCGTCCCAGGCCGGACGGGCGACACGCGAGCGAACCGAGGTACCGACCGTGACGACGCACCACCAGCCCTCATCGCAGCCCGGCACCGAACCGCAGCGCGGCACCACACCGCAGCCCCGCACCACACCGCACCTCCGCACCACGCCGCAGCCGGACCCCGCGACCGGCCGGGCCGTGTACGACGCCGACCGGGCACATGTCTTCCACTCCTGGTCGGCGCAGGGGCAGATCGACCCGCTTGCCGTGGCCGGCGCCGAGGGCTCGTACTTCTGGGACTACGAGGGGAACCGGTACCTCGACTTCACCAGCGGCCTGGTCTTCACCAACATCGGCTACGCGCACCCCAAGGTCGTCGCCGCGATCCAGGAGCAGGCGGCGAAGATGTGCACCTTCGCGCCCGCCTTCGCGATCGAGGCGCGCTCCGAGGCGGCCCGGCTGATCGCCGAGCGGACGCCGGGCGACCTGGACAAGATCTTCTTCACCAACGGCGGCGCCGACGCCGTCGAGCACGCCATCCGGATGGCCCGGCTGCACACCGGACGCGCCAAGGTGCTCTCCGCCTACCGCTCCTACCACGGCGGCACCCAGCAGGCCATCAACGTCACGGGCGACCCGCGCCGCTGGGCGTCCGACAGCGGCACCGCGGGCGTCGTCCACTTCCACGGGCCGCACCTGTACCGCACGCCCTTCTACTCCGAGACCGAGGAGCAGGAGTGCGAGCGCGCGCTGGCGCACCTCGAGCAGACGATCGCGTACGAGGGCCCGCAGACCGTCGCCGCCGTCATCCTGGAGACCATCCCCGGCACGGCCGGGATCATGATGCCGCCGCCCGGCTATCTGGCGGGCGTCAGGGAGATCTGCGACCGGTACGGCATCGTCTTCGTGCTGGACGAGGTGATGGCGGGCTTCGGCCGCACCGGCACCTGGTTCGCGGCCGACCTCTACAACGTCGTACCCGATCTGATGACGTTCGCGAAGGGCGTCAACTCCGGTTACGTACCGCTCGGAGGGGTCGCGATCTGCTCACGGATCGCCGAGACCTTCGAGCAGCGCCCCTACCCCGGCGGGCTCACCTACTCGGGGCATCCGCTGGCCTGCGGCGCCGCCGTCGCGACGATCCGCACCATGGCCGAGGAGGGCATCGTCGAGCACGCCGCGCGGCTGGGCGAGACCGTCATCGGCCCGGCGCTGCGCGAGCTGGCGGCCCGCCACCCCTCGGTCGGCGAGGTGCGCGGCACCGGCGTCTTCTGGGCCCTGGACCTGGTGCGCGACCAGCGGACCCGCGAGCCGCTGGTCCCCTACGCCGCCACCGGCGCCGACAACAGACCCATGGCCGACTTCGCCGCGGCCGCCAAGCGCGGTGGCCTGTGGCCATTCGTCAACATGAACCGCACCCATGTCGTACCGCCGTGCAACATCACCGAGGCGGAGCTCAAGGAGGGCCTCGCCGTGCTGGACGAGGCGCTGACCGCGGCCGACGCGCACACCGTCACCGGGGCGGCTTCGGGTGGGGGATCGGGCGCGTGATCAAACGCAGCACCCTGCGCTCGCAGATCGCCACCGCGCTGCGCGACGAGATCCTGGCCGGCCGGCTCGCCACGGGGCGCGACTTCACGGTCAAGGAGATCGCCGAGCAGTACGGCGTCTCCGCGACTCCGGTCCGCGAGGCGCTGGTCGATCTCGCCGCGCAGGGGCTGCTGGACGTGGAACAGCACCGCGGCTTCCGCGTCCACGAGTTCACCCTGGCGGACTACCGCGCCATGTGCGAGGCCCGGCAGCTGGTGGTGGACGGCGTCTTCCAGGGCATCGAGACCGACCAGGAACACGCGGGCGGTTCCCCGGCCTCCTCCGCGCCCTCGCCCCTCTCGGCCGGTATGTCGGTGGCCCGCCGTGCGCTCGGTGGCCTGGGGCCCGAGGTGCTGGCGTCGGTACGCCGCCGGGCCGACGCCGCCGAACGCGCGGCGCGCGCCGGAGATCTCGATGTGCTGATCGCCTACGACCTGCGGTTCTGGCGGGAGTTGAGCGGGCTGCTGGGCAATCCGTACGTCTGCGACTTCCTCGACCGGCTCCGCGTCCAGTGCTGGGTCTTCGCCGTCCCCGTCCTGCGCCGGTACTCCTCGCTGCGCGGCCGCCTGTGGTCCGGGCACAACGCGCTGCTGGACGCCGTCGAGGCGGGCGACGCACGCGCGGCCCGCGAGGTCATGGCCACCTACCATCAGCATGCGCTGGCCCAGGTCGGCGCCGAGGAGCCGCACGCATGACAGCACACATGACAGTAGTTCCCGACGGCTCCGCCGGCCTGGTCGCTCCCGCAGCGCGCACCGGCAGTACGCCGCTGCCCGACGGCCGTGAACTGGCGTGGGCGGAGTGGGGGCCCGAGAACGGCATACCCGTCCTCTTCTCGCCCGGCGCCGCAACGTCCCGCTCGCTCGGCTTCGGCGCGGGCGTCGTGGACGAGCTGGGCGTACGGCTGATCGCGCTGGACCGCCCGGGGCTGGGCGCCTCGACGCCCGCGCCCGGCCGTACGTTCGACGACTTCGCGGCCGACGTCGCCGCGTTCGCCCAGGCGCGCGGACTGGACCGCCCCGCGATGGTGGGCAACTCCCAGGGGGCGCCCTTCGCACTCGCCTGTGCCGCGCACGGGGTGGTCGGCGCGCTGGCCGTGGTCTCCGGCGCCGACGAGATCGCCGACCCCCGCTTCGCCGAGCCGCCCTTCACCGGCGTACTCCCCGCCGACCTGTACCGCCTCACCGCGCTGGCCACCCGTCAACCCGAGGCGGCACACGCGGAGTTCGCACGCTTCACCCCGCAGGCGATGTGGGACATGGTGCTCTCCGGCAGCCCGCCCTGTGACCGGGCGGTCTACGAGCGCGCCGACTTCGCGGCCGCCTACCGCCGTGCCCTGGACGAGGCGTTCGCTCAGGGCCCGGACGGCTACGCCCGCGACACCGTGCTCGCCATGGGCCGCTGGGACATCGATCTGGCGGCGATCGGGGTGCCGGTCGACTTCTGGTACGGCGACCAGGACTTCGGCCACTCGCCGGACCAGGGCGAGGGGCTGACGGCGCGGGTGCCGGGTGCCGTACGGCACCTGCTGCCCGGGGTGGGCGGCGCGCTGCTGTGGACGCACGCCTCCTCCGTACTGCACGTCCTCACCGGGCGCTGCTCGCACTACGCTGGGGAACAGGCAGGTTCCTGACGGTATTGGAGCGCCCCTTGGCCTGTGACCTCTGGCTCGTCCCCCTCGTCGACGTGCTCTGCCACAGCCCCGACAACCCCTTCTCGGAAGAGATCGCCACCTACGACAGAGCGCTGACCGAAGCCGGCCTGCCCACGGTTCCCGTCTTCGGCTATATGCCGGGCCTGTCGGGCGACGTCGCCCCGGTCGCCGGTTTCGACTACGAGGCCCTGCACTATCTGCGCCGCGCCTATCTGCTGCTGGCCGCCGGTCTGGAGGTCACGCCTGTGGGGGAGTTGGGCAGCGACTACGAGCAACTCCTGGAGATGTTCGAGCAGCCGGCCCAGCAGTCGCACCTGGTGTGGCACTACGACCACGCGGGCGCCTACATCCCGGTGGACTTCACCGCGCCGCTGTCCGCCGACGAACTGCTGGAGGGCGGCGGCCCGCTGGGCTCCAGCCACGGACTGCTGCGCGAGCTGCGGACGGTGGGGCCGCACCTGGGGATCGACCCGGACAACCCGCCGCCCGCGCCGGCTGCGCCGCTGCGCCCCACCGATCTGGACGAGCCCGCGGCCTCCGCGGCCATCGGCTACGAGGACGGCACGCCGTTCGGCAGGGAGCGGCATGTGTGGCTGAGCCTGCATGCTGCGGCGACGCGCAGTCTGGCGCAGGGGTCGATGATCGTGTTCGGCTGACGCTCGTGTCCGGCTGCGGGGGCTTCTGAGGGGCCTCTCCTGAGGGGGCCTCTGAGACGTCTCCCGTCAGCCGCCCGGTGGCCGCTGCCTCGGCATGGTGGCCCAGCCCCCGGCCCCGTTCGGCGGGGGCAGCCTGCGCATCGAGGTGCCCCGGCCGCCGGGCCCCGCACTCGGCGAGGCCAGCGTGAGGGGGGAGCCCGCAGTACGGAAGGCGACCATCCAGTCCACCGTCTCGGCCCGTACGGTCTCGTTCACGTCCTCCGAGAAGCGGCGGAGCACGGCCAGCGCCCGCTCCGCCGCCTCCCCGGCCGTGCCCTCGGCGGGGCCCAGCACCTCACGGACGTTCTCGGCGGCCCACTCGTACCGCAGCATCTCCAGCCGCCGGTGCACGGCCAGCGCGGCGGCGATGTCCCGCATCCACCCGGACGTCAGCCCGAGCCAGCGGTCCGACAGCGCGCACACCGCGGCGAACAGCAGCGCGACGTAACCGACGTAGCCGGAGTGCCCGTGCGCTAACGCGACGCCCGCCAGATCGGCCAGCGGCACCAGCGCACCCACCGCGGCCCCCGCCACGACGCCGGCCCGCAGCCACCGCGCCCACCGGCGCTTGCGTACCCGGTCCGCGAGATACCACTCGACGAGGCGCATCGCCTCCTGCTCCACCCACTGGTACAGCTCCTCGAGGCGCTCGGCGGGCTCGTTCCAGTCCCCGGACGGGAACCCCCGCCCCAGCAGATCCGGCTGCTTGACCCGCTTCACGCATGCTCCTTCGTCCTGCCCGTCCTGCCCCCGCGTTCCCGGCGGCCTCAATTCCTACCGCCAAAAGTGGGACCACGCCGACGATCCGCGCCGATTTCCCCCCAGAAGTGGCGCACGGTCGGGTATAGGACGCCACTGTGTCACTCGTAAGGGCCGCACGGGTGAGCCCGCGCGGGCCGTTAGGGTTGGCGGCGTGAGGATTCTGGTCATTGGCGGCGGTGCCCGCGAACACGCAATCTGTCGCTCGCTCTCCCTCGACCCCGAGGTCGGTGCCGTGCACTGCGCGCCCGGCAACGCCGGGACCGCCGAGGTGGCCACGCCGCACGCCGTGGACGCGCTCGACGGCGAGGCGGTCGCCGCGCTCGCGGCATCCGAGGAGGTCAGCGCCGACCTCGTCGTCATCGGCCCCGAGGCCCCGCTGGTCGCGGGCGTCGCCGACGCGGTACGCGCCCGCGGCATCCCCGTCTTCGGCCCGTCCGCCGAGGCCGCCATGCTGGAGGGATCCAAGGCGTTCGCCAAGGAGATCATGGCGGGCGCCGGCGTCCCCACGGCACGCAGCTATGTGTGCACCACGCCAGAGGAGGCCGACACCGCGCTGGACGCGTTCGGCCCGCCCTACGTCGTCAAGGACGACGGGCTCGCCGCCGGTAAGGGCGTCGTGGTGACCGACGACATCGAGCAGGCACGCGCCCACGCCCGCGCCTGCGGCGGCGCCGTCGTCATCGAGGAGTTCCTGGACGGCCCCGAGGTGTCCCTCTTCGCGGTGACCGACGGCGAGACCGTCGTACCCCTCCAGCCCGCGCAGGACTTCAAGCGCGCCTACGACGCCGACGAGGGCCCCAACACCGGCGGCATGGGCGCCTATTCGCCGCTGCCGTGGGCGGACCCGAAGCTGGTGGACGAGATCACCACCACGGTTTTGGAGCCCACCGTCGCCGAACTGCGCCGCCGCGGCACCCCCTTCTCCGGGCTGCTGTACGCGGGGCTCGCCCTCACCTCGCGCGGGGTGCGGGTCATCGAGTTCAACGCCCGGTTCGGCGACCCGGAGACGCAGGCCGTGCTGGCCCGGCTCCGTACGCCGCTGGGCGGGCTGCTGTACGCGGCGGCCACCGGGGCGCTCGCCGACTTCCCGGCGCTGCGCTGGAGCGACGGCGCGGCGGTCACGGTCGTGGTCGCGGCACACGGCTACCCCGCTGCGCCTCGTACGGGTGATGTCATCGAGGGGCTGGACGCGATCGAGCGGGAGGACGGGCCGCGGGCGTACGTACTGCACGCGGGCACCAAGGCCGACGAGGACGGCACGGTGCGCAGCGCGGGCGGCCGGGTCCTGTCGGTCACCGCGACCGGCGCGGACCTCACCGAGGCCCGGGACCGTGCCTACGCGGCCGTCGGCCGCGTCCGGCTGGCGGGCTCGCACCACCGCAAGGACATCGCGGAGCGCGCCGCGGCCGGTGCCGTCGAGGGCTGACCTGGCCGCTTGTCAAGGGAGCTGACCCATATACCCCTGGTCCCGCCCGGGCAAGAGCTCTCCCCAAAGCCATTCCATCGAGTGACGACGCCCGCTTACGGCTGACGCCTGCCAGGGCCCCAACTATGGTGCCGAACAAGCGCCGTGAGGCCGCCGTCCGGCCGTCACGCGGGCGGTGTGCGGACCGGAGTACGGACTGTTCGCGCGCGGCCCGCCGACGTGGCGCCGAGCGGTCTCGAACCGTCCCTCCGACTGGCGCAGCGCGCATTGCGGTGTCGGAGCGCGGTGACACAGTGGGTGGAAGCCGGAGAGCCCGGCTGCGGCCTGAAAGGTGCGGGGGTGAGATGTGAGCGGTTCCGGTGGACCCCTCCCCGGCCGGCGCACGGTCGCGCGCTCCCCGCGCGCCCACGCCCTCGCCGTGCTCCGGGTGCGCAGTACGGCGCTCGCGCTGGCGCTGCTCCCGGCAGCCGCCGCCGTGATCCTGTGGGTGGGGCGTACGACGGGACAGTTCGGCCCGGGGCCTGGATGGGACGCCGCCCGCTGGGCGGTCACCGGGCTGGCCGTCGCCGCCCTGGCCTGCGCCGTGGTCGCCGGGCTCGTCATCGCCGGGGGCCGCCCGGCCGTCTCGCCGACGGTGCCCGTCGAGGAGGGCGCGGCGCCCGATCTGCACGCCCTGGTCCGTGACCTCGCCGACCGGCTGGAGGTCCCCGCCCCCTCGGCCATCGCGCTGACACCGGACTGCGACAGCTGGCTGGAGGACCGCACGCACTTCCGCGCGGACACCGGCGAGGGCTCGGCGCGCGGCGCGGCCCCCGTCCTGGTCATCGGCTCGCCGTTCCTGTGGTGGATGCGCGTCGCCGAACTGCGCGCGCTGCTCGCCCCCGTGGTGGCGGGCACCGGGCCCTCGGCCCACCCCGACATAGCGGCAGCGCGGCGCTTCGTCCGCGGGCTGGACGCGGCAGTCGCCGGTGCCGAGCGGCCTTCCGACCCGGCCCGCGGCCCCGGCCACGCCTCGGTCTGGGGGCCGGGACCACCGGGACCGCTCGCCGCCGCACTGGGCGGGCCAGGACCGCTCGGGCGCGCCCTGCGCGGGGGCGCGGCACTGCTGCGCCGGGCGGTGCACCGGCTGGTGGGGCCGCTCGCCCGGCTGATGCTCCGCGCCGCCGGCCCGTACGCCGCCGCGATGGAGCAGGGCGTCGCCGCTGCCGCCGCCGACCGCGCCCAGGCCGTCGGCCACGGGTTGCGGGTCGCGGCGCAGGAACAGGTCGGTCTCGCCTATGCCGGGTGGGACCGGCTGCTGACCCGGGTGGCACTGCCCGCCTGGCGGCTCGGCCTGTGGCCCACCCGGCTGGACGCCGGAGTGGTCTCGGCGCTGACCGAGCTCTCCCGCCGCGACCGGCTCGCGGAGGGCTTCACCTCGCGGCTCGGCGAACGCCCCGCCTGCGACCTGCTGAAAGAGCCGGGCACCGTGGACGGCGCGGTCTCGCTGCTCGCCGCCCGCCTCTTTCTGGGGCCCTGCCCACCGGTGCCCGCGGCCGGACTGCGGCAGACGGCGCCGGAGTGGACGCCGGTCGAGTGGTCCGCGTATCCGGAGGAGGTCGTCGACCGCATCTGGCGCTCGGAGGCGGCGCGCCTCTTCGCCGCGCTGGACGCCACGGGCGCACCCTCACCGGCCTCGGCCGGCACCCCTCGCGCCGCCGAAGACGCGGCCTCCCCGCTGGCAGTCGGGCACTCGGCGCGGAGTTCCGCAGTCGGGGCTGTGGGTGCCGCCGGTCCCCCGGTGCCCGAAGGCGACAGACGCCCGACGCCGGGGGGCGACAGACGCCCGGTATCGGGAGGCGAGAGACCTCTGAGGCCGGAGCGCGACAGCGCGCTGAGACCGGAGGGGCGCAGCTCCCTGAGGTCACCGGAGGGACACGGCTCCCTGAGACCGGAGCGCGACAGTTCCCGCAACGGCGACGATCCGTCCTCGGCACCCGGCGGCGCGGCGCTGCCTGCGGGCGCTGCCGGGCACACGTTGGCGGGGCCGACGCTGGCCCGTGTGCTCGACCGGTTCGCATCGCCGGGCGGGATCGACGCGCTGGCCGCGCGTATCAGCGCGGAGGTGGCGCGCGTCCAGACGGCGAGCGCCCCCGGGGTCATCGGTGCGAGCCCCGGCGCGGGGCCCCTGCCGGGTGCGGGGAGCACGCACCTCGCGCCCCTGGCCCCCATGGGGCTGCCGCTCCAGCCGCCGCGCGGTGGCAAGGAGCTGCTGGCCGACCACATCACCGCAGCCGTCTGCTGCGCCGCCGTGGACACGGCGGGTGCGACACCGGGGCTGGACTGGCTGGACGGCCCGGCGCTGTACGTCGAGGGCCGGCGCACCAGCGAGCTGTCCGCACTGGTGCTCGCACTCGTCGAGGACGGTGAGACGGCGGGGCTGCGGGACTGGCTGGCCGCTGTCGGTGTCCGACCGGAGAAGCCCGTTCGGCTCGTCTGAAGATCATCTCCAGCCATTTAGCGACGAAGGGTGACCACACCCTTGCGTAATGTGATGTGCTGTCTGCCGTCACACCCGCGGCACAGCGGCAGCACGGTGGAGCGGAGCGAGGGTGCCGGGGAGGGAGCAGCGATGGGAACCGAGCGGACCGGGCAGCCCGTACGTGAAGCCGAGCGGCGTGCGCAGGCAGAGCAGCAGTCCCTGCATCCCGGGAGCGAGGCAACTCGCGGAAACGAGGCAACTCGCCGGAACGAGGCGGCTCTCGGAAACGAGGCGGCTCTTGGGAGGGAGGCAGCTCTCGGCAGGAAGGCGGCTCTCGGGAGCGAGGCGGCGGCCGAGCCGATGCGGCGGTGGGAGTCGGGGGCGCTGGCCCACGCCGTGACCGATCCGTTCGGCCAGGGCCCGTTGCCCTGGCTGCGGGTGAGTGAGAACTACTTCGAGAACGGCCGCCTCGTCCCCTGGTACGTCGACTGCGTCGACCAGGCACCCGGCCAGACCTCCCGTACCCCGGAGCTGGTGCGGGCGCTGGCGCGCTGCGATCAGACCGTGCCCAAGCCGCGCACCCGCGGGCTGTCCAGCAGCGCCCCGCCCACCGCCGACGATGTGCGCTGCCAGATCAAGGGCTTCGCTTCCGTGGCCGGCGGCACCCCGCCCGGCGAGTCCATCGACTTCCGGATCACCGTCAATCCGCCGCAGCCCTTCAGCGTGGACGTCTACCGCATCGGCCACTACGGCGGGGCGGGCGCTACGAAGATCACTACGAGTCCGCGGCTGTCCGGCATCATGCAGCCGGCGCCGCTCACCGCGGACCGCACCGTCTCCTGCCACCACTGGTGGCTCTCCTGGCGGCTCCAGATCCCCGACTACTGGTCCACCGGCGCCTATGTCGCGGTGCTGACCACCGCCGACGGCCACCGCTCGCACATCCCGTTCACCGTTCGCGACCGCGACCCCGCCGACCTGCTGCTCGTCCTCCCCGATGTGACGTGGCAGGCGTACAACCTCTTCCCCGAGGACGGCCGCACCGGCGCCAGCCTCTACCACGCCTGGGACGACCAGGGGCGGCTGCTCGGGGAGAGCGAGGCGGCGATGACCGTCTCCTTCGACCGCCCGTACGCGGGCTCGGGGCTGCCCCTGCATGTGGGCCACGCCTACGACTTCATCCGCTGGGCCGAGCGGTACGGCTACGACCTGGCCTACGCCGACACCCGCGATCTGCACGCCGGGAACATCGACCCCACCCGCTACCGGGGGCTGGTCTTCCCCGGCCACGACGAGTACTGGTCCGTGCCCATGCGCCGGGCTGCCGAGCGGGCCCGGGACAGCGGCACAGCGCTGGTGTTCCTCTCGGCCAACACCATGTACTGGCAGGTCGAACTCGACGCGCTGCCCTCGGGCGCCCCGGACCGGCTGCTGACCTGCCGAAAACGGCGGGGGCCCGGGCGCCCCGCACTGTGGCGGGAGCAGGGCCGGCCCGAGCAGGCGCTGCTGGGTATCCAGTACGCCGGCCAGGTCGCCGAGCCCTACCCGCTGATCGTCCGCAATGCGGACCACTGGCTGTGGGAGTCCACCGGCGCCTGCGAGGGCGACGAGTTGCCCGGACTCGTCGCGGGTGAGGCGGATCGTTACTACCCGCGCACGGTGCTTCCGGAGCACACCTCCCGCATCTTGCTGGCGCACTCGCCCTACCACGATCGCGGTGGGGCCAAGCGGCATCAGGAGACCTCGCTCTACCGTGCCCCCTCCGGTGCGCTGGTCTTCTCCTCCGGGACCTTCGCCTGGTCCCCGGCGCTGGACCGTCCCGGGTACGTCGACACTCGCGTGCAGCGGGCCACGAGTAATCTGCTGGACCGCATTTGCAAGAGGGACTGACGCGTGCAAGAGGGGCTGACGCGCGTCCGGCGAATCCTGCGAGGCGCATGCCGCCCATGCGGGGCAAGGTCCGGCGGCGAGGTGGGGACGAGGGAGGATTGGGGCACCCGCCGAATGCGTCGGCTGCCCCCAGAGAGGAAAGAACGTGACGGGATTCGTCGAAAAGCCCGGGCCCGCCCAGGTCCCCGGCCTGGTGCACCTGCACACGGGCAAGGTGCGCGACCTCTACCGGAACCAGGACGGCAACCTGGTGATGGTCGCCAGCGACCGGCTGTCCGCGTACGACTGGGTGCTGCCGACCGAGATCCCGGACAAGGGGCGCATCCTCACCCGCCTCTCCCTCTGGTGGTTCGAGCAGCTGACGGACATGCTGCCCAACCACGTGCTCAGCACCGAGGTGCCGGCGGGCGCACCGGCCGACTGGGAGGGCCGCACCATGATCTGCCGCTCCCTGCGCATGGTGCCCGTCGAGTGCGTGGCCCGCGGCTACCTCGCCGGGTCGGGGCTGGCCGAGTACGAGGAGTCCCGCACGGTGTGCGGGCTCGCCCTCCCTGACGGTCTGGAGAACGGCTCCGAGCTGCCCGGCTCGATCTTCACCCCGGCCACCAAGGCGGCCGTGGGCGAGCACGACGAGAACGTCGCCTACGAGGAGGTGGCCCGCGAGGTCGGCCCGGAGACCGCCGCCGAACTGCGCCAGGCCACCCTCGCCGCGTACGACCGGGGCCGCGAGATCGCCCGTGAGCGGGGCATCATCCTGGCCGACACCAAGTTCGAGTTCGGCTGGGACGAGACGGGCGATGAGCCGGTGCTCACCCTCGCCGACGAGGTGCTCACCCCCGACTCGTCCCGCTTCTGGCCCGCCGAACAGTGGCAGCCGGGCCGCTCCCAGCCCTCGTTCGACAAGCAGTACGTACGCGACTGGCTGACCTCCGCGGCCTCCGGCTGGGACCGCACCTCCGAGCAGCCGCCGCCCGCGCTGCCCGCCGAGGTCGTCGAGGCCACCCGGGCCCGCTACATCGAGGCGTACGAACGCCTCACCGGTGTCCCCTGGAGCTGACGGAAGCCGACACTGGCGAGGCCCGCACACGCCGAAGGGCCCCGGTCCGCAGACCGGGGCCCTTCACTCGTGAACCGAGCGGACGACGAGGCTCGAACTCGCGACCTCAACCTTGGCAAGGTTGCGCTCTACCAACTGAGCTACGTCCGCATGCGCCACCCTCGGCCCTGGTGGGCCGCCGTGGTGCGGGGCCCAGTATAGCCGGACCTCCCCGGGCCCGGGACCGGCTCAGATCCAGCCCCGCTCGCGGGCCCTCCGCACCGCCGTGTGCCGGTTCTCGGCGCCCAGCTTGGCGGCGGCGGCCGAGAGGTAGTTGCGGACGGTGCCCTGGGTCAGCGAAGCCCGTTTGGCGATCTCCGCGACCGGTGCCCCGTCAGCGGCCAGCTCCAGCAGCTCGGCTTCGCGGGCCGACAGCGGCGAGTCACCCGCGCTGATGGCGTCGGCGGCCAGCTCGGGGTCCACATAGCGGCTGCCCTCGTGGACGGTACGGATGATCTCCGCGAGCTGCTGCGCGGAGGCCGTCTTCGGTACGAAGCCCCGCACGCCCGCCGCCAGCGCCCGCTTGAGGTGGCCCGGCCTGCCGTGGCTGGTGACGATCATCGTCCGGCACTCCGGCACCGACTCGCGCAGCGTGGCCGCGACCCGTACCCCGTCCGCGCCCGGCATCTGGAGGTCCAGTACGGCCACGTCAGGGCGGTGCGCCCGGGCCATGGCCATGGCCTCGGGGCCCGAGGCCGCCTCGGCGACGATGGCCAGATCCTCCTCCAGCGCCAGCAGCGCGGCCAGCGCACCCCGGATCAGATGCTCGTCGTCGGCCAGCAGCACCCGGATGCGCTCCGTCGCCCTCGCCTCCTCACTCACGTCCCTCTCCCTCTCCCGCAACAGCACTCGCACCCGCACCCGCCACCCCGCCGACGGCACGCTCGGCCTCACGCTCAGCCGACGCCGCGGAGGGGCGGCGGCCGTCCAGCGGAATCTCGGCGCGCAGCCGGTAGAGCTGTGCGGACTCGTCGCGTTCCGCGGTCAGCGTGCCGTCGAGAGCTGCCAGGCGCTCGCGCAGCCCGGTGAGGCCTGACCCGCCCTGGGAAGCCTCAGGCCGCAGCCCGTCGTTCTCCATCACCAGCACGGCGCTGCCCCTCGCACCGGCGCCGAGCCGCACCGTGCAGCGGCTCGCCTCTGCGTGCCGCAGCACATTGGTGGCGCCCTCGCGCACGACCCAGCCCAGCGCCGACTGCACCTCCCGCGCCATCTCGGGCCCCGCGGACTCGATACGGCAGTCCACCCCCGCGGCCCGCAGCACCGAGCGCGCCCCGGCGAGTTCGGTCTCCAGTCCGGCCTCGCGGTAGCCGCGTACCACGGCACGCACCTCGGTCTGCGACTGGCGGGCCAGCTCCTGGACCTCCCGCATCTGCTCGACGGCCGTCTCGGCGCCCCGCCGGGCCAGCTGGGTCGCCAGCTCGCTCTTGAGCGCGATGACGGACAGATTGCGGCCCATCACATCGTGCAGGTCCCGGCTGAAGCGCAGCCGCTCCTCCGCGACCGCGAGCCGCGACTGCGCCTCCTTCGCCTCGTCGAGCTCTTGCATCACGGCGATGTACCAGGCCGAGCAGCGCGGGGTGAAGATCCCGGTCACCCCGCCGATCCCGAGCACGAACAGGGTGCCCAGCAGGCTGGGCCACGCCATGCCCGCCGCGGCGAACACACCGGCCACGAGCGCGGAGCCGGCCGCCGTCACCGCTGCGGAGCGGCGCCACGGCACGGTGAGCCCGTACACCCCCGTCAGCCCAGGAACGCCGGCGAACAGCGCCATCGCGGGCCCGACCGTATCGCCCGCCCACCCGTGCGCGATCAGCACCGTGACCAGCGTCGTACTGAGGGCGAAGACCCCCGCGACGATGGCCAGCGGGCCCCGCCGGGCCTCGGCCTTCCCCAGATAGTGGTCGACCCCCTGCCGCAGCCCGCGCACCGCGACCACGCACTGGACGAACCCCAGCACCACCACGGCCCCGGCCAGCGCCTTCGGCCGCGGCGCGGACGTCACCTGGATGAGGAACTGCGGCATGCCGCTGACGAAGTAGATCCACGGTGTGAGCAGCAGCATCCAGCGGGTGGACACCTCGACCTGCTCCAGCTTGCTGCGCTGCCGCCAGCTCCGCCGTTTCTGCCGCCCCCAGCGGATCATCGGCGATCCCTCCTCGTCTCGGTCACGGCACACCGTATGCGGCAGCCGCCAGGCCACCGGCCCCGCGGCCGGTCAGCGGCGGGGCTCCCACCGGAACCGGCGCCGCACCACAAGGGCTGCCAGCACCGCCCAGCCCGCCACGACCGCCAGCGCCCGCAGCGTCCCGGGCCCGCTTAGCTGTTCCGTCCAGCCGCTCCGCAGCAGGTCCATCACCGGCGTCATCGGGAGCCAGCGGCAGATCTCGGCGAGCCGGTCGGGGTAGACCTCCAGCGGGACGAAGACCCCGGACCCGGCGAACGTCGCCAGCATCAGCGGCATCGGCGTGAGCTGCGCCAGCTCGGCGGTCCGCGTGTACGCGGCCGAGGCGGCGGCCAGCATCGCCGTCAGCAGCAGCCCGAGCACCAGCCCCGCCACCACCAGGTCAGGGCGCGCCGGCGCCCCCGCGTCCAGCAGCAGCGCCCCGCCCGCCAGCAGCAGCGCCGATTGGACGACGCCGATGGTGACCGACGGCAGCGCGGCGGCGCCCAGTATCTCCAGGTCGTCCGCCTCCCCCGTACGCAGCCGCTTGAGCACCAGCTCCTCGCGGCGGCCCACATAGACGCCGACGAGATTGCTGTAGACGGCGAACAGCAGCACCATCCCCACCGAGCCCGGCAGCACGGCGGTGCCCACCGAGAGTCCGGTGCCGGACAGATCCGCCTGGCCGGCGGCGGACTTCAGCGAGAACGTCATCACGGTCGGCAGCAGCAGCACGACGAACAGCGCCGACCTGTTGCGGATCAGCAGCGTCAGCTCGGCGCGGGCCAGCGCCCGCACCCGCCGCGCCGACAGCCTGCTCGCCCTGCCCATGCGGCCTTCCGCCGCCACTTCAGCCATCGTCGTCGTACTGCTCATGCCCCAACCCCCGTCATGAGTTGCTGATCGTCCCGCCCCAGCCGGTTACCGGCCTGGGCGATCTCCAAGAACGCCTCCTCCAGGGAGGCCGACTTCGCCTGCAGACCCTCCAGCGTGATTCCGGACTCCCGTGCCCACAGCAGCAGTTCGGTCAGCGCCTGCTGGAGCTCGTACGTCCGCACCGTCACCGCGCGGCCGTCCACAGCGGCGGGTACGGACAGCGGCAGCCGCTCGGCCCTGACCCCGGCCGGCAGCCGGAAGGTGATCCGCGAGGGCCGTTCGGCGACCACCTGCTCGGGGGTGCCCGACGCCACGATCCGCCCGGCCTGCATGATCGCCAGCCGGTCGGCCAGCTGCTCGGCCTCCTCCAGATAGTGGGTGGTCAGCAGCACCGTCGTGCCCTCGGCCCGCAGCGCTCGCACCAACTCGGCGGTGTCCCGGCGCCCTTCGGGGTCCATGCCCGTCGTCGGCTCGTCCAGGAACAGCACCTCGGGCCGCCCGATCAGCGCCAGCGCCAGATCCAGCCGCCGCTTCTCGCCCCCGGACAGCTGCTTGACCCGTACGCCGCCCCTGCCACCCAGCCCGACCAACTCCAGCGCCTCACCTGGCGGTCGCGCCTCACTGGTGACCCCCGCCCACATCGTCGCCGTCTCGCCGACGGTCAACTCGGACGGAAAGCCGCCCTCCTGAAGCATCACCCCGGTACGCGCTCGCACAAAGGCCCGCTCCCCGTACGGATCGAACCCCAGCACCCGTACCGTCCCCCCACTGGGCCGCGCCAGCCCCTCCAGCACCTCCACCGTGGACGTCTTCCCCGCCCCATTGGTGCCGAGCAGCGCGAAGATCTCCCCCTCCCGCACGGAGAACGAGATCCCCCGCACGGCCTCGAACCCCTCCCCGCCCGCTCCCGACTCCGCCGCGTACCGGCGCTTCAGCCCTTCAACCTCGATCGCATCCATGCCTCCACTCTTCCGCCGCCCGGGGCACGGAGGGAGTGCGGGCCGTCATGGGTACGAATGACAAACGTCATTCCGAGGGCCGGCTCCAAGGCGCCGCCCCCTCGGCGCGGTTCTTCGTACCGAGCCCGCACACGGACGTGGTCACGTTCGACCAACAGCGTCACCCGCTCCTCATCGCGACCCGCCGGCAGCCCGTGACGCCGGATGCGCAGTCCCGTCATGACGCATACCGCCCGGTCCGTTTGCAATGGTGCGGGAGCCAGAGCCGGCCATCAACGCGGCCGAGCCCTGAAAAGGAGGCCGCTGCGGCTGCCGGATTGCGGGCGTACCGTTTTGAGTGTCGAAGGTCAGAACGGAGAGCACGTATGCCGGAGAGCAGCGACATGCACATCGGCACTCGGCTCCGCGAGGCGAGGAAGCGCGCCGGGCTGACGCAACGGGGGCTGGCTTCCGCATCGGGGGTGTCCGTATCCCTCATCCGCAAGCTGGAGCAACGGGAGCTCCATGACACGCGGTTGGAGACGGCACGGGCGTTGGCCGTCGCATTGCGCATGCCCACCAGCGCGCTGTTGCGACATGGCGAGGGTATGGACGACGCGGTGCCCGTCGAGCCCTGGGAACAGGTACGCGCGGCGCTCACCGTTCCCCGACAGCCGTCCGAACTGTCGGACACCGAGCCCACCGCGCGGGGGCTGGGTGAAGCCTTGCGCGCCACCGAGCCGCTGTTCGCGGGCGACCGGTTCGCGGAGCTGGCAGTGGTGCTCCCTCAGCTGCTGCGCGATGCCGACGCACTGGACGACGAGGACCCGCCTGCCCGCGCGGTCCGGGGCCGGTTGCTTCAGCTGACGGGGTGGCTGCTGACGCAGAACCGTCAGTTCGAGGCAGCGACGCATGCTCTGGACCGGGCACTCGCGCAGGCGACCGACCCGCTGGACGGCGCGGCGACAGCCGTCATCCAGTACTGGCTCCTCCTGCGGACCGGTCGTGTGGCCGAAGCACGCGAGCTGGCCGAGCGATGGGCGGACGAGACCGAGCCGCGGCTGTCCCGCGCGACGGCGGACGAACTGGCCACCTGGGGCTGGATGATGCTGCGGGTCGCGGCGGCGTCGGTGCGTGATGCTCGTCAGGAGCAGGCGGCGGACGCCCTCCGTATGGCGAGCGCTGCGGCTGCGGCCCTTGGCCGTGAGCACTCGCCGGGAGGCGACTGGCTGCGCACCTTCGGCCCCACCACCGTGGTGCTGAAATGCGCCGAGCACGAGGCGGTGACGGGGCGCCCGGACCGCGTGCTGGCGGTCTCCGAGCAGGTCCCGCTCACTGAGCTGCGGCCCACGTCGAACAACCGCAACAGGCACCTTCTCGATGTCGCCGACGCCCACGCACGGCTTCGCCGATACGGGGAGGCCGTGGACGTGCTGCAACAGATCCGGGCCGCGTCCCCTCAGTGGCTGCCGCAGCAGCGGTACGCCCGGGACATCCTGGGACGGATCGTCCGGCGGCGGCGCACGCTGACCCCGGATATGCGCGGGCTCGCTGATGCCGTCCGGCTGCCTCTGTAGGGCGTAACTCCCGGGAACTCGTTGGCACTTCGCAGGCGGCGCCGCTGAAAGTGCCATGGTGGCCGACGCCGGAGCGACCCTACGGTCAGTGATCAGGCGATCACCGTCGAAATAGCCGGGCCAAATCCCGGCGTAGACATGACTGAGGGCACCCATGACGGCGCAGACCGAAGACACGCGCGAAAACCCGAGTGAACGACCGTTTCAACGAGGCGGCCTGCCCATGAGCTCGGCCGGCCACAGCTGCCACAGCCCAAAGGGCGCATACGGCACCTGCCGCAACTGTGGCAAGCCGATCAGGCTGGTCAGCACTGAGGAGGACGGGACCACGGTGATCCGGGCGCGTTGCCGTCCTCGGCCGGGGGTGGCCGGTGGCTGAGAAGCGGGAGTTGGCGTTGCTTCGGCTGCTGGCTGAGTGGGTTGAGGGTGTCGGGGTCGAGGGTGTGCTGGGGAGTGAGTTTCTGCGTGGCACGTGGGATGGCGCTGATGGGGAGCAGCGGGCCGCCGTCCTCACCCGCCTTGCCTGGCGCGCTCGCCATGCCGAGGTGCGGCATCGGGGCACCCATGACGCCAGCCGTGTGGCCGTTTGGGCGGTGCAGGAGGCTGCTGTCTGGCACAGGGCATCGACCCTCGCGGACGCGTCGTTCCGGTTGCCGGTCGGGCAGTTGGCGTGGATTGCGTCGGAGGTTCAGATGGAAGCGGCGGTGCGGCTGGTGGTCGCTGGCCGGACCGGGGTGTTGCCGCCCGCTCCGTATCGGTGTGCGGTCTGTGGGACCGATCGCTGCCTTCAGGTGCGCAGCTATGAGCGTGGGTCCGGGCCTGGGCGGGAGGAGCTGCGCTGTGCGGTGTGTGCGGGGCTGCCCGCAGATCCCGAGGAGATTCCCGAGGCCGTTGATGCCATCTGCCGACGGGTTCCGCGCAGCCGGGCCGAGGGCTGCTGACCGGGGGTGCGTGCGGCTTCCACTCCAAACGCGTGACGGCCTTGGGCCCGGAGGCGGGTCCGCCGAGGAATCCGGCGGAAGGAGGGGCACCATGCAGGCGCTGATCCTGGCAGCGTGGCGTCCCGTCCGCGGAGCGGGGTGCCGTGCCCGTGAGGAAGGAAGACCGGACGGTGCACTGGCACGCGTACGCCTACACCGGAGGGCGGTGGCCCAAGGACAGCGAGGCGCGGAACCTTCAGGCGGCCGTGCCGCCGAACACGGTCAGCCACTGGTTCCGCAAGCCGCAGCAGATGCGGGCGGGGACCTTTACCGATCCGGGGGATGCCTGGGCGTGGTTGAAGAAGGAAGTGCGGGCTGCGCCGCCGCGGGACGTCGACGGGAAGCTGCAGTATCTGCGGGAATGCGTTGAGCGGGGGGCTGATGCGTACGCGGGGTACTACTCGCACGGGCAGTTGGTGGTGCGGTGTGTGCTGGTGTGCCCGCGCGCGGGTGAGCGGTGTCCGGATCCGCCGCAGTGAAGCTTTGCCTCGGGTCGCGGGCCCCTCTTTCGCCAACCGACCGGACGGTATGCAGCGGAGGGGGGAAGGGGGAGCGCTGCCGCGCGGGACGTTGGGCGTACGCGCCGGGGCTTACGCAAAGATGCCCGGCTGGAGAGAACCAGCCGGGCATCTCAATGAGACCGAGCGGACGACGAGGCTCGAACTCGCGACCTCAACCTTGGCAAGGTTGCGCTCTACCAACTGAGCTACGTCCGCATTGCCTCCACCCGGCTCTCACCGAGTGGCGCGACCAATACTGTACCTGATCGTTTCCGATCGACGGTCGGTACCGGAGAGCGGGTGACAGGAATCGCACACTGCGCCTCCCTCTTGGAAAGAGGGCGCTCTACTACTGAGCTACACCCGCACGCTTGCTTGAGGTCTTCCCCTTTCGGGGTCCCCCTCGCGGCGTGCCTTGACTCTAGCCGATCACCCGGGGGCTCTGGCAAGTCGAGCCCCAGCAGCTTCCGTTCCGGTTCTTCCTGCCCCCTGCCGGAGAGGGCTCCGCCACCGCCGTCAGCGCCGGGAGGGGCGGCGGGGCGGCCGCCGCCGCCTCGTTCCGCTGCCCCCTCGACCCCGGCGGTCAGCTCGCGGCGCGGAACGCCTCGTACACCTTCTTCGGGATGCGCCCCCGCGCCGGTACGTCGAAGCCGTTGGACTCCGCCCATGCGCGCACCGCACGCGGGTCGGGGTCGATCGAGGTCCGGCGGTAGGTCTTGCCGGACTTCGCCCGCTTGCGGCCGGCCTCGACGAAGGGGGCCAGCTCGGTGCGGAGCCGCTTCGCGTTGTCGGAGTTCAGATCGATCTCGTATGTCTTGCCGTCCAGGCCGAAGGAGACCGTCTCCGCCGCTTCTCCGCCATCGATGTCGTCGGAGAGCATCACTACTACACGCTGTGCCACGGATATCGGTCCTTCCTCAGGATCACGAAAGGGGGTCACCCGGCATTACGGCGTCGTCGGCAGGCCCCCGCCGACCGGCGGGTATGCGGGGTGAACCCGAGTAGGAGACAGGTTCTTATTCAACTAGGTGCTGCGCGCGGGTACCGGAGTGCACCGAAGTGCAAAGGGCGCACAAAATTGTGGCCCGCGGAATTGTTTCCGGTTCCGGCCGCAATCGGGACCCTACTTTTTTCCCGCCGGTTTTCCCAGTGCTTCGCGAAGTCCCACCAGGATCCGCACAGGTTACGGCTCGCACCGCGGCCCACATCGCAGCACGTATCGCAGCTCAGAACCCGACGCGTATATCAACGCGCGTAGATTCTCATGCCGGGTACGCTGGCCAGCGCAGCGCCCCGCTAAGCACTAGGAGTACCTGTGGCTCGCGTCGTCGTCGACGTCATGCTGAAGCCGGAGATCCTCGACCCCCAGGGACAGGCGGTGCAGCGTGCACTGCCCCGCCTGGGTTTCGAGGGCATCTCCGATGTCCGCCAGGGCAAGCGCTTCGAACTCGAAGTGGAGGGCCCCGTCGACGGGGACGCCCTCGCCCGCATACACGAACTCGCCGAGACGTTTCTCGCCAACACCGTGATCGAAAACTTCACCGTGCGCGTCCAGGACGCGGACGGGAGTGAACGTCCCGTCGAGGCGGGTCCGCACGCCGCATCCGAAGGAGCAGTGGCGTGACCACCCGTATCGGCGTCGTCACATTTCCCGGTTCTCTCGACGACAGCGACGCACGGCGCGCCATCCGTATCGCGGGCGGAGAAGCTGTGGCGCTCTGGCACCGCGACAAGGATCTGCGCAAGCAGCAGGTCGACGCGGTCGTGCTGCCGGGCGGATTCTCGTACGGCGACTATCTGCGGTGCGGCGCAATTGCCCGGTTCTCGCCCATCATGGAGCCGGTTGTCGAACAGGCGAAGGCCGGAATGCCGGTGCTCGGCATCTGCAACGGTTTCCAGGTCCTGTGCGAAACCCATCTCCTCCCCGGTGCGCTGACGCGCAACGATCATCTGCACTTCATCTGCCGCGACCAGCGGCTCCGCGTCGAGAACGACACCACTGCCTGGACGTCGGACTACGAGCGCGGCCAGGAGATCGTCGTTCCGCTCAAGAACGGCGAGGGCGGTTACGTCGCCGACGAGCGCACCCTGGACGAGCTGGAGGGGGAGGGCCGCGTGGTCTTCCGCTACCTCGACGGCAACCCCAACGGTTCGCGCCGCGACATCGCCGGAATCACCAACGAGGCCGGGAACGTGGTCGGCCTCATGCCGCATCCCGAGCACGCTGTCGAGGCCCTGACCGGGCCGACGACCGACGGGCTCGGTTTCTTCACCTCGGCCCTGAAGAAGCTGGTCGCCTCATGAGTCCCCAGAGCCACAGTTCGCAGCCCCACAGCCACAGCCACACCCTCGACACCGTCAAGCACGCCGAGCAGACGCCGGAGACGGAACTCCCCTGGAAGGAGCTCGGCCTCAAGGAGGACGAGTACGCCCGCATCCGGGAGATCCTCGGCCGCCGGCCCACCGGCGCCGAGCTGGCCATGTACTCGGTGATGTGGTCCGAGCACTGCTCCTACAAGAGCAGCAAGGTGCATCTGCGGCAGTTCGGCGAGAAGGCACCGACCGAGGGGCCCGGCGCCGAGGCGATGCTGGTCGGTATCGGTGAGCAGGCCGGCGTGGTGGATGTCGGCCAGGGCTACGCCGTCACCTTCAAGGTCGAGTCGCACAACCACCCCTCGTACGTCGAGCCGTACCAGGGCGCCGCGACCGGTATCGGCGGCATCGTCCGCGACATCATCGCGATGGGCGCCCGCCCGGTCGCCGTCATGGACCCGCTGCGCTTCGGCGCCGCCGACCACCCCGACACCAAGCGGGTGCTGCCCGGTGTTGTCGCGGGGATCGGCGGATACGGCAACTGCCTGGGGCTGCCCAACATCGGCGGCGAGGTCGTCTTCGATGCCTGTTACCAGGGAAATCCCCTGGTCAACGCGCTCTGCGTGGGTGTGATGAAGCACGAGGACATCCACCTGGCGAAGGCCGCGGGCACCGGCAACAAGGTCGTCCTCTACGGCGCCAGGACCGGCGGCGACGGCATCGGCGGCGCCTCCATCCTGGCCTCGGAAACCTTCGACGACGAGAAGCCGTCGAAGCGCCCCGCCGTGCAGGTCGGCGACCCCTTCCAGGAGAAGCTGCTCATCGAGTGCACCCTGGAGGCGTTCCACGCCGATCTCGTGGTCGGCATCCAGGACCTGGGCGCCGCCGGGCTGTCCTGCGCCACCAGTGAGCTGGCCTCCAACGGCTCGGGCGGTATGCAGGTCGAACTGGACACCGTGCCGCTGCGCGACTCCTCGCTCTCCCCCGAGGAGATCCTGATGTCCGAGTCTCAGGAACGGATGTGCGCGGTGGTCGAGCCGGACAAGGTCGACCGCTTCCTGGAGATCTGCGAGAAGTGGGAGGTCACCGCGACCGTCGTCGGTGAGGTCACCGACGGCGACCGGCTGGAGATCTTCTGGCACGGCGAGAAGATCGTGGACGTCGACCCCCGTACCGTCGCGCACGAGGGCCCCGTCTACGAGCGCCCCTACGCCCGCCCCGACTGGCAGGACGCGCTGCAGGCCGACGACCCGGCCAAGCTGCCCCGCCCGGCGAACGGCGAGGAGCTGCGGGCCGCGGCGCTCGCGCTGGTCTCCTCGCCGAACCAGGCAGCCAAGTCCTGGATCACCGACCAGTACGACCGCTACGTGCTCGGCGACACCGTGCTGGCGCAGCCCGAGGACAGCGGCATGATCCGCATCGACGCGGAGAGCGGGCTGGGCGTCGCCGTCTCCACCGACGGCAACGGGCGCTACGCCAAGCTCGACCCGTACGAGGGAGCGCGGCTGGCGCTCGCGGAGTCGTACCGCAACGTCGCCGCGACCGGCGCGCGCCCCCTGGCCGTCACCGACTGCCTCAACTTCGGCTCCCCCGAGGACCCGGCGGCCATGTGGCAGTTCGCCGAGGCGTGCCGCGGTCTCGCCGACGCCTGCAAGGAGCTGGGCACCCCGGTGACCGGCGGAAACGTCTCGCTGTACAACCAGACCGGCGAGGCCGCCATCCACCCGACACCGGTGGTCGGTGTGCTCGGTGTGATCGACGATGTCGCCCGCCGCACCCCGATGGCGTTCCGCGACGAGGGCCACCTGGTCTACCTCCTCGGCGACACGGAGGAGGAGTTCGGCGGCTCCGCGTGGTCCCAGGTCGCACACGGCCACCTGGGCGGCCGGCCGCCCAGGGTGGACCTGGAGCGGGAGCGGCTGCTCGCCGAGATCCTGATCGCCGCCTCGCGGGACGGCATGGCAGACGCGGCGCACGACATCTCCGACGGAGGCGTGCTGCAGGCCCTCGCGGAGTCCTGCCTCAAGGGCGGCAAGGGCGCCCGGATCGTGGTGCCCGACGGCCTCGACCCCTTCGTCTTCCTCTTCTCGGAGTCGCAGGGCCGGGCGCTGGTCGCCATCCCGCGGAGCGAGGAGGTGCGGTTCACCGACATGTGCGCGGCGCGCGGGATGCCCGCGGCGCGGATCGGTGTCGTGGACGGGGAAGCGCTGGAGATCCAGGGTCAGTTCTCGCTGCCACTGGAGGAGCTGCGCCGCCACCACGAGGCCACGATCCCGGAGCTGTTCGGCTGAGCGTGCCGGACCTCGCCGGCTGAGCTGCCGGGCCCCGGCCGCCTGGCGAAGGCCCCTGTCCCCGAAAGAAGTGCGGGGCAGGGGCCTTCTCCCGCAAATGGGCACCCGGCGGTTAATCTCACGCGTATGCCGCCCGCTCGACGCACCACCTCTCGCTCTGGAAACTCCTCTGGAAGAGACCGGCGTACGTACGACCCCAACCGGATCCGCACCGCGCTCATCAACCAGGTCGAGGCCGTGGCGGACGCCGCGCACCGCCTCACGCCCGAGCAGCAGACGCTCCCGTCCGGGCTGCCAGGATGGGACGTGCACCACCTGCTGGTGCACATCGCCGGGCAGATCGACGCGGTCCCCCGCTTCCTGGCCCGCCCGGAGACGGAGGTGACCACCAAGGCGCCGCAGGTCACCCTCTCCCGCTGGGCCGTCTCGACCGCGACCGTCGCCGAGAAGCTGGACGCGGACACCCGCAAGGACGCTCAGTCGTCGCCCGACGGCGCGGCCCGTATCGACCAGGCCGTCGCCGACCTGGAGCCGGTCATCGAGTCGGCCGTACGCGAGGACCTGCTGATCCCGCACGGCTTCGGCACGATGCGGATGCTCGACTTCACCGTGACCCGGCTGGTCGAGCTGGTGGTGCACAGCGACGACCTGGCGCGGGCCACGGGTGTGCGGGTGGCGCTGGACCGGCAGGCGACGGCCGCCACCGTCCGGCTGCTGGCCGACGCGCTGGCCGCCAAGGCCCCGGGCGCCTCCGTGGAGGTGCGGATCCCGCCGTTCGCCGTCGTCCAGGCGATCGAGGGCCCCAGGCACACCCGCGGCACCCCGCCGAACGTGGTGGAGACCGACCCGCTGACCTGGATCCGGCTCGCCACCGGCCGCACCACCTGGGCCGAAGCGCTGGGTACGCCGCAGCTCACCGCCAGTGGCGCCCGCGCCGATCTGTCCCGGGTGCTGCCGGTACTGGGCTGAAGGTCACAGGTCCCCGGTTCGGCTGAGCGGGTTGCTGGCCGTAGACTCGAAGGCGTGCCACGTGGTGACGGAAAGCTCAGCCACGACCTCCTCCCCGGTGAGAAAGGCCCCCAGGACGCATGCGGCGTCTTCGGTGTCTGGGCGCCGGGGGAAGAGGTCGCGAAGCTCACGTATTTCGGCCTGTACGCCCTGCAACACCGCGGTCAGGAGTCCGCGGGCATCGCGGTGAGCAACGGCTCCCAGATCCTGGTCTTCAAGGACATGGGCCTGGTCTCACAGGTCTTCGACGAAACCTCCCTCGGTTCCCTGCGCGGCCACATCGCGGTGGGTCACGCGCGCTATTCGACAACCGGCGCCTCGGTCTGGGAGAACGCCCAGCCCACCTTCCGCGCCACCGCCCACGGCTCCATCGCCCTGGGCCACAACGGCAACCTGGTCAACACCGCGCAGCTCGCGGAGCTGGTCGCCCAGCAGGCCGACGCCCCCGGCGGCCGTGCCACCCAGGTGGCGGCCACCAACGACACCGACCTGGTCACCGCGCTGCTCGCGGGCCAGACCGACGAGGACGGCAAGCCGCTCACCGTCGAGGAGGCGGCGCCCCAGGTGCTGCCCCAGGTCAAGGGCGCGTTCTCGATGGTCTTCATGGACGAGGACACGCTGTACGCCGCCCGGGACCCGCAGGGCATCAGGCCGCTGGTCCTCGGCCGGCTGGAGCGCGGCTGGGTCGTGGCCAGCGAGACCTCGGCGCTGGACATCGTCGGCGCCAGCTTCATCCGGGAGATCGAGCCGGGCGAGCTCGTCGCCATCGACGAGGACGGACTGCGCAGCCAGCGGTTCGCCGAAGCAAAGCCGAAGGGCTGCGTCTTCGAGTACGTCTACCTCGCGCGCCCCGACACCGACATCGCGGGCCGCAACGTCTACCTCTCCCGGGTGGAGATGGGCCGCAAGCTGGCGGCCGAGGCCCCGGCCGACGCCGATCTGGTGATCGCGACGCCCGAGTCCGGCACCCCGGCGGCGATCGGCTACGCCGAGGCCAGCGGCATCCCCTACGGCTCGGGCCTGGTCAAGAACAGCTATGTGGGCCGGACCTTCATCCAGCCCTCGCAGACCATCCGCCAGCTCGGCATCCGGCTCAAGCTCAACCCGCTCAAGGAAGTCATCCGCGGCAAGCGGCTGGTCGTGGTGGACGACTCGATCGTCCGCGGCAACACGCAGCGCGCCCTGGTGCGGATGCTGCGCGAGGCGGGCGCGAAGGAGGTCCACGTACGGATCTCCTCACCGCCGATCAAGTGGCCGTGCTTCTTCGGCATCGACTTCGCCACCCGCGCCGAACTGATCGCCAACGGTCTTTCGACCGACGAGATCGGCAAGTCGCTGGGGGCCGACTCGCTGGCCTACATCTCCATCGACGGCATGATCGAGTCGACGACGATCCCCAAGAACCAGCTGTGCCGCGCCTGCTTCGACGGGGAGTACCCGATGGAGCTGCCCGACCCCGAGTTGCTGGGCAAGCACCTGCTCGAAGCCGAGGCGGAGTCCGACGTCGACGGCGTCAACACGCTGGCCTCCGGCGTCGGTGCCGCCGACGCACTGAAGCGCCCGTAGCCTCCGCCCGCCCGCGCTCGTGGAGGGGCGCGCCCGCTCCCTACGGCCTCGCCGCCACGGGGACGTGCGGAGCGCCCTCTCCCTCCCGCAGACACGAGAGACGACGTACCCATGACCAACAGCAGCGAAGGCGTCAGCTATGCCGCCGCCGGCGTCGACATCGAGGCCGGCGACCGGGCCGTGACGCTCATGAAGGAGTGGGTCGCCAAGACCCGGCGCCCGGAGTCCATCGGCGCCCTCGGCGGCTTCGCGGGCCTGTTCGACGCGTCCCGCCTCAAGGGCTACACCCGCCCTCTGCTCGCCTCGGCGACCGACGGCGTGGGCACCAAGGTCGCCGTCGCACAGCGCATGGACGTGCACGACACGATCGGTCACGACCTGGTGGCGATGGTCGTGGACGACCTGGTCGTCTGCGGCGCCGAGCCGCTGTTCATGACGGACTACATCTGCGTCGGCAAGGTCGTCCCCGAGCGCGTGGCGCACCTCGTCAAGGGCATCGCCGAGGGCTGCGTCCTGGCGGGCTGCTCGCTGGTGGGCGGCGAGACGGCCGAGCACCCGGGGCTGCTGGGGCCGGACGAGTACGACGTGGCGGGCGCGGGCACCGGCGTCGTGGAGGCCGATGCACTGCTGGGCCCCGATCGCATCCGTACGGGCGATGTGGTGGTCGCGATGGCGGCGTCCGGTCTTCACTCGAACGGGTACTCGCTGGTGCGGCACGTGGTCTTCGACCGCGCGGGCTGGGCCCTGGACCGGCACGTCCCGGAGTTCGGCCGCACGCTGGGCGAGGAGCTGCTGGAGCCCACGAAGATCTACTCGCTGGACTGCCTGGAGCTGACCCGCACCACCGAGGTGCACGCCTTCTCGCACATCACCGGTGGCGGACTGGCCGGCAATCTCGCCCGGGTCATCCCCGACGGACTGCACGCCACGGTGGACCGCTCGACCTGGCGGCCCGGCGCGGTGTTCGAGGTGGTCGGCAGCGCGGGCGATGTGGCGCGGGCCGAGCTGGAGAAGACGCTGAACATGGGCGTCGGCATGGTCGCCGTCGTACCGCAGGAGTCGGCCGACGCCGCGCTGGCGACCCTCGCCGAGCGGGGTGTGGACTCCTGGGTGGCAGGCGAGATCACCGAGCGCGGGGACCGCACGGAGGCGGTCACCCTCACGGGTGACTATGCCCGCTGAGCATCTGACGGCGGACGCCCGGCCGATAGCGGCCGCCCCGCGCGCCGCACGGCTGCCCAGCGCGAGGTGGCCGCGCGGCTGCCGCCGCTGTGCTGCTGCCACACCGCAGGCCCGCCGTACCGCACCGCAGGTCCGGCGCGCGCGCCAGAACCCGGCCCGGCGGTTGCCGGACCGGGTCAGTACGGGCGAACGTCAGGCGCCGCGGCGCTTCGACTGGGGTTCGGACGACCCGGGCGCGCCCGCGTCGTCGTCCTCCTCGTCGTTGTACAGATCCGCGTACCGTGCGTACGGGTCGTCCTGCTCATCGTCCTCGAAGCGCTCGCCGTTCGGCGACTCGTTCGATGTCGATGCGCCCAGCTCCTCGGCCAGGCGCGATAGGTCCGTCCCGCCAGTGTTGTACTTCAGCTGGCGGGCGACCTTCGTCTGCTTGGCCTTGGCCCGGCCGCGCCCCATGGCTCGACCCCCTCAACGACGGGGCTCGACGGCCCCAGAGTCTTGACACGCGTTCATGGTTCAGAGCGGCCTCTCGACCGAGAGACCGGTACTCAGGGCTTCAACGGTACCTGCTTCCGCCGCCGTACGGTACGTCGCCCGCACGACACGGCCGCCGTCCGACGCGCCCGTTGACCCTTCTCGTGCTGGTCAGTGGCGATTTTACCTTCCTGTAGCTGAGGGACCCGCCGTGGGGTGGTGAGACCACTGTCACGGTGGTCTCACGCGTCACACTCACCGGCCCATGCGCTGCTCAGCGAGCCGGTCGGCGGCGGCCACCGGGGGCACCCCGTCCGCGTCGGCGCGCTCGAAGATCGCCATGGTGGTGTCGTGGATCTTCTCCGCCTTTGCTTTCGCACGTGCGAAGTCGAAGCCGTGGAGCTCGTCCGCGACCTGGATCACGCCGCCCGCGTTCACCACGTAGTCGGGCGCGTAGAGGATGCCGCGCTCGGCCAGGTCCTTCTCCACGCCGGGGTGCGCGAGCTGGTTGTTGGCGGCGCCGCAGACGGCCTTGGCGGTCAGCACCGGCACCGTCTCGTCGTTCAGCGCGCCACCGAGCGCGCACGGCGCGTACAGGTCGAGGCCCTCGGTCCTGATCAGCGCCTCCGTGTCGGCCACGGCCGCCAGCGGGGCGCCCGGGTGGGCCTCCAGCACGGCGCGTACGGACGCCTCGCGCACATCCGTGACCACGACCCGCGCCCCGTCCTCCAGCAGATGCGAGACCAGGTGCTTGCCGACCTTCCCGACGCCCGCGATCCCCACCAGCCGGCCGCGCAGCGTGGGAGCGCCCCAGAGCCGCTGTGCGGCGGCCCGCATGCCCTGGAAGACGCCGAAGGCGGTCAGCACCGAGGAGTCGCCCGCGCCGCCGTTCTCCGGCGAGCGGCCGGTCGTCCAGCGGCACTCCTGCGCCACGACGTCCATGTCCTGCACGTAGGTGCCGACGTCGCAGGCCGTCACGTACCGGCCACCGAGGGAGGCGACGAACCGCCCGTAGGCGCGCAGCAGGGCTTCGGTCTTGATCTGCTCGGGGTCTCCGATGATCACGGCCTTGCCGCCGCCGTGGTCGAGCCCGGCCAGCGCGTTCTTGTACGACATCCCGCGCGCGAGGTTGAGCGCGTCGAGGACCGCGGCCTGCTCGGGGTCGGCCGAGCCCGGGTACGCGTGGAAGCGGGTGCCGCCCAGCGCGGGGCCGAGCGCGGTGGAGTGCAGCGCGATGACGGCCTTCAGGCCGCTGGGCCGGTCCTGGCAGAGCACGACCTGCTCGTGTCCGCCCTGCTCGGAGCGGAAGAGGGTGCTGATGACCGGGTCCCCAGCGGGGACGCCGTCGGGAACAGATACCTCGATCACGGTTGGTGACTCCTGGAATCGCGTCGTAGCCCTCGGCGGACACGCCGCTTGTGGCAGTCGAAGCCCGCGAGGGCCGGTCGTGGAGCAGCGTACGACCTGCGCGTCACGGGCACGTTGCGGTCCCACGATCGGGGTAGTCAACTGTCTTCCAGGCTCGCTCATGAGACCGGTCCGCAGGTGGTTCAGGCTTGGAGGCAATGCGTGGCTGAGAAAGCGTCGGTCGTCGTCCCGTACGCGGCGTACCTGCGGGTCTACGAACCGCTGGCGGCCTTCCCCGAGCCGGAGCGCTCGCACTGGATCGCATATGCGAAGCAGCAGCGCTTCCCCACCGCGCAGGACGAAATCCGCCGCGCCCTGGCCGACTTGGTGCCGGTGCCGCCGGTGGTCGTACCGGTCCGGGAGAGCGCCGAGGCGTTCGTGACGGAGGTGGACGGTGTGACGTGCGTCTGCCCCTGGCGCACCCGGCTGCGCAGCTGGCAGGCGCTCACCGCGCTCACCCAGGCCGCCGACGACCGCGAACTCGCCCTGCCCCAGCCGGTGCTGGACGCCGCGCTGCCGCCCGTCGTACGGCGCCAGGCGGCGGCCGACTACGAGCGCTGGCGCGAGCTCAACCCGGACGCCAGGCCCTGGATCCGTACGGCGCTGTGGCATGTGCCCGTGCGCTGGTTCGTTCTCTTCGAGGACGAAGAAAGGGAGTTTGCGAAGCCGGAATCGGGTCAGGAGAGCGGACAGCAGTTCGTTTTCCGCTATCGCACGCCAATGGTCCAGGCGAGGCGCCGCCTCGCTCGCGGCCTGAAGGTGCTCCGCGAGGAGCTGGAAGAGGGGCCGCTCGTCGAGAGCCTGATCGATGTGGGCCGCTGGCTGGAGGAATTCCACCCGCGCTCCCTGGTCGAGCTGGACTACGGCGGGCTGGCTCACGCCATCCCCGAGGAGCAGCTGGCGGGCGACCACTCCGCCGCCGATGTGGCGGAGGGTCTGCAGGCCCTCCGCGCGGGCGACGGTGAGCGTGCCGGTGCGGCGTACGAGCGGCTGACAGCGCGCTGGAGAGCGGTCCGCCGGCTCCAGTACGCGAGCTGAGGCCCACCCCGCCGACCAGCGGGGGACGGCTGTCGCGCGAGGCCCCGCCGACTGGAGGGGAGGGAGTAGGACCTACGTCCCGAACCGGGTGTTTGCCTCAAGCGTGATGGATTGCACTTAAACGGGTCTTGCTCTCAGAGCTACCCCTCGTGTCAAAATAGGACAAGGAGTCCGCACGGGGCTCCTTCCGTCCAACTATGGGCGGATAGATCGGTATTGCGCTCCTTGGTGGGTCTGATGACCCTTGCTCCCGTTGTGACTGATCGTTACAGGGGGATGACTGTCCGCTATAGGACGGTCCATCGGCTTCCGCCGAGGTTGAACACCTGAGAGGGCAATTCCATCGGTTTGGCCGACGTGGCTGGACAGATGGTGTAGTTGTAGTGCCGAGGACAAGCCGTTCGTCCTATAACCGACTCGGCTCGCGTCCGCCATATCGGGCAACGCGGGTCAAGGTGCAGAATTTAGAGGAAAGAACCGTGATGGTTCGGTTCTCCCGAGGAGGCCGCTCATGACCGCTCGCACCCCTGATGCCGAGCCGCTGTTGACCCCGGCTGAGGTTGCCACGATGTTCCGTGTGGACCCCAAGACGGTCACGCGCTGGGCAAAGGCGGGCAAGCTCACGTCCATCCGCACGCTCGGAGGACACCGCCGCTACCGCGAGGCGGAGGTTCGCGCACTGCTCGCGGGCATTCCGCAGCAGCGCAGCGAAGCCTGATCAGGGTTCCTGAGCAGGCGCAACAGCACCACACAGGGGCGTTTCCGGGGCCCCCACCCCACCGATCCGCCCACTGCGCACCACACGGCCAGGTCGCTGCCCCAACAGTGCTTGTCCGTTGATCGCGCTGGACTCCGCCGGGTCCAGCGCGATCTTTTTGTGCCCACCGGTTTCGCGGGAGCGTGGTGGCGCGCCGGCGGTTGATGGCGGAGTGTGTGGGTCCGCCCCGTCGTGTAGTGCAATTGCACATATTAAATTGAGGGCTTCTGAGGGGGCCTCAGGTTCCCCGCTGGTACGAGTCGGTTGGGTGACTCCCGTCACACTTGGGAAACCTTGCGGTGGTCCGCGCTTTTGGGGTAATGCGCCAACAGCTCGGCGCCGCCCCTCACTTGTGCTTCCGGCCGGCCGCGCGCGGAGCCGCCATCGCGAGGCGGAGCAGGCGGTGGCAGAGCGGGCAGTGCCGGGTCGCATGGTGCCGACGCCCACTTGCCGCGAAGTGGCTGCGCAGCAGCGCCCTCGCCTCCCGCCGCCCCGCATCGATGGGGTCCCTCCCCATGAGCCACCTCCTCCCCGGGCCAGGACTACCCATCGTCCCCGGGTCGTCAACACGGGAGGGGCTATTGGCTGGATGGTGCCCGCACGAAAAGGGCCCGGCAACCATTGGTTGCCGGGCCCCGCAAAAAAGAGGGCCCGCGAGTCGAACTCGCGGGCCTCTCGATCTCTGCGGTCCTGACGGGATTTGAACCCGCGGCCTCCACCTTGACAGGGTGGCGAGCACTCCAAACTGCTCCACAGGACCTCGCGAGATGGAACTCTACAGCAGGTCAGGCGTCCGGAGCGAACTCACTCTCAGCGACAGAACCCTCACGGTGCGGCGGCGTCCACCGCCTTCACGATCCGCTTGTCGGAGACGGGGTACGCGGTGCCCAGCGCGTGGGCGAAGTAGCTGACCCGCAGCTCCTCCAGCATCCACCGGATGTCCCGCGCGGCCTGTGGCACCGGCCGGCCCGGAGGAAACTGTTCCAGCAGCCACAGATACTCGTCCCGCATCTCATGGACCTTGGCCATCCGGGTCCGGTCACGCTCCACGTTGTGCGGGAGCTGCTGGAGGCGCCGGTCGGCGGCGACGAGATAGCGCATCAGGTCCGACAGCCGTCCGGCCCCGTGCTCGGTGACGAACCCAGGCTTGATCAGGCCGGCGAGCTGCTGCCGTACGTCCGCAACGGAGTCGGCCAGCACCGGGCTGGTCGTCGTCCGCAGCCGGCTCTCGCACGAGTGCCAGGCGGCCAGTACCTCCTGCACCTGGCGCACCGTACGCAAGGTGGCGTCCACCAGGTCGGCGCGTACGGCGTCGAACAGCTTGCGGAAGGACTCCTCGTCCCAGGCGGGGCCGCCGCGTGCGGCCACCAGCTGGTCGACGGTGGCCGCGACGCAGTCCTCGAAGAGGGCCTGCACGCTGCCGTGCGGGGAGCGGGATAGGGCCAGCTTCTGCTGGTTGTTCAGCTTCGACTGGGCGAACTTCGCGGGATCCGAGGGGACGTTGAGCAGGATGAGGCGCCGGGTGCCGCGCCACATGGCGGTGCGCTGCTCGGCCTCGGTGTCGTAGAGCCGTACGGCCACCGAGTCGCCCTCGTCCACCAGCGCCGGGTAGGCCCGCACCGGCTGGCCCGCGCGTCTGGTCTCGAACGTGCGGGGGAGCGAGCCGATCGTCCAGCTGGTGAGCCCTGTGCGCTGGAGGGCGGGCGCGGAGGCGGTTTCCGTGGCCGCTGAGGCGTCCGTGGCGGCCTTGCGGGCCTTGTTGCGGACTGCGCGCGCCGAGGAGTCGAACGCCTTGGAGATCGCCGTCTGCGTCTGCGACTTGAGCTGTATCTGGAGCGCCTCGATGTCCTTGCTCTCGGCGAGCTTGCGGCGGCGCTCGTCGGTCACCCGGAAGGTGATCTTCAAGTGGTCGGGGACCTTCGCCCAGTCGAAGTCCTGGGCCGCCACCGGGACGCCGACCATCCGCTTCAGCTCGCGGGCCAGCGTGTACGTCAGCGGCTCGTCCGGCGCGCCCGCGCCAGGCTGGTGCTGCTGCGCCCGGCGCAGGAACTCCTTGGCGTAGTTCGGCGCGGGGACGTAGTGCCGCCGGACCGCCTTGGGGAGGGACCGGATCAGCTCGGTGACCAGGTCCTCGCGCAGGCCCGGGATCTGCCAGTCGAAGCCCTCGCCCGTGACCTGGTTGAGCACCTGGAGCGGTACGTGCACCGTCACGCCGTCCGCGTCCGTGCCCGGCTCGAACTGGTACGTCACCGGGAGGGCGAGGCCGCCCTGCCGCCACACGTCCGGGTAGTCGGCGGCGGAGATCTCCTCGGCGCGGTCGCTGATGAGCATCGACTTCTCGAAGTTGAGCAGGTCGGGCTCTTCGCGGCGCTTCTTCTTCCACCAGGAGTCGAAGTGCGCCCCGGAGACGACGTGTTCGGGTACGCGCTGGTCGTAGAAGTCGTACAGCGTCTCGTCGTCCACCAGGATGCCGCGGCGCCGGGCGCGGTGCTCCAGCTCCTCGACCTCGTCCAGCAGCTTGCGGTTGTCCTGGAAGAACTGGTGGTGGGTGCGCCAGTCGCCCTCGACCAGCGCGTTGCGGATGAACAGGTCGCGGGAGGTCTCCGGGTCGATGCGGCCGTAGTTGACCTTCCGCTGCGCGACGACGGGCACGCCGTACAGCGTCACCCGCTCGTAGGCCAGCACCGCCGCCTGCTTCTGCTCCCAGTGCGGCTCGCTGTACGTCCGTTTGACCAGATGGCCGGCCAGCGGCTCGATCCACTCCGGCTCGATCTTCGCGTTCACCCGGGCCCACAGCCGGGAGGTCTCGACCAGCTCGGCTGACATCAGCCAGCGCGGGGGCTTCTTGAACAGCGCCGAGCCCGGGAAGACCGCGAACTTCGCGCTGCGGGCGCCCAGATACTCGTTCTTCTCGGTGTCCTTGAGGCCGATATGGGACAGCAGCCCCGCAAGCAGCGCCTGATGGATCGCGTCCGGCGACGGCTCCTGGGCCTGGTCCTCGCTCAGCCGGATCTTCATCGTCCTGGCGACCTGGCGCAGCTGGGAGTAGATGTCCTGCCACTCGCGTATCCGCAGATAGTTGAGGAACTCCGCCTTGCACATCCGGCGGAAGGCGGACGAGGACAGCTCCCGCTGCTGCTCGCGTACATACCGCCACAGGTTGAGGAACGCCAGGAAGTCGCTGGTCTCCTCCTTGAAGCGGGCGTGCTGCTGGTCGGCCTGCTGCTGCTTGTCCGAGGGGCGCTCGCGCGGGTCCTGGATGGAGAGCGCCGCCGCGATCACCATCACCTCGTGTGCGCAGCCGTGCTTGTCGGCCTCCAGCACCATCCGGGCCAGCCGCGGGTCGACGGGCAGCTGGGCGAGGCGGCGGCCCAGCTGGGTCAGCTTCCGCTTCTGCCCCTGCTGCTTGTCGAGCGCGCCCAGCTCCTCCAGCAGCTGCACGCCCGCCTTGATGCTGCGGTGGTCCGGCGGGTCGATGAACGGGAACTTCTCGATCTCCCCCAGGTCGGCTGCCGTCATCTGGAGAATGACGGAGGCCAGGTTGGTGCGCAGGATCTCCGGGTCGGTGAACTCCGGCCGGGTGAGGAAGTCCTCCTCCGAATACAGCCGGATGCAGATGCCGTCCGACGTACGCCCCGAGCGGCCCTTGCGCTGGTTGGCGCTCGCCTGGCTGATCCGCTCGATCGGCAGCCGCTGCACCTTCGTGCGGTGGCTGTAGCGCGAGATGCGGGCCGTGCCCGGATCGATGACGTACTTGATGCCGGGGACGGTCAGCGACGTCTCCGCCACGTTGGTGGCCAGCACGATGCGGCGGCCCGGATGCGGCTGGAAGACGCGGTGCTGCTCGGCGTTGGACAGGCGTGCGTAGAGGGGCAGCACTTCGACGGGGCTGCCGGGGCGCGGGCCTTTGCCTTCGCGGGTGAACTTCTTCTCCAGCGCGTCCGCCGTGTCCCGGATCTCCCGCTCACCGGAGAGGAACACCAGGATGTCGCCGGGCCCTTCGGCGTGCAGCTCGTCCACGGCGTCGCAGATCGCGGTGATCTGGTCCCGGTCGGGCGCCGCGGAGCCCTCCTCGTCCTCGTCCAGCAGCGGCCGGTAGCGGACCTCGACCGGATACGTACGGCCGCTGACCTCCACGATCGGTGCGTCGCCGAAGTGCCGGGAGAACCGCTCCGGGTCGATCGTCGCCGAGGTGATGATCACCTTGAGGTCGGGCCGCCTGGGCAGCAGCTGTGCGAGATAGCCGAGCAGGAAGTCGATGTTGAGGGACCGCTCGTGCGCCTCGTCGATGATGATCGTGTCGTACTGGCGCAGCTCACGGTCCTGCTGGATCTCGGCCAGCAGGATGCCGTCGGTCATCAGCTTGACCAGCGTGTCGTCCCTCACCTGGTCGGTGAAGCGCACCTTCCAGCCGACCGCCTCGCCCAGCTGCGAGCCCAGCTCCTCCGCCACCCGCTCGGCGACCGTACGCGCCGCGATCCGGCGCGGCTGGGTGTGACCGATCACACCCTGAATGCCGCGGCCGAGCTCCATGCAGATTTTCGGGATCTGCGTCGTCTTGCCGGAACCGGTCTCGCCCGCGACGATCACCACCTGGTGATCGCGGACGGCCTCGAGGATCGCGTCCTTCTTCTGGCTGACGGGCAGCTGCTCGGGATACGTGATCCGCGGAACCGCCGCACGGCGGGCGGCCACGCGCAGCTCGGAGGCGTCCATCGCAGCCGAGATCTCCGCGAGGACGGCCGCGCGGGCCTCGGACTTGCGGATTTTCCGCGCCCCCGCGAGACGGCGGGCCAGCCGGTGCTGGTCGCCGAGCATGAGGTGCGGGATGCGCGCTGTCAGTTCCTGGGGAGAGGGGGCGGGGGTCTGGGTGGAAGTCGACATACCACGCCAAGGATCGCACCCGCGGGGAGCCGGTGGCGAACGGTTTGCAACCGGTGGCGCGGCTTCCGCGTCGCTGTACGCAATGAAACCGGGTGGGACGGACGGGACAGGCGGGGGAGACGGGGCCGGGGTGAAAGGCAGTGTGACGGCACGCCGCAGGCGGTGGGTGCAGGGCACCATGCTCGCCTGCGTGCTGGCGCTGCTCCCCGCGACCTGGATGCGGCTGAGCACCGACGGCCGCATCCGTGAGGGCGTCGCGGACGCGCCCAGCGCCCCGGTGGCTCTCGTTTTCGGCGCCGGCCTGTGGGACGGCGAGCCCTCCCCCTATCTCGCGCACCGCCTCGACACCGCGGCCCGGCTCTACCGCGCCGGCAAGGTCCGCGTCCTGCTGGTCTCGGGCGACAACAGCCGCCGCGACTACGACGAACCCGGCGCCATGCGCGACTACCTCACCGACCGCGGCGTCCCCTCCTCCCGCATCGTCGCCGACTACGCGGGCTTCGACACCTGGGACTCGTGCGCACGCGCGGCCCGCGTCTTCGGAGTGCACCGGGCGCTGCTGGTCAGCCAGGACTACCACCTGCGCCGCGCCGCCGCACTGTGCCGGGCCGCCGGCGTCGACTCCTACGGCGTCCCCGTGCGCGAGCCGCGGGACGCGACCTGGTACGCGGGCGGGCTGCGCGAGCTGCCGGGCGCGGTGAAGGCGGCGTACGACGCGGCCCTCACCCCCGACCCGCACTTCCTCGGCCCCCGCGAACCCGGCGTACGGCGCGCCCTCGCCGAGTCCGCGCAGCACAGCGGCAGCGAGGGCGACCACGGCAGCCACCACTCGAAGAAACCGCGAGAAAGCGACAGACAGCCATGACATCAACGGGGACCAGCACCGGCGGCGAGCTCTCGGCCGAGGAGCGCAAGTACCGCAGCGCCGCCGAGGAGGGCGACGCGGCGGACAAGCAGGCGTACGGCGAGTACCTGGTCGGCAGAGGGCGCGTGGACGACGCCGTTCCGTGGCTGGAGGAGGCGGCCAGGGGCGGCGACGCGCGGGCCGCGCGGCTGCGGGCGGTCACCGCGAAGGACCGCGGCCAGTACACGGTCGCCGACTACTGGTACCGCACCGCGGCCGAGCGGGACGGCGACTGCGCGTTCGGGCTCGCGGAGCTGCTGCTGGAGCGGCTGGACGACCCCGAGGGCGCCGCCGAGTGGTACGCGAAGGGCGCGGAGCTCGGCAGCGTCAAGTGCCGCACCAACGGCGCCCTCCTCCTGCTGCGCCAGGGCCGTACGGAAGAGGCCAGGTCGGAGCTGGACGAGGCGGCGCCGTACGACCACGTCGCCGACCACATAGAGGACCGGCTGATCGACCTGGGCGCCCGGCTCGATCGCTACGAGGACCGGATCGCCGAGCTCGCCGCACTACGTGCGCTGCCGCCCGAGGAACGCTCCGAGGACCTCGACGAGCAGATGGAGGAGTTCCTGGAGCTGGAGCCCTTCTCCGAACTGCACACGGAGCCCGAGTGGTTCACCTCCTACCCGTCCTTCCTCCCGGACGCGGAGAGGGTGTACGAGAAGGCGCAGGCGCTCGGCGACCCGCGCACGGACCACTGGCACGCGCTCCTCCACTACAACCTCGACCGGTACGAGGACGCCTGCCGGGTGCTGGAGGACGGGCTGCGCCGGTATCCGGACTCCCGGCTGCTGGCCCGCACCCTCAGCGCCGTACACCTCCAGTACGGCGAGCTGGAGAAGTACGAGGCGTCGCTGCTGCCCGGCGCCGAGGCAGGCGACCGCGTCCAGCAGCGGCGGCTCGGCTCCTACTACCGCGACCAGTGGCGGCTGGCCGAGGCCCGCCGCTGGCTGGAGGCCGCCGACGAGGGCACCGAGGGAGACGACGACTTCTACGAGGACGCCGCCGACTGCCTGGAGGACCTGGAGGAGGCCGAGCAGAGCACGCCGCCCGCGCTCGGCGACGAGGAGGAGCCCCGGCTGGCCGAGCTCCACGAGGCCGCCGAGTCCGGCGACCCGGCCGCCGATCTGGAGCTCGGCCGCCTGATGCAGCGGCTGTGCCGCTTCCCGGAGGCCGTACGGCACTACAAGCGCGCCGCCGCCGACCCCGACAACCCGCAGGCCCCCGCCGCCTCGTACGCGCTCGGCCGCATGCTGCACGAGGAGTGCGGCGCCCACGAGAAGGCGGTCGTCCCCCTCTACCTGCCCGCGGCCAAGGCGGGCGACCTGGACGCGATCGAGGGACTGGGCGCGCTGTACGTACGGCTGGACGAGCCGGTCAAGGCGGAGCCGTGGCTGCGCAAGGCGGCCAGGTTCGGGCGCGCCGACGCCGCCAGCTGGGTCGGCAACCGGGTCGGTGACGACTACGGCGACATGGAAGAGGCCGTCCGCTGGTGGACCCGTGCCGCGAAGGGCGGACGGGTCTGGTACGGCTGGCGCGCCGGTATGCAGCTCGTGCGGTGGAAGCGGTACGCGGAGGCGGAGGGGCTGCTGCGGCTCGCCTGGACGGGCCGCGAGGAGAAGGACCCGCTGCACGAGGCCGCGTACTGGCTGGGGCGGGCGCTGCGCGGACAGGGCAGGGCCGAGGAGGCGGTGGAGTGGCTGCGCACCGCGCGCGACGTGCACCACATCGTGCGGCTCGGCTACAGCGGCTTCATGCTCACCTCGCTCTTCGACCCCTCGATGGAGCTGGCGGAGGCGCTGGTGAACGACGTCGCGACGCAGGAGGCGTACGCGGAGGCCGAGGCGCTGCTCGCGCCCGTACTGGAGGACTCGCCCAAGCACCGCACCGCGCGGTATCTGCTGGCCCGCATCGCGGAGCAGCGCGGTGACCTGGACGCGGCGCGGGACCACATCGAGCAGGCGTACACCCCGAAGGACGAGCAGACCGGACCGCTGCTGACGGCGGAGGAGGTGGCGGGCGTCCTTCGGCGCGTACTGGGCTGAACGGGCCGGCCGGCCGCGCCCCGTTAGGGTGGCGGCATGCACGGTGGCGAGCGGACGACACGAGGCGAACGGCAAGCCCTCGCCGTCCTCGTGGCGCTGCTGCTCGCCCTGTGCGGAGCCGTCCACCTGACGGGCGGAGCGGCCGCCTCCGGCACAACCACCGTCTCCGCCTCCGCGCCCGCCGCCGATGCGGGGCCCTCCCACTGCCACAAGTCGAAGGACGGCGGCGGCGCGCTTCCGGCGGCGCCCGCCGCCGGCCAGCAGCAACTGCTGCCTCTCGCGCTCCCGGCCTGTCTGACCCCGCAGTCGCACAGCGTGATCGGCGCGGCGCACGCACGCCCGCCCGTGCGCGGTCCCGCGCCGATACCGCCCCCCACTCCTGTCGAACTCTCCGTACTGCGCGTATAGCGGCCCCGGTTCGCCGCATTCCGCATTCGCCGTACACGCAGTACAGGAGACTTTCGCATGCCGTCGAACGGGCAGAGCAAGAAGCAGAACCAGAACCAGAACCAGAACCAGAGCAACAAGAGCAACAAGAGCAAGAATCAGAGCAAGAACAAGGGAATCGTCATCGGCGCGCTCGTCGCCGTCGCCGCGCTGCTCGCGGGCTGGCTGTCGCAGTACGCCGTCGGCGGGAACGGCGCCGACTCCCGCGACGCCAACGGCAACGCCACCGTCGAGGGCCGCTCCGACGACACCGCAGCCGGCGACCCCGCGCTGCTGAAGCTCGCGCGGCGCAGCGCCGACGACCCGTTCGCGCGGGGCGACAAGGACGCGCCCGTCGTGATGATCGAGTACGCCGACTTCGGCTGCTCGTTCTGCGGCAAGTTCGCGCGGGACACCGAGCCGAAGCTGGTCGAGAAGTACGTCGAGAAGGGCCTGCTGCGCATCGAGTGGCGCAACTACCCCGTCTTCGGCAAGGGTTCCGAACGCGCCGCGCTGGCGAGCTACGCGGCGGGACAGCAGGGCCGGTTCTGGCAGTTCTACAAGGCCGTCTACGCCGACAAGGGCAACGAGAAGAGCTCCTTCACCACCGGCCACCTGCACGAACTCGCCGAGCAGGCGGGCGTGAAGGACCTCGACCGCTTCGACCGCGACCGGGCGGGCAAGGCCGCCAGGAAGCTGCTCGACAAGGACCGCAACGAGGCGTACGGGCTGGGCGCCGCCGCCACCCCGGCCTTCCTCGTCAACGGACAGCCGATCTCAGGTGCCCAGCCGGACGAGGTCTTCACCGACGCCATCGAACGCGCGGCGACAGCGGCCAAGAAGACCGACAAGCCCGGCCGGTCCGGCGACGAGGGCTGACGGGGACTGACGAGGGATGGACGTCGGATATCTGGCCGCCTTCCTCGGCGGCCTCCTCGCCCTGCTCAGCCCGTGCAGCGCCCTGCTGCTGCCCGCGTTCTTCGCGTACTCGATCGACTCGGCAGGACGGCTGGTCGCCCGTACCGGGATCTTCTACCTCGGTCTGGCCACGACGCTGGTCCCGCTGGGCGCGGCCGGTTCCTTCGCCGGACGGCTGTTCTACGGGCACCGCGAGCTGCTGGTCTCGGCGGGCGGCTGGCTGATCATCGCGCTCGGGCTGGCCCAGATCGTGGGCCTCGGCTTCGCGCCGCGCCGGCTGGCGGAGGTCTCGGGCCGGATCCGCCCCACGACGGTGCTGTCCGTCTATGCGCTGGGCGCGGTCTACGGGCTGGCCGGTTTCTGTGCGGGCCCCATTCTCGGCAGTGTGCTGACGGTCGCCGCCGTGCACGGCAACCCGGTGTACGGCGGGGTGCTGCTGGCGGTGTACGCGCTGGGCATGGCCGTACCGCTGTTCGTGCTCGCGCTGCTGTGGGAGCGGTTCGAGCTGGGCCGGCGGCGCTGGCTGCGGGGGCGGGAGCTGCGGCTCGGCGGCCGGCTGCGGCTGCACTCCACCTCGCTGCTGTCGGGGCTGTTCTTCGTGCTGCTGGGCACCCTCTTCCTCGCCTTCGACGGGGCGGCCGGGCTGCCCGGGCTGACGGATGTGGACGGCGCCTTCGCCGCGGAGAGCTGGGCCCGGCGCGCGGGCGACGCGGTACCGGACGGCGCCCTGGTGGCGGGGCTGGTGCTGGTGGCGGGTGCGGTGCCGGCGGTACGGGCAGTACGGGCGGTACGAGGGAGCCGCAGGGGGCGCCCGGATACGTAGCGTCAGGCCGGATACGTAGCGTCAGGCGCGCACGGTCCGCGTCGAGTGACGCGCCGGGTCGAGCGCGTCGAAGGACACGCTTCCCGCGGCGAGCAGTCCGCGCTGCGGGATGCGGAAGCCGCCGAGCGCCGCTTGCCGAGGCAGCGGGCCGGGCGGGCCGAGGTCGGCACCGCGCAACCGGGCACGGCCATCGGTCAGGGGCCAGACGTACTCCGGCACGAGACGGAAAGTCTGCCCGTTCGGCATGCGCCCGGTGAGGGCGAGTGGCCCGGTGTGCAGCAGGGTTCCCGCCGCGGGGCCGAGGAGCGAGAGCACGGCGCCGCGATCCAGGAATCGGCGCGGAAGCCGCCGGGCCACCGCTGTGAGGGCGCTGCTGAGGCGGGTCGCGCCGACCACCATTTCCCAGTCCAGGTCGGGGTCTTCGGAGGTGATGCGGAGGCGGTCCGGCTGCGGCCAGTCGATCCGCAGGTCACTGCGGCGGGACTCGGCCGAGACGGCTCCGGCGTAGCGGGCACAGCTGAGACCGGGCGTCGCGGTGGACCAGAACTCCCAGCTTCCGTCCGGTGCCCGGTGCCAGACGGAGGTGTACCCCGGTCCGACCGAGGAGAGCGGGAAACGCCGCATGCCCAGCACGTGACCGGAGGCGAACGGCAGGCCGATCACCCCATAACCGCTGAACCGCTCGCGCTCGCCTGCGGGCAGGCCCGTGGCGCGCTCCACCGCCTCGGCCACGTCCCTGGGCGCCTCTCGATCACCCACCACCTGCTCCTCGCACCGGCGCGGCCGCAGGCTGACGGCCCGTCCTCCGGACGGCTTCCCGCGGCCTCCTGCTTCCATGGTGGGCCGGGACATGCGTGGTCGCCAATCCACAAAGGCCCCGAGAAGTGATCTTCTCGGGGCCTTCTGCCCTGCTCAGGGCGACTGTGGCTGGGGCCGGGGTCGAACCGGCGACCTTCCGCTTTTCAGGCGGACGCTCGTACCAACTGAGCTACCCAGCCGGGTCCGGGGGTGGAGCCCCGGTCCACACGGCCATCAAGAGGGCGAAGCGACTTGATGGCAGCGGTCCTGACGGGATTTGAACCCGCGGCCTCCACCTTGACAGGGTGGCGAGCACTCCAAACTGCTCCACAGGACCAAGCGTTTGTGCGAGCTCCAGTCTCGCACAGTGCGACGCGTGCTCCCAACCACTTTCGTGGGTCTTGCGGGGCTTCCCAGCAGGGGTGACGTCGCCGGAAAAGAGTAACAGACCCCGTGGGGCGCCCCGAACCGTTACCGGCAGGAGGTGCCGGCCGCGCTCCGTTCGGCGGCCGTGGCCCGCCACTCGCGGCCGAGGGCCAGGAGCATCTGCTGGTAGATCCCCACGTACCGGAACGGCTTGATGCCCGCCATGTAGAGGGTGCCGAAGGGCCCGTTCGGCTTGACCAGCACAGCCATCTGGCCGCGGTAGCCGCCCGGGGCCCTGGTGTCCTGGACCCAGCCGATGTGCATCACTCCGTGCACCGTCCGGTTGGCCATCTCGGCGACCCATTCGTCGTCGGTCCGGTAGACGGAGAGGAACGGGATCGGGACGCCCTTGACGTCGGGACCCCGCGGTGCCTCGAGGAGGTCTGCGGGAAGCCGGTCCCGCAGGGTCGGGACGCGGGCGCCGAGGCCCGTGTCGGGGCGGTCCCAGCCCAGGAGCTCGCCGAGCTTCCAGCGGACCGCGAACAGGGCGCGGGAGACGGGGGTGGAGCTGTGCGCCCCGGAGCCGTTGGCCATCTGGTCGACAAGGTGGGGGAAGTCGTCCGGTCCGCCGGGGGTCGGTACCCGCCAGACGTCCTCGACCTTGAAGTCGGGAGCGATCTCGTGGATCCGCCAGGGGTGGGAGGTGTGCGCGGTACGGGGAAGTCTCACGGTCGGCCTCTTCTCTATACGGCTCCGTATAGATCCAGGTTAGCCCACATGTACGGGGGCGTATACAGATTCGGCCACAAGGAGCGAGGACTGTCTCCGGGCACAAAAAAGGCCCTGCTACCCACGTTTCCGCAGGTGACAGGGCGTTGTTACGGTGCCCCCAACGGGATTCGAACCCGTGCTACCGCCTTGAAAGGGCGGCGTCCTGGGCCGCTAGACGATGAGGGCGAAACGGCCGACCGAGCGCCTGAACAGTGCTTCAGCAGGCTCCGGCAGCATATGGGATGCACGGACCGTTCGCCAAAACATATCCGGGCGGCGGCTGTCCGCCCTCTGGCGCCCGCCTCTCGTCCTCCCCCCGTAGCCCCCCGAGTCCCGACGCACCTCAGCGGCCGGTCGCCGGACTGGTGGCGGTGGGGCTCGACGAGGGGGAGGGCGACGGCGAGGGGGAGGAGCCGGGCTTTATGTCCCCCGGCAGGTGTCGCGAGACCTCCGCCTTGGAGAGCCCGAGGCCGCCCAGATCGATCTCGTCCCACGCCTGCAGCCGGTTGCTGTCCCGGTCCAGGTAGAGCACGGACGCCTGCACCTTGTCCGGGGTCTCGCCCTCGACGGCCCGCAGCCCGCTGCCGCCCGTCGAGCCCTCGATCATCAGCCGGGTGTCGTGCGGCAGCACCTGTGTGCTCCGGTTGTGGGTGTGCCCGGCCAGGGTCAGCGGCACCAGGCCGTCGGTCTGCTTGGCCAGCACCGGGTTGTGACCCACCGCGATGTCCACCGGCGTACCGGCGGCCCGCTGCCCGCGCAGGGTGCCGGCCAGCCGCCGGCCCTCCGCCCGCTCCGCCGGGTCCCCCTCGGGCTTGACCGAGCGGTCCGGGGTGAACTGCGGGTCGCCCCAGCCGGAGATCCGCAGGCCGGCGACGTTCACCGGGACGCCCTCGTCCAGCACGTGCACCCGGGAGCCGCGCTTGCCGGCCAGCTTCTCCATGGCCTTCTGGGTGGTGGCCGAGTCGTGGTTGCCGCGTACCCATACGTACGGTGCGCCCAGGTCGGGGATGGGTTGCAGGAAGCCGTTCTCGGGGGCCGTGCCGTGGTCCATGGTGTCGCCGGTGTCGACGATCACGTCGATCTTGTACTGCTCGACCAGCGACCGGATGATGTGCCAGGCGGCCGGGTTGAGGTGGATGTCCGAGACGTGCAGCACCCGCGTCGTCGAGGGATCGGGCTGATAGGCCGGGAGGGTGGAGGCCGCGTCGTAGAGCTTGGTGACGTTGGTGACCAGGCGGGCCAACTCCTTCTGGTAGACGTCGAACTCGGTGGCGATGCTGCGCGCGTTGCCCACCACCGAGGGGGCGCTCGCCAACAGCCCGGAGAACTTCGGCTCCAGCACCGACTTCGGGTTCCACGTCGCCGCCGCCGTCGCGCCGCAGGCCACCAGCAGCGCGAGGGAGAGGCCGCCCGCCGCGAGGGCCCTGCGGGGGCGGCGGTAGACGGCGAGGGCGAGCGCGCAGGAGCCGGTCAGCACCGCGACGGCCGAGCGCACCCCCAGATCGAGCGCCCCCGAGCGGACGTCGCCGGAGATCTCGTCCTCCAGGCCCTCGATCCGCTCCGGATGGTCCACGAGCGCCGCGGCGCGCTCCTGGTCGAGCTGGTCGACGTCGACGTCCAGCCGCAGCGGCGCGGTGTGGCTGTGCAGCTCCAGTGCGCCCAGCGGGGAGACGTTGACCTTGGTCCCGCCGGCGAGCGAGGGGCGCAGCGTCATCGTCGTGTCCACGGGACCGACGGGCGTTTGCACGCTGCCCACGGCGAGCAGCCCCAGCCAGGCTCCCAGCAGCGTGACGACGACCAGACCGGCGGCGCGTTGGTAGGGCCTCGGGTGGCGGGTTGCGGCGGACAGCCGGGCGGCGAACCGTCGGAACCGGCTCCCCGCGGCCCGCGACGGCTTGGTGACAACGCTGGCCATGAGGGCCCGTATGCCCTTTGCGCGGCATTCGTATGCCGTACGTACACCGGGAAGAAAAGGATCCGGAGAAGGAGCGTGCCTCCGCCCGGAGGAGGCCGGAAAAGGAGGGTGCCTCGGCCCGGAAGGGATGATGCCCGAGCCGGGATGCTGGCCGACAATGGGCGGGTGCTGGAGATGACGCGTGAGGAGTTCGAGGAGCTGGTCGCCGAAGCCCTCGACCGGATACCGCCGGAGCTGACCAGGCTCATGGACAACGTCGCGGTGTTCGTGGAGGACGAGCCTCCGGCGAGCGATCCCGAGCTGCTCGGTCTCTACGAGGGGACGCCGCTGACCGAGCGGGGCGAGTGGTACGCGGGCGTGCTGCCGGACCGCATCACCATCTACCGGGGGCCGACCCTGCGGATGGTCGAGCGGGAGAGCAACCGGGAGAGCGACCAGGAGGGCGGCGACGGGGGAGGCCGGGAGGGGGTCGTGGAGGAGGTCGAGATCACCGTCGTCCACGAGATCGCGCACCACTTCGGCATCGACGACGACAGGCTGCACGCCCTCGGGTACGGGTGAGCGGCGCCCTGGGTGGCGGCGTCCGGCGGCGCTCCGCGCAACGACGCGCGCCGTCCCGGGCGCCGTCGGCGCCGTGCGGCGTGACCTGTTGGGGTGAAGGGAAGTTGGGCATGGCACTTGCCCGAAGCCCCGCCGCAGTCCCGCTGCAGTCCCGCGCAGGAGGTCCCACCGTGCGCCGATCCCGTACCGCTGCGCCCACCCCCACCGCCGTCGCGCGGACGACGACCGCAGGGGCGCTGATACTCGCGGCGGTCTCCACCCTCAGCGGCTGTATGACGGTGCAGGGCGCCGGCGACACCGGTGAGGGCACCACCCCGGTGGGAAGCCGCGCGGACGACAACGGCGGGGCCGCCGAGCCCGAGGGCGGGCTGGACGGGACCGGGTACCGGAACGGTCACACCCATGGCGGGGACTCCGGCGCCGACGGGCGCAGGGGCCGGGAGCGCGGGCGGCACGATGAGCACGCGAAGCGCGGTGCGGACGGTGACGGCGCACGCGCCGGGGACCGGGACGGCGCCGACGGAGAGCCCACCTCCTCCGCCGGGCCCGACGCCGGCTCGTCGCCGGGCGGCGACCGGAACCGGCCCAGGCCCCGGCCGAGCGGGGACGGCGGCGGCTCGGGCGGCTCCGGGAGCGGGGGCGGAGACGGCGGCGGCCCGGGCACACCGACCAGCTCGCCCAGCCCCACGTCCAGCGCGCCCGACCCGGACCCCTCACCGACCCGGACCACTGCCTCGCCCACCCGCTCCGACAGCTTCGCCCGCCGCGCCCAGCCCAGCCCGGCCTGAGGGCGGACCGGGCCGGCCGGGCCCGGGCCCGGCCGGCCCGAGGGGATGGGCCGGCGCGTGGGGATCGGCCGGGTGGTGGACCGGGTGCGGACCGGGTGCGGACCGGGGCTCGTTTGCGCGTTGCTCCGGGGCTCGTTTGCGCGTTGCTCTCGGAGCCGCGTATGCTGGTAGATCGTTTGATCCCATTTGCCCGGCGCCGTCAGCACAGCGCGCCGTGTGGCGCGTTCTCTCTGGCCGTGGCTGACCGCATCGAGGCGGTTCTTTGCGAATTTCACGGAGTTATGGGCGCGTGCCGAAAGACTCCGGAAGGTTGTCGCAACTCGCATGTCTGTCACCACCCCTGCCGCCGTACGGCCCGAGGACTTCCCCGAGCCGGCCGCTGAGGCCACGGCCGACCCCACGGCTGAGCTCACGGCCGGGACGGTCGCCGAAACGGCCCCCGAGACCCCCGAAATCGCCCAAGAGGCCCCTGAGATGACGGAAACGGCCGAGACGACGGCCGAGCTGCCCACCGACGAGACGGCGGCCGACGAGGCCGACGAGACCGTCGGTGAGGCGGCTGAGACGAAGATCACCTTCGGCGACCTCGGGCTCCCCGAGGCCGTCGTACGCAAGCTGGCCCAGAACGGTGTCACCGCGCCGTTCCCGATCCAGGCCGCCACCATCCCCGACGCGCTGGCCGGCAAGGACGTGCTCGGCCGTGGCCGTACGGGCTCCGGCAAGACCCTCTCGTTCGGTCTGCCGCTGCTCGCCCGGCTCAGCGGTGGCCGCACCCAGCGCAAGCGCCCGCGCGGCGTCATCCTCACGCCCACCCGCGAGTTGGCGATGCAGGTCTCCGACGCGCTGCAGCCGTACGGCGACACGCTCGGCCTCAAGCTGAAGGTCGTGTGCGGCGGTACGTCGATGGCCAATCAGATCTCCGCGCTCGAACGCGGCGTCGACATCCTCGTCGCCACCCCCGGCCGGCTGCGCGACCTGATCAACCGCGGCTCCTGCTCCCTGGACGACGTCGAGACGGCGATCCTGGACGAGGCCGACCAGATGTCGGACCTGGGCTTCCTGCCCGAGGTCACCGAGATCCTGGACCTGGTGCCCGAGGGCGGCCAGCGGATGCTCTTCTCCGCCACCATGGAGAAGGAGATCGACTCGCTGGTGCGCCGCTATCTGGTCGACCCGGTCTCGCACCAGGTGGACGCGGCGCAGGGCGCGGTGACGACCATGACGCACCACGTGCTGGTCGTGAAGCCGCGCGACAAGGCGCCGGTCACCACCGCCATCGCAGCCCGCAAGGGCCGCACCATCATCTTCGTCCGTACCCAGCTGGGCGCCGACCGCGTCGCCGAGCAGCTGCGCGAGGCGGGCGTACGCGCGGATGCGCTGCACGGCGGCATGACCCAGGGCGCGCGCACCCGCACGCTGGCGGACTTCAAGGACGGCAAGGTCAACGCGCTGGTCGCCACGGATGTCGCAGCGCGCGGTATCCACGTCGACGGCATCGACCTGGTGCTGAACGTCGACCCGGCCGGCGACCACAAGGACTACCTGCACCGTTCGGGCCGTACGGCGCGCGCCGGCGAGTCCGGGACGGTCGTCTCGCTGGCGCTGCCGCACCAACGGCGGCAGATCTTCCGGCTGATGGAGGACGCGGGCGTGAACGCCTCGCGGCACATCATCGGCCGCGGCGACGTCTTCGACGAGGACGTGGCGCGTATCACAGGCGCCCGTTCGCTGACCGAGGTCCAGGCGGAGTCCGCCGCGAACTCGGCCCGGCAGGCGGAGCGCGAGGCGAAGAAGCTCAGCCGCCAGCTGGAGAAGCTGCAGCGGCGCGCCGCCGAGCTGCGCGAGGAGGCCACCTTGCTGACCGCCCGCGCGGCGCGTGAGCGGGGCGAGGACCCGGAGGCCGCCGTCGCGGCCGCCGCCGAGGCGGAGGCGGCCCAGGCCGCCGAGGAGGCCCGCGCCGAGGCCCGGCGCGAGGCGAAGGCCGAGGCGGAGCGCCGCGAGCGGGCGGAGCGGGAGCGGTCCGAGCGCGATCGTGGTGACCGTGGTGACCGCGGCGGGCGCTCGTCGTACGACCGCAGGGACCGCGGTGACCGCGGTGACCGCCGTCCGTACGACAAGGGCGACCGGGGCGACCGTGGCGGCTTCCGCCGGGACCGGGACCGTGACGAGCGCCCGTACGGCCGGGACCGCGATCGTGACCGGGACCGGGACCGGGACCGGGACCGGCGTGAGGGTGGCAGGGACGGTGGCCGTGGCGGCTCCGGCGGCTCGGCGGGCTACCGCCGGGACGACGTCCGCCGCGACGACCGCCGCGAGGGCGGCGACCGCGGCTTCCGCCGGGACGGTTTCCGCGGCGGCGACCGCTCGTACCACCGCGACCGCCGCGACGACCGCCGTCCGGGCGGCCGCGCGGGTGACCACCGCTCCAGCTCCTACGCCCCCGCCCGCAACGGCGCCCGCACGCCGGACCGCCGCGCGGACAAGCCCCGCTGGAAGCGCAACGGCTGACGACCGGTGAGGGCTTCGGCCCTCCCGAACGCGTGCCCGATCGCAGCCTCGAAGGCATTCAACCCGGAATGCCTTCGAAGCCCGCCCGACCCCCGGGCTATGCTGCTCGGTGCGGGCCGTTAGCTCAATTGGCAGAGCAGTGGACTTTTAATCCATTGGTTGTGGGTTCGAGTCCCACACGGCCTACCGCTGGACCCCAGGTCAGACTCGTCTGACCTGGGGTTTCTCCTTGTTCTGGCGCAGTGCCGCTGCCCGGCTCCCGGTGACGAGGGGCAGGGGAGCGCCAGGGGAGCGCATCCGCACAGAGAGGGGAGTCGGGAGCTGTCGCGAAGGATGCAGGCGTTGAGTCGCGTCGAGCGCGCTGGTCCTCGTGTGCGCCGTCTCAGGGGACCGGCTATGCGTCCTTCGCGCGGTGCTCAAAGCTGACCTCCCACGCCGTTGCCGGCAGAGGCTGAGCACCCCCTACGACCAGATGGCCTACGAGACGGATCTTGCTCACACGATGTGGGAGCACTATGGATCGCCAAGCAACTGGCCGCTGACGCTGCAAGAGGCAGGCGGTGCGCTGGCCACGCTTCCGAGTACCAGCTCACCAAGGAGTTCTTGAACGCTGCCGTGGCTGCGGTAGACAAACAAGTCGCAAGGCCAGGCGAGCATCAGCATCTCCTCATCGATGAGATCAATTCCGTCGTCAGCCACCGGTTCGGTGACGATCTTCGAGAAGGCGTGGAGATCGCTCGGGCTCGGGCCTGCTGACGAGACGCGCGAGGAGCCCATGTCAGTGCGGACAGCGAGAAGTTCCTCCAGGAGAACAGCGGGGCTACGGTCGTCCCTCTGGCGTCTCCTTCGCGGACTCGTCCAGCGCGCTGTGGGAGCGGAGCCAAAAAGGGAAGACTCCACCGGGGCTGGCGCTATCGCCGGCCCCGGAAGAGGTAGGGCGAGGGCTCGGCGGTGACTTGGCCTGTGGTGGCCGGTCACAGCTGGTTGGCGTTGGCGTCGAGCTCGACGCCGTTGCGGGCGAGCGGCAGTGGGGCGTGGCGGTGCGGTGTTCGGTATGGCTCTCGCGCGCCCTGTTTGCCGGGGTGGATGGCGGTGTGAGGCCGGGGTGCGCGGTGGGGGATCGGGTGGTGTGGGCCCGGCGGAGCCGGCGCCGGTGTTCCGCTGGGCGCTGTGTCACAGGCGTGTAAGAGGGAACGGCGGGCGCGAACAATTCCCGGGCCGGGTGGATCGAAGCAGTCAGTAACGCTCACTCGTGCCGGGCCGACGGCACCGACTGCAAAGGATGAACACCATGCGCGCTCGCAAGCTCACCCTCGCCGCCCTGGCCCTCACCGCGGGCCTGTCGCTGACCGCCTGCCAGGGCAGCAGTGACTCCAATGCGGGCAAGGACACCTCCAAGTCCTCCTCCCCGGACTCGTCTTCCTCGTCCTCCTCCACGTCCTCGGGAGGGAACTCCGGCGGCACCGGCGGCAGCAACGCATCCGACAAGGACGGCACCAAGACCAACGGCGCCAAGGCCAACTCCGCCCAGGGCAGCGGCGGCGGGGACGTCACCACCGGCACCTGCAAGACCTCCAACCTCGAATTCCACACCGCCCACGGCATGGCCGACGGCCAGCTCCGCGTCGCCATGAAGAACACCGGCGAAGCCTGCTCCCTCAAGGGCTTCCCCGGCGCCGACCTCCAGTCCCAGGACATCGGCCACCCCCTCAGCGCAAAGCGCAGCGACAAGGCCGCCCCTGACGTCACCCTGCAGAACGGCGAGACCACCCGCTTCACCATCAGCTACCCCGAGAACAACACCGGCGAGACCGGCTACTTCATCACAAGCCTCGTCGTCACCCCGCCCAACGAGACCCACTCCAAGAACCTGTCCGTCGGCTTCGACATCCCCGCCGGGACCGATGCCGACGAGATCACCGTCGACCCCGTCGGCACCGGCAAGCAGTAACACCACGTGGGCTTAAGCCAGCGGTGGCCGAACAGCCGGAAGACGGTGCATTCGATGGCTCAGCGACGTTGCCCTCATCGTTCGCTGGGCTCGATGCATGCGGGGATTCGAACGATGAAGCTGAGCGCTGCCCGTTCGCCGGCCGGGCCGTCGGCATCATCTCCGCCACCAAGCTCACGCCCGGCAGCCTGTACCGGACGTTCACCGACAAGCACACACTGTTCCTGCGCGCGCTCGACCACTACCGGGCGGCGCAAGGGCGAACTGCCCGCCGATCTCGAGGTCGAGGCCACCGTGGAACTCCTGTTCACCACAGTCCTCGGGCTGCGGGTACGGGAGCGAGCCGGCCACGACCCGGAACGGCCGGCCACCGCGATCGACGTCACGGTCCGCGCGCTGGGGCCCACGCCGACGACACCTTCCTGACCCACCTTCCTGGCCACGGCAACAGGCGCGGGGTGTCTGCGGTGATGGCTCACCTGGGCCTGATCCGCGTTGCCAGGGCAGCAGTTGGGGGCGACGGTCACGGCCGCCGGGGTGGCTTCTGACAGATGTCACGACGGGGCGGTGAACGATGACGCTACCGGTGGGAGCGCGGGTTGATCAGCGTTGAGGCATGACGAAACAGACCAGCTCGACCGTGACCGTGACCGACCCCGACGCCCGCCACAAGCTGCACATCGCCCAGGTACTACTCGGTGGCTACGCGGCACTGAGTGTGCTGACCCTGCTGGCGATCGTGGTGTTCAGCGGCAACCCCGACATGGTTACCGATGCGGTGTGGATCCGTGGCACGGTTCTCGCCGTAGCCTCGTTGGTCACCTTCGCGCTCGGTGTGTCCATGGCCCAAGGCGCACGGAGGAACTACCGCAGGGTGCAGATCATCGCGCTGGCCCAGGTGGTGGCAGTCGTCGTGATCGAGTCCGTCCCCGGCGCCTTCCCGCTCTGGTTCAAGGTCGAGAATGGGATGTGCGGTGCGCTGCTGGTCATCGTCGTCCTGGTGACCCTTGCACGGACTGTGCGCAGTACCTTCGCGGTCCGGTGAGCACACCATCAGCACCGGCCCGGTCGAGTGGCGGTACCGTCACCAACGTGGATGACCGGCTGGAATCCGCGGAACTGCGCGGTCTGGACGAGCGGCGCCGACTGCTCCTCTCGCTGGGCATGCTCTGCTACCCGTTCCTGGCAGCTGCCGGCGTCGCCCAGTACTCGCGCGGCGCCGGCCTCGTCGTCGGCTACCTGCTGCTGGTGGCCGTTTCCACTTGTTACCTGGCCTTGGTGGTGGCCACGATGCGGACGGCATGGCGGGCCTACTGGTGGCTGCTGGCGGTGATGGCGGTGCTGGCCGTCCTGGTCGCGCCGCTGGCCCGCGAGAACACGCTGATTCTCGCTGCGGTGATCGTGCCGTCGGCAGCGGCGCGCGTCGGTGGCCGAACGGCGTCGGCGCTCGTGGTGCTGGGTGCCGCAGCGTGTGTGGCCGTGCCGACGCTGGTGCCTGGCTGGAGCACCGGCCCGAGCTGGTACTACGCGGTGGCCGTGGTGTTCACCGCGCTGTTGGTGCACGCCTTCAGCCGTACCGCCACGGCCAACCAGCAGCTGCGCGAGGCCAGGGCGGAGGTGGCCAGGCTGGCCTCCGAGGCCGAGCGCAACCGGATCGCCCGCGATCTGCACGACCTGCTCGGCCACTCGCTCACCGCCATCACCGTGAAGAGCACCCTGGCCCGAAAGCTGGCCGTCAGCGCATCTCCTGCGGCGCTGGCCGAGCTGGAATCGGTGGAGCAACTGTCCCGCCAGGCGCTGGCCGACGTGCGGGCAGCGGTATCCGGCTACCGGGATGTGACGCTCGCCGGTGAACTCGCCCGCGGCCGGGAGCTGCTGCGCGCCGCAGGGGTCGTCGCCGACCTGCCCACCGCCTGCGACGTGGTGCCGCAGGAGCGGCAGGAACTGTTCGGCTGGGTGGTACGGGAAGGGGTGACGAACGTGGTGCGGCACGCGCGGGCCGGCCGGTGCGCGGTCGAGCTGACCGCGACCTCCGTCGAGGTGCGCGACGACGGCGTCGGCGATCAGCCCCGCACCGGGTCGGGGCTGGACGGCCTGCGCGCCAGGGTGACCGCAGCCGGCGGGTTGCTGACCGCAGGCCCCGTGCAACCCTGCGGGTGGTCGCTGCGGGTGGAGGCGTCAGCATGACGATCAGGCTCCTGCTCGCCGACGACCAAGAGCTGATCCGGCAAGCACTGCGCGTACTGCTCGACCTCGAACCGGACTTCGAGGTGGTGGCCTCGGTCGGCCGCGGCGACGAAGTGACTGCCGCGGCACTGGAACACTGCCCCGACGTCGCGCTACTGGACATCGACATGCCCGGACTGGACGGCCTCGCGGCGGCCGCCGTGCTCACCGCGCAGGTGCCCGACTGCCGGGTGGTCATCCTGACCACCTTCGGACGCACCGGCTACCTGCGCCGGGCCATGGAGGCAGGCGCCGTCGGCTTCGTCGTGAAGGACGCCCCGGCCGACACACTCGCCGACGCCATCCGGCGAGTGACGGCCGGTGAACGGGTGGTGGACCCGGCGCTGGCCGCGGCCACGCTGGCGGCAGGCGAATCGCCACTCACCGCACGCGAACGCGATGTGCTGATCGCGGCCCGTTCCGGCGCCACCGTGGCCGAGATCGCCGCTCGGCTGTACCTCGCCGAGGGCACCGTGCGGAACTATCTGTCCGGGGCCACCACCAAGACCGGCACCCGCAACCGGATGGAGGCTCTGCGAGTGGCCGACGAGCGCGGCTGGCTGTAACCGCTCTCACCACACGCCATGCCTCGGCCGGCCCGGATGCGGGCACTGGGGGGCGGGGATAGCGTGGTAAAAGGCGCTTATTGGGTCGTACGCGCCGGAAGGCGGACCCGTTCAGCTGGTACTTGAATTCTGCTGCCGCTGATTTTGCACTCGCGGCATTTGATTGATGCGTCCGTATCCGCGCCGATACCCGTATCCGTATCTGCATCTCCGTAATCCCGTAATCCCCGTCCGTATTTCATTCGAGAGGAGTGACGATGGCCGCCAGATCAACTCACGTAACCCTCGAGAACCGAGCCGGCAGTTTCAATCTCAGGCGCACCAGCCAAGGGCTCGACCATGGCGAATGGACCACGAAGCCCCCGTTGCTCATCGGTGACCGGGGCGAGTGGGAGTCCGAGTCCAACGGTTTCGCCACCGGTACGGAGGGCAGCGTCACGTATCAGCTCGAGGACGTCGACGGTGTACGTATGGGCGAGGTGAGCCTGCACTGGGACAACCCCTTCATCGGCTCGAATTCCTACGGCGAGAGTGTGACCCCAGCCGCCGCGGATCCGGCCGGACAGGGGTTCTCGATCGTCCACGTCGGCGGTAAAGGCAACAACTCGCATGTGACGTTCCAGCTGCTCAACGGTTTCTGCGAGGCGGACAGCGACTCGGGCGAGGTCACCTGTGCCCAAGGCAGCCAACTGACGACCGACAGCCAGCGGTTCGCCGCACTGTGGGAGCAGGCTGACACGGGAGTCTCGTGGTTCGCCGTGCACGGTCAGACGGCGTCGGAGTATCAGGAGACATTCGACCGCCTTGTGGGGCAGGGGTATCGGCCGGTGGATGTGAGTGGTTACTCGGATGGTGGTGAGGTGTTTTTCGCTGCGGTGTTTGAGCAGCGTGATGGGGTGCCGTTCGAGGCGCGTCATGGTTTGACGGCGGACCAGTATCAGGAGACGTTCAATGAGCTGGTGGGCCGGGGGTTTCGGCCGGTGGATGTCAGTGGTTACGCCACGAGTGGTGGGCCTCGTTTTGCTGCGGTGTTCGAGGAGAGTGGGGGCCCGCCGTTCGAGGCGCGTCATGGTTTGACCGCGGACCAGTACCAGCAGACCTTCAACGAGCTTGTGGGGCAGGGCTTTCGGCCGGTGGATGTCAGTGGTTACTCGGATGGTGGTGAGGTGTTTTTCGCTGCGGTGTTTGAGCAGCGTGATGGGGTGCCGTTCGAGGCGCGTCATGGTTTGACGGCGGACCAGTATCAGGAGACGTTCAATGAGCTGGTGGGCCGGGGGTTTCGGCCGGTGGATGTCAGTGGTTACGCCACGAGTGGTGGGCCTCGCTTCGCTGCGGTGTTCGAGAAGAGTGGGGGCCCGCCGCTGGAGGCGCGTCATGGTCTGACGGCCGGCCAGTACCAGCAGACCTTCAACGAACTCATGCACCGAGGGTTCCGGCTGGTCAAGGTCAGCGGCTACTCCGTCGGCTGACGGCTGCAGGTCCGCCGCACGGCCAGCCATGGCCCGTCTGTCATCCGGCAGGCGGGCCATGTGCGCGTCCACGGTCCGCAAGGGTGCGGTTTCCAGGGCTGGCGTTTCGTGGTGCCGCGTGGTGCCAGCTTCGGGGCGAGTGGTGGCGCCACAGGGTGCCGCGACGGCGCCATTTTGCTGCTCCCCGAGCTGAGTGAGTGGCCGTGGTGCCAGCCTGGCGCAGGCTGGCTCGCCAGCATTTGTGCAGGTCAGAGCGTAAGCGGGGGAGATTGTGGGATGCGCAGTGCCATTCGGGGTTGCGGATGGCGCCATAGTGGTGCCACTATTACCGCCATGGACCTCACGCCGTATGTCGACACCCTTCGCCGCGAACTTGCGGTGGCCGCCGAAGCCGGTGGGGAAGATGCCCGCGAGCTGGCCGAGCGGCTTACCGCGCCGTTGGAGTCGGCGTCCCGTCTGACCATGCTCAATGTGCTCTCCGCCGCGATGGACGAGATCACCCGGGAGCTCGCGCCCGGCTCGGTCGATGTACGGCTGCGCGGGCTGGACCCCGACTTCGTGGTGACGCTGCCGCCGGCCGACAGTGGCCCCGCGGAAGCGGCTGCCGCGCCCCCCGAACCGCTCAGGGCGCCGGCGCCGGCCGTGCCGGCCGAGGGCGACGAGGGTGGCACCGCCCGCGTCAATCTGCGGTTGCCCGCCCATCTCAAGGCGCGTGCCGAGGAGGCGGCGGGCCGGGAGGGGCTGTCGGTCAACGCGTGGCTGGTACGGGCCGTGTCGGCGGCGGTCGAGGGCGGAGCCCGGCCGCGTACGGCGGAGAAGACCCGCACCCTCGGACAGAGCTTCACGGGCTGGGTGCGCTAGCCGCGCCCGCGCCCGCCCACTTCTCACTCACACCGCGTCCCACCTGCGGGGACGCCCCAAGGACCCATGAGGACGGTACAGCCATGCCTTCTTTCGACACCCCCGAGCCGATTTCGGTCACCGCCCATGTGGGCGCCGGTTCCATCCGGTTCGCCGCGGGCGACCGTACCGACACCGTCGTCGAGGTGCGGCCCCGCGATCCCAAGCGGGACAAGGACGTGCGGGCCGCCGAGCAGACCGAGGTCACGTACGCGAGCGGCGTCCTGACCGTCAGGACCAAGGAGCGCACCTTCATCGGGCCCAGCGGCCTCGTCGATGTGACGGTCGAACTGCCCACGGGCTCGGGCGTCGAGGTGACCGGTTCCTGGACCCAGGTGCTCGGCGAGGGCCGCCTCGGCGAGGGCCGGGTGAAGACTTCGGGCGGTGACGTCCGCCTCGAGACGACCGGGCCGCTCCGGCTCACCGCCTCACACGGGTCGGTCACCGTCGACCGGGTCGAGGGCGCGGCCGAGATCGCCACCAGCTCCGGCAGTCTGCGCGTCGGCACCGTCGAAGGACCCGCTGTCCTGAAGAACACGCAGGGCAGCACGACCGTCGGTGCCGTGGTCGGCGACCTGCGGGTCAGCGGCGCCCACGGGCCCATCGACATCGTCCGCGCCGAGGGCTCGGTCACCGCCACCACAGCTCACGGCACCCTGCGCGTCGCCGATGTCGCCCGCGGCACCGTTCAGCTGGAGAGCTCCTACGGCGCCATCGAGGTCGGCATCCGGGAGGGCACCGCCGCCTGGCTCGACGTCAGCTCCGACCGCGGGCAGGTGCGCAACACGCTCGCCGACGCCGAGGCGCCGGAGCAGACCGAGGACACCGTCGAGGTCCACGCCAGGACCCGCTGGGGCAACATCGACGTCCGCCGCGCCCGCGTCTGAGCGACGTCGGCACCGACAACTCGCCCACCAGCCCAGTCACTTCAGCCTTCGAATGGAGGGCTCCATGCCTTCATCTGTCATGTCCACGTCCGCGCGCGGCGGGGCGGGTGCCGGTCCGCAGGCACCGGCCGCAGTCTCCGCCGCCGGACTGCGCAAGTCGTACGGCGACAAGGCCGTGCTGCGCGGTATCGACCTGCACATCCCGGCCGGATCCGTTTTCGCGCTGCTCGGGCCGAACGGCGCGGGCAAGACCACCACCGTGAAGATCCTCTCCACGCTCATCACCGCCGACGGCGGGCAGGCCCGGGTGGCGGGCCACGACGTGGCCGCTGCCCCGCAGGCGGTGCGGGCGGCGATCGGTGTCACGGGGCAGTTCTCGGCGGTGGACGGTCTGATCACGGGGGAGGAGAACATGCTGTTGATGGCGGATCTGCACCATCTCCCCCGGCGGGAGGGGCGGCGGGTGGCTGGGGAGCTGCTGGAGCGGTTCGATCTGGTGGAGGCGGCGGGGAAGCCGGCTTCGACGTACTCGGGCGGGATGAAGCGGCGCCTGGACATTGCCATGACGCTGGTCGGGGACCCGCGGATCATTTTCCTGGACGAGCCGACCACGGGGCTGGATCCGCGGTCGCGGCACACCATGTGGCAGATCATCCGTGAGCTGGTCCGCGGCGGTGTCACCGTCTTCCTGACGACGCAGTATCTGGAGGAGGCCGACGAACTCGCCGACCGTATCGCGGTGTTGAGTGACGGGCGGATCGCCGCTGCGGGGAGTGCCGAGGAGCTGAAGCGGATGGTTCCGGGCGGGCATGTGCGGCTGCGGTTCGCCGATCCGGCCGCGTACAGGTCGGCCGCGTCCGCGCTGGGTGAGGCCACCGGGGACGAGAAAGCCCTGGCGCTGCAGATTCCCAGTGACGGCAGCCAGCGTGAGCTGCGCTCGATCCTCGACTGGCTGGACTCGGCCGGTATCGAGGCGGACGAGCTGACCGTGCACACCCCCGACCTCGACGACGTGTTCTTCGCCCTGACCAGCGGCACCAACCTCCCCCACCAGCCCAAGGAGACCGTCCGATGAGCGCCCTCTCCCTCGCCGTCCGCGACTCGCACACCATGCTGCGCCGCAACCTGCTGCACGCGCGGCGCTACCCCTCCCTCACCCTCAACCTGCTGCTCACCCCGGTCATGCTGCTGTTGCTCTTCGTCTACGTCTTCGGGGATGTGATGAGCGCGGGCATCGGCGGGGGCGGCGCGGACCGCTCCGCGTACATCGCCTACGTCGTCCCGGGCATCCTGTTGATGACCATCGGCGGCACGGTGGTGGGGACCGCGGTGTCCGTCTCCAACGACATGACCGAGGGCATCATCGCCCGTTTCCGGACCATGGCGATCCACCGCGGTTCGGTGATCGTCGGGCATGTGGTCGGGAGCGTGCTGCAGTCGGTCCTGAGCGTGGTGCTCGTGGGGGCCGTCGGGGTGGCCATCGGGTTCCGGTCGACGGATGCGGGTGCCCTGGAGTGGCTGGCGGCGTTCGGGCTGCTCGTGCTCTTCGCCATGGCGCTCACCTGGATCGCGGTCGGCATGGGCCTGATCAGCCCGAACGCCGAGGCCGCCAGCAACAACGCGCTGCCGATGGTGCTGCTGCCGCTGCTGTCCAGCGCCTTCGTCCCGGTCGAGGCGATGCCGGGCTGGTTCCAGCCGATCGCCGAGTACCAGCCGTTCACTCCCGCCATCGAGACCCTGCGCGGGCTGCTGCTCGGCAGCGAGATCGGCAACAACGGGTGGATCGCGATCGCCTGGTGCGTGGGGCTCGCGGTGCTCGGGTACTTCTGGTCGACGTCGAAGTTCAACCGCGATCCGCGGTAGCCGCGACAGCGGCGCGGCGGGCCTTCCCACGGTTCGTCCCGCTTCAGGGCTCCAGGTTTCCAGGGCTTCAGGTTTCCAGGGCGGCGCGCTCCGACTCCGTGTCGG
>NZ_JADKMA010000080.1 GCF_017676365.1 Streptomyces oryzae
CTGGAGATGACGGGGTTGATAGGCCGGGTCTGGAAGCACGGTAACGTGTGGAGGTGACCGGTACTAATAGGCCGAGGGCTTGTCCATAGAGGCTCGCGTCCACTGTGTGGGTTCTGAGACAACAACCCTGGTTGTTGTTTCGCTGTGTTTCGGTGGTCATAGCGTGAGGGAAACGCCCGGTTACATTCCGAACCCGGAAGCTAAGCTTCACTGCGCCGATGGTACTGCATGCGGGAGTGTGTGGGAGAGTAGGACACCGCCGAACTAAACGTAGAAGTCGTGGTCCCTGAACGTCGGTTCAGGGACCACGACTTTTTTGTATGTGGTCACCGGCAGTTCATGTTGCGTGGACATGATCCGACCATGGGGACAACACAGTTGACCGCAGCGGGTGTCGGTGCAGGTGACGAGGTCGTAGTGCCGTCGTTCGGCGGCGCCGACGTGGCGCAGGCCGTGCGCGAGCTCGGCGCCCGGCCCGTCTTCGCAGACATCGATGCCGATTCCTACTGCCTCGATCCCGAGTCCGCAGCACGTGCGGTGACTTCGCGGACAGCGGCGATCGTTCCCGTTCACCTCTTCGGCCACGCCGCGGCGATGAAGGAGCTGCGTGAGCTGGGTGCGGAGCAGGGCGTTCCCGTTGTCGAGTGGGAGCCGCTGCCCCGTACGGACGCGATCGATGCGGTGCGGCGGCGGCAGTACGCCACGTACCTGGAGCGCCGTCTGCGGGGAGTCGTCGTGCCGACGGCCGGGGACAGGGCCGAGCACGCCTTCACGGCGTATGTGGTGCGGGTGCTCGGGAACGGGCGGCCGGACCGGGACGCCTTCCGTAGGGCGTTGCGGATGAGGGGCATCGAATGCGATGTTCCGGTTCGTGTGCCGGCTCATCGGCTGCCGGAGTATGCGCAGTACACGAAGATCGCGCCCACTGTGCCGCTGCCGGAGGCGGAGCGTGCCGCTGAGGAGTGCCTGTCGCTCCCGCTGAGTGCGGCCATGACGAAGAAGGATCTGCACCGCATTGTGTCGGCCTGCAATGGACTCGGTGGGCTGTTGCAGGAGCGCGCGAGCTGAGACTGCGGGGCGTCGGCGTCAGTTCGATTCACGGCCGTGGATCGGGTAAGATCTCTTCCGCTGGCGCGCCCCAATAGCTCAGTCGGCAGAGCGTCTCCATGGTAAGGAGAAGGTCAACGGTTCGATTCCGTTTTGGGGCTCCATAAAAGCAAGTTGAAGGCCCCCGCCATATGGCGGGGGCCTTCAACTTGCTGCCTACTCCGGGATGCGCATGGCCAGGATTGCCATGTCGTCCGAGGGGGCGTCGCTGGCGAAACGCTCGACGGCGCGCATGATGCGGGCCGCCACCGCGCCGGCGTTGAGGCCCGTGCAGGTGCCCAGGACGTCGGCCAAACCGTCGTCGCCGAGCATGCGGGTGCCCTCGCGGCGTTCTGTCACGCCGTCCGTCACGCACAGCAGCACGTCCCCCGGGTCGAGGGAGACGGTCTGCTCGTAGAGTTCCAGGTCCTCCATGACGCCGAGGAGGGGCTGGGGGTCGGCGGCGGGTTCGACGGTGCCGTCCTGGCGGAGACGCAGCGGCAGGGGATGGCCTGCGCAGACGACCTTCAGCTCGGCGCTGCCGTCCTCCTGGGGGCGCATCTCCCCGTAGAGGAGGGTGAGGAAGCGGCTGCGCGCCCCCTCGTCGAGGATCGCTGTGTTGAGGCGCTCCAGCACCGCAGGTCCACCTAGGCCCTCGCGGGCGAGGAGGCGCAGTGCGTGCCGGGCCAGACCGGTGACGGCCGCGGCCTCGGGGCCCGTACCGCAGACGTCTCCGATGGCGAAGCCGTAGACGCCCTCGCGGATCTCGAAGAGGTCGTAGAAGTCACCGCCGACCTCGTTGCCCTCGCCTGCGGCGCGGTAGATGACTTCGCGCTCGATCCCGCCTGTGATGTCGGGCAGTTCGGGCGGCAGGAGGCTGCGCTGGAGGGACTGGCTGATGGCGGTGCGTTCGGAGTAGAGGCGTGCGTTGTCCAGGGCGAGCGCGGCGCGGCGGGAGAGGTCTTCGGCCAGCTCCAGGATCTCCTGGCGGAACCGCTCGTCGGTGGGCTTGCCCAGGGTCAGCATGCCGATGACGCGGTTGCGCGCCACCAGGGGCAGTACGACGGTCTCGCCGCCGACGGCCGCAGCGGTGGCCAGGCTGGTGCCCGCGGAGAGCTGGTGGTCATCGCCGTCCAGCGAGACGTTGCGCAGCGAAGTGCGCATGGCCGCGGAGTGCGCGGCCTCGGTAGGGGCCGTCCAGACGCGTGCTCCGGGCGTGGGGACGGGCTCGGGCGGATCCACCTTGGCGAGCAGGCCCTTGAGGTTGTCGATGCGGTCCTCGTCCTCGTGCAGTACGTACGAGAGCTTGGGGTCGGAGCCTTGGTCGGCGACGGTGTAGACGGCGCACCAGGTGGCCAGCGTAGGGACCGTCATCTGGGCCATCAGGGCGAGCGTCTGGTCGCGGTCGAGGGTGCCGGCGAGCAGATCGGAGGCTTCGACCAGGAAGGAGAGCGAGCCGCGGCGCAGCCGCTCCAGCTCGGTGAGGCGGGCGCGCTCGACGGCCAGGGCGATGCGGTCGGCGGCGAACTGGAGGCGCAGCGCCTCCTCGTTGGTGTAGCGGCCCGGTGCCTCGGTGGCGACGCCGAGAGAGCCGGTGAGCCTGCCTTCCACCTTGAGGGGGACGGTGACCACGGAGCGCATGCCCGTGCCGTCCAGGAGCGGCACTGCGCCGGGGACGACGGTGAGGTCTTCGTGGACGGAGGGCATCCGGGCCGAGCCGTAGCGGCCGCTGCCGGTCTCGACGGGGACGCGGGCGAACCGCTGGCGGGCCGAGGGGAGGCCCGTGGAGGCACGGACCTCCAGTTCCGTTTCGTCGTCGGTGGCCAGCAGGAGGTAGGCGGAGTCGCCGTCGAGCATGTCCCTGGCACGTTCGACGGTGCGCTGGAGGAGGCCGTCGAGGTCGTCGGGGGCCGGGGAGCCGATGAAGACCTCGAAGGGGTCGGCAGCGGACTGCTCCTGGGAGTCGCCTGCGGTGCCGGTGTTGTCGTGGGAGTGGACCCGGGGCGGGGACTGGAGCACGGCGCGCTCGTGTTCGCGCACCAGCAGGCAGACCGTGGAGGGTTCGCCGGCGCTGTCGCGTACGCGCAGGTGGGAGGCGTAGACGGGGATGGTGCGGCCGTCCGAGCCGCGCATCCCGTAGGAGCCCTCCCAGCGGGAGAGGCGCAGTGCCTCGGCGACGCCGGTGCCGGTGCCGGGGGTGTGCGGCCAGGCGGCGAAGTCGGTGAGCGGCTTGCCGACGACCTGTTCCGCCGGGTAGTCGAACAGCTCTGTGGCGTCCTCGTTCCAGGCGCTGATCGAGCCGCTGCGGTCGACCTGGATGACGGCCACCCGGATGCGGCTGTCGGTGACCGGCAGCGCGGTGTCCGGGAGCGCGGGGCCTGCCGTGCGGGTGCCGACGGGGCGCTCGGGGAGGTCGAGACGGAACCAGACCCGCTTGTCGGCCGCCGTGTAGTCGACGCCCCAGCGGGTGGCCAGTGCCGAGGCCAGCAGCAGTCCGCGGCCGCCTTCGCGGTCGGGGCTGGCGGGCTGCGGGTTGACTTCCTGGAGGGGCAGCTCGCGCTCCGGATAGCGGTCGATGACCTCGATGCGGACGCCGTCCTCGTCCCGCAGGCACAGCACCTCGGCCGCCGTTCCGGCGTGCACCACGGCGTTGGTGACCAGCTCGCTGGTCAGTACGACGGCGTCGTCCACGATGTCGGAGAGGCCCCAGCCCTGGAGGGTGTCGCGTACGAAGCCGCGCGCAGTGGCGACGGACCGGCCCACCGGCTCGAAAGTGGCGGCGGCTCGGGCGGTGATCACTGGTCTCCCCATGGATGTCCTGTCGGCCAGGCGCACTGATGTGCGCTGTGCGGTCAGGGCCGTAACGGTCCCCGCCTCGTCCTTCGGGCCTTTTTGTGAGCCCAAGGCGCCCGGGGGAACCCCCGGTAGCCCCCCGCGCTCGGCGCTCTGCTCTTGCGTCACCGCAGCGCCCCTCCGTCGCCCTTCGTACTCACACCGCTGCCCCCTGCGAAGCCCCTACCCATTCGACCCGGTCGGGCACCCCGCCGGCATGGGGGTGAACGGACAGCCGTGTGCCAGGTTACTTACGTATCCACGGCGAGTGGCTGCCGGATGCGGGTGAATTCCCTCCGGGTCCGCGAACGCAGTGCGATATGCCATGCTGCCGAACTGTTATCGCCGGGTTCGGGCAGGGTGAAACACTGGGAAGGCTCGGAGTGCAAGGGCCCGGGCAGGAAGGTCTACCCGCAGGAGGGGCAGTGGAGTCTGGCACAACCGCGCGTAGCGGCAACACGCGCGTGAAGGGCGGACGGTCCCGGAGGAGCGGGACGGTCGAAGTGGACGCCGCGGCCCTCAACAAGCTGCTGACCGGGCTCACGGCGATGCGGGACGGCAACTTCCGCCGACGGCTCACGGTGACCGGCGAGGGCCCGATGGCCGAGATCGCCGCCGTCTTCAACGAGGTCGCGGACCAGAATCTGCATCTGACGGGCGAGCTGTCCCGGGTGCGGCGGGTTGTGGGCCGTGAGGGGAAACTCACAGAGCGGTTGCAGACCGGCACCTGTGAGGGCTCCTGGGCGTCGGCGATCGACGCGGCGAACGCGTTGGTGGACGACCTGGTGTGGCCCGTCTCCGAGGTCGGGAGGGTGCTGACGGCCGTAGCCGACGGTGACCTGGAGCAGCGCATGGATCTGCGCTCGCGCGGGGCCGAGGGCGGCGGGCACCCGCTGCGCGGGGAGTTCCTGAAGGTCGGGCGTACGGTCAACGGCCTGGTGGACCAGCTTTCGGCGTTCACCGACGAGGTGACCCGGGTGGCCAGCGAGGTCGGCACCGAGGGGAAGCTGGGCGGCCAGGCGCGGGTGCGCGGAATGTCCGGTTCCTGGAAGGATCTGACCGATTCGGTCAACACCATGGCGTCGCGGCTGACGGCCCAGGTGCGGGATATCGCGCTGGTGACGACGGCGGTCGCCAAGGGTGATCTGTCACGCAAGGTGACCGTTCATGTCGCCGGTGAGATGCTGGAGCTGAAGAACACCGTCAACACGATGGTCGACCAGCTCTCCTCCTTCCAGTCCGAGGTGACCCGGGTCGCGCGCGAGGTCGGCACCGAGGGCGAGCTGGGCGGCCAGGCGCGGGTGCAGGGCGTCGCGGGCGTGTGGAAGGACCTGACGGACTCCGTCAACCTGATGGCCGGGAATCTGACCTCCCAGGTGCGCGAGATCGCCCAGGTGACGACGGCGGTCGCCAACGGTGACCTGTCGCAGAAGATCACCGTGAACGCGCGGGGCGAGGTGGCGCAGCTCGCCGAGACGATCAATGCGATGACGGACACGCTGCGCACGCTCGCGGACGAGGTCACCCGGGCGGCGAGCGAGGTCGGTACGGACGGTGTACTGGGCGGCCAGGCGGTCGTCCCGGGCGCGGCCGGAATCTGGAAGGATCTGACCGATTCGGTCAACTCGGCCTTCCGCAATCTGACCGCTCAGGTGCGGGACATCGCGCAGGTGACGACGGCGGTGGCGAACGGTGATCTGTCGCAGAAGGTCACCGTGGATGTCTCCGGCGAGATGCAGGAGTTGAAGAACACCGTCAACACGATGGTGGACCAGCTCTCCGCGTTCGGCGCCGAGGTGACCCGCGTCGCGCGGGAGATCGGCGTCGAGGGTGAGTTGGGCGGCCAGGCGGCTGTGCCAGGAGCGGCAGGCACTTGGAAGGATCTGACCGATTCGGTCAACACCGCGTTCCGCAATCTGACCGGTCAGGTGCGCAACATTGCGCAGGTGACGACGGCGGTGGCGAACGGTGATCTGTCGCAGAAGGTCACCGTCGACGTCTCCGGCGAGATGCTTCAGCTGAAGAACACCGTGAACACGATGGTGGACCAGCTGTCGTCCTTCGCCGAGCAGGTGACCAGGATGGCCCGGGACGTGGGCACCGAGGGCCGGCTGGGCGGTCAGGCGCGGGTGGATGGTGTCTCGGGCACCTGGAAGGACCTGACGAACTCCGTCAACTTCATGGCCAACAATCTGACGTCCCAGGTGCGGCAGATCGCCCAGGTGACGACGGCGGTCGCGCGGGGTGACCTCTCGCAGAAGATCGAGGTCGATGCACGCGGCGAGATCCTGGAGCTGAAGAACACCATCAACACGATGGTCGACCAGCTCTCAGCGTTCGCCGACCAGGTCACGCGGGTGGCCCGGGAGGTCGGTACGGAGGGCAGGCTGGGCGGTCAGGCCCAGGTGCCGGGGGTCGCCGGTGTGTGGCGCGATCTGACCGACTCTGTGAACGGTATGGCGGGCAATCTGACCAGCCAGGTGCGCAACATCTCGCAGGTGGCGACCGCGGTCGCGCGCGGTGATCTGTCGCAGAAGATCGATGTGGACGCACGCGGCGAGATCCTGGAGCTGAAGACCACACTGAACACGATGGTCGACCAGCTCTCGTCGTTCGCCGAGGAGGTCACCCGGGTCGCCCGCGAGGTGGGCACGGAGGGCATCCTGGGCGGCCAGGCGGAGGTCAAGGGTGTCTCGGGCACCTGGAAGGACCTCACGCAGTCCGTGAACTTCATGGCGAACAACCTGACTTCTCAGGTCCGCAACATCGCCGAGGTCACCACCGCTGTCGCACAGGGCGACCTGTCCAAGAAGATCACCGTCGACGCCAAGGGCGAGGTCCTGGCCCTGGTGACGACCGTCAACACCATGGTGGACACGCTCTCCTCGTTCGCCGAGCAGGTGACCCGAGTGGCCCGTGAGGTGGGCACCGAGGGCATCCTCGGCGGCCAGGCGCGGGTGCGTGACGTGTCGGGTATCTGGAAGGACCTGACCGACAACGTCAACATCATGGCGAACAACCTGACCAGCCAGGTGCGCAACATCTCCCAGGTCGCCACGGCGGTCGCGGGCGGTGATCTCACCAAGAAGGTCACCGTCGAGGCCAGCGGTGAGGTGGCGCAGCTCGCGGACACCGTCAACACGATGGTCACCACGCTCTCGTCGTTCGCCGAGCAGGTGACCAGGGTGGCCCGCGAGGTGGGCACCGACGGTGTGCTGGGCGGTCAGGCGCGGGTGCAGGGCGTCGCGGGTACGTGGAAGGACCTGACGGAGTCCGTGAACTCCATGGCCTCCAACCTGACCGGCCAGGTGCGGCAGATCGCCATGGTCACGACCGCCATCGCCAAGGGCGATCTGACCAAGAAGATCGACATCGAGGCCAACGGCGAGATCCTGCAGCTGAAGACGACGATCAACACGATGGTCGACCAGCTGTCGTCGTTCGCCGAGCAGGTGACCCGAGTGGCCCGCGAGGTGGGCACCGAGGGCCAGTTGGGCGGTCAGGCGCGCGTGCCGGGCGTCGCCGGTACGTGGAAGGACCTGACCGACTCCGTCAACGAGATGGCGGGCAACCTCACCCGTCAGGTGCGGGCGATCGCCGAGGTCGCCACCGCGGTGACCCGGGGCGACCACAACGTCCGTATCGACGTGGAGGCGGCCGGCGAGATCCTGGAGCTGCAGGGCTACATCAACACGATGATCGCCAACCTGCGGGACACCACGCAGGCCAACCAGGAGCAGGACTGGCTCAAGGGGAACCTGGCACGCATCTCCGGGCTGATGCAGGGCCGCCGCGACCTGCGGGACGTGGCGGGGCTCATCATGAGCGAGCTGACGCCTGTGGTCTCCGCGCAGCACGGCGCGTTCTTCATCTCGCTGCCGGAGGGCACCCCGGAGGGCGCGGTCGGCGTCGGTGCGGGGCCCGGCGAGGACGGCAAGTACGAGCTGCGGATGCTGGGCAGTTACGGCTACTGCACCGACAGCATGCCCACCTCCTTCCTGCCCGGCGAGTCACTGGTCGGCACGGCGGCGAAGGAGAAGCGCACCATCGAGATGGGCAATGTGCCGCCGGGCTATCTGAAGATCTCCTCGGGGCTCGGTGAGGCGCCGCCCGCGCATCTGGTGGTGCTGCCCGTCATCTTCGAGGGCACGGTGCTCGGCGTGATCGAGCTGGCGTCCTTCCAGCCGTTCGGGCAGATCCAGAAGGACTTCCTCAACCAGATCGCCGAGATGATCGCCACGAGCGTCAACACCATCAGCGTCAACATGCGTACCGAGCGGCTGCTGGAGCAGTCGCAGGAGCTGACGGCGCAGTTGAAGGAGCGCTCCGCGGAGCTGGAGAACCGGCAGAAAGCCCTCCAGGAGTCCAACGCGGCGCTGGAGGAGAAGGCCGAACAGCTCGCCCAGACCAACAGCGACATCGAGATCAAGAACCGCGAGATCGAAGAGGCGCGGCAGGTCCTGGAGGAGCGTGCCGAGCAGCTGTCCGTTTCGATGCGCTACAAGTCGGAGTTCCTGGCCAACATGTCGCACGAGTTGCGCACGCCGCTCAACTCGCTGCTGATCCTGGCCAAGCTGCTGGCGGACAACGCGGAGAGCAATCTCTCGCCCAAGCAGGTCGAGTTCGCCGAGACCATCCACGGAGCGGGCTCCGACCTGCTGCAGCTGATCAACGACATCCTCGATCTGTCGAAGGTCGAGGCGGGCAAGATGGATGTCAGCCCGACGCGGATCGCACTGGTGCAACTGGTCGACTATGTGGAGGCCACTTTCCGGCCGCTGACGGTGGAGAAGGGGCTGGACTTCTCGGTGAGCGTCTCGCCGGAGCTGCCGGCCACGCTCCACACCGATGAGCAGCGGCTGCTCCAAGTGCTGCGCAACCTGCTGTCCAACGCGGTGAAGTTCACCGACAGCGGCGCCGTCGAGTTGGTGATCCGTTCGGCCCGTTCGGATGTGCCCGACGCGATCCGGGAGCAGATGCTCGAGCACGGCTCGCTGCGGGATCCGGACTCGGAGCTGATCGCTTTCTCGGTGACGGACACCGGTATCGGCATCGCGCAGAGCAAGATGCGGGTCATCTTCGAGGCGTTCAAGCAGGCGGACGGCACCACCTCGCGCAAGTACGGCGGCACGGGCCTGGGGCTGTCCATCAGCCGGGAGATCGCGCGGCTGCTGGGCGGCGAGATCCACGCGGTCAGCGAGCCGGGCCGCGGTTCCACCTTCACCCTCTACCTGCCGCTGCACCCCACTGAGCTGCCCCCGCAGGGCTACGGGCAGCTCGCGTCCAGCGCCCCGCTGGCCCTCCCCGAGGCGCGGACAACCGCAGCGGCGGCCGAGCCCGAAGAGGCGGAGCAGCGGTCACCCGGCGAGGCGGCCGAGACGCCCTCCACGGCCCCGGAGCAGACCGCGGAGGAGGCGGCCCACTCACTGGCCGACCGACGGCGGCTGCGGGACGCCAGCGGGCAGGCGCAGCCCGAACTGCCCCCGGAGGCCCGCCCGTCGCCCCCGTCGGCCGAGAACGGCGCAGGGACGGTCAGCGGGACGGCCAACGGGGCAGGGCCGGGCGGCAACGGGGCGCCGCCCCGGGCCGCCGCGCCCGGCGGGCAGCCCGGAGGGGCGGTGGCCGACACCGCCGGCAGGGCCGCCGAGGAACTCGGCAGGGGAGTGGCTACGCAGGGTGACCAGCAGGCGCCGTCACCCGGTGCGGGGGAGGCCGGAGATCTGGCCGGCCGGAAGGTGCTCATCGTCGATGACGACATCCGCAACGTCTTCGCGCTCACCAGCGTGCTGGAGCAGCACGGCCTGCAGGTGCTCTACGCCGAGAACGGCCGGGAGGGCATCGAGGTGCTCGAACAGCACGACGACGCAGCCGTGGTGCTGATGGACATCATGATGCCGGAGATGGACGGTTACGCCACGACGGCGGCCATCCGCAAGATGCCGCAGTTCGCCGGGCTCCCGATCATCGCGCTGACCGCGAAGGCGATGAAGGGCGACCGGGAGAAGAGCATCGAGTCGGGTGCTTCGGACTACGTCACCAAGCCGGTGGATACTGATCACCTGCTGGATGTCATGAGGCGGTGGATGGATGGCGGGTGAATATGACACCGTGTCGATGAAGGCCACGTGTTGACGCAGTGTGGTCAAGCGCGTGTGGAAACACGGTAAAGCGGGAACCTTTTGGTCCCCTGGGGCGTTTCTGCTACGTGCACAGTGACATCACGGTGACAGGGTGTGGCGGACCGCAGGGTGCGGCTACCATGACCGGCACAAGGACGGGCGGCGGCGACAGGAGGCCGCTCCCAGGGGCGGCGTCCGAAAGGCTGCCGGGGCGAGGAGGACGGGCCATGGTGCAGAAGGCCAAGATCCTCCTGGTCGATGACCGGCCGGAGAATCTGCTGGCGCTGGAGGCCATTCTCTCCGCGCTCGATCAGACGCTGGTACGGGCATCGTCAGGGGAGGAAGCGCTCAAAGCGCTGCTGACGGACGACTTCGCGGTCATTCTGCTGGATGTCCAGATGCCAGGGATGGACGGCTTCGAGACGGCCGCCCATATCAAGCGCCGTGAGCGCACCCGCGACATTCCGATCATCTTCCTGACGGCCATCAACCACGGCCCGCACCACACCTTCCGCGGCTACGCGGCCGGTGCGGTCGACTACATCTCCAAGCCGTTCGACCCCTGGGTGCTGCGGGCGAAGGTCTCGGTCTTCGTCGACCTCTACATGAAGAACGTTCAACTGCGTGAGCAGGCTTCGCTGCTGCGGCTCCAGTTGGAGGGCAACGGCGCCGAGCGGCGTCCCGGCGGCGCCGAGGACAGCGACGAGGCGCAGGGCCTGCTGGTCGAGCTCTCCGCGCGGCTGGCCGCCGTGGAGGAGCAGGCCGAAGCCCTCACCAAGCAGCTGGGCGACTCGGCTGACGCCGCGACAGTCGCCACCGCCGCACATCTGGAGCGCAAACTGGCCGGGCTGCGCAGCGCACTTGACGCGCTGGGGCCGGGCGCGGACGGTGACCCCTCGCCCCAGGTCCCCTCGCAGAACTGACCCGCCGTCCCCTCGCAGCGCTGACCCGTTCCTTCCTCCCGGAACTGACGCCGCGTCCGTAACTGGGCACTGGTGCAGGAGTGGCCCCCGGGCATCCGTGCCTCGGGTGCCCGGCACAGGTAACCTCACACCTATGGCCTCACGCGCGTCGGGAACTGGAAAGGCTGCCAAGAAAGCGCCCGCGAAAAAGGCTGCCCCGAAAGCCGCGAAGGCGGCCCCGGCGAAGAAGGCGCCGCCCAAGAAGGCACCCGCCAAGAAGACCGCGGCCAAGGGCGGCAAGGGCGCCGGCAAGGGCAAGGGGGCACCGTCCCCCACCAGTGGCGTCCTCAAGGTGCTGAAGGCGTGCTGGCTCGGTCTCGCGCACGCCGTCGGCGCCGTCCTCCGCGGCATAGGACGCAGCGGCAAGGCGCTGGATCCGGCACACCGCAAGGACGGACTGGCGCTGCTGCTGCTCGGGATCGCGCTCATCGTCGCAGCGGGCACCTGGTCCAACCTCCAGGGCCCGGTCGGCGATCTGGTGGAGATGCTGGTGACCGGCGCGTTCGGCAGGCTGGATCTGCTGGTGCCGATTTTGCTCGGCGTCATCTCCGTGCGGCTGATCCGCCACCCGGAGAAGCCCGAGGCCAACGGCCGTATTGTGATCGGGCTTTCGGCGCTGCTCATCGGTGTGCTGGGGCTGGTCCACATCGGCTGCGGCGCGCCCGGCAGGGGCGAGGGCGACGACGCGCTGCGCGACGCGGGCGGGCTGATCGGCTGGGGGGTCTCCCGGCCGCTGATCGTCACCATGGGCGAGATGCTGGCGGTGGCGCTGCTCGCCCTCGTCACCGTCTTCGGGCTGCTGGTCGTGACGGCCACGCCGGTCAACGCCATTCCGCAGCGGCTGCGCGCCGCCGGGGTCCGGCTCGGCCTCGTCCAGCCGGTGGCCGGCTACGACTACGACGCGGAGCCGGACGAGGAGGAAGCACCGGCAGGCGGGCGGCGTGCGCACAGCATGCGCAAGGAACATCTCGCACCCGCGCTCGCCGAGAAGGAAGCGCTCGACCGCCGTCGGCGGGCCGGCCGGCAGGGCAGGCGGGGCGCCGGGACGCAGGAGCCGCTGCCCGAGGACGGCGTTGCGGTCAGCGCGAGCGCGGGCGAGACGGAACGCACGCTGGACGCCGTCGATGTGGCCGCCGCAGCCGCTGCCTCGCTGGACGGCGCGGTCGTCAACGGCATCCAGCCCTCGCCGGTCGTGGCCGACCTGACCACCTCGGTCGCCAAGTCGCGGAGCAGGAAGCGCCGGGGAGGGGACGCGGAGCCCGCCGTACCGGGCGCCCGGGGTGAAGATGCCGAGAACGGCGTGCGGGCCGGTCACGCCCAGTACGCCGCCCCGGCCGACAACGAGCTCACCGAGCGGACCCCGGTGCGGGACCTGACCAAGGAACCGACGCCCCCGGAGCCCGGAGAACTGCCCCCGCGCGCCGAACAGCTGCAGCTGGCCGGGGACATCACCTACGCGCTGCCGTCGCTGGATCTGCTGGAGCGCGGCGGACCCGGCCGCTCGCGCAGCGCCGCCAACGACCAGGTGGTGCAGTCGCTGACCACCGTCTTCACCGAGTTCAAGGTGGACGCGGCAGTCACCGGCTTCACCCGCGGCCCGACCGTCACCCGCTACGAGGTCGAGCTGGGGCCCGGCGTGAAGGTCGAGAAGATCACGGCGCTGGCCAAGAACATCGCGTACGCCGTCGCCAGCCCCGACGTACGCATCATCAACCCGATCCCGGGCAAGTCCGCCGTGGGCATCGAGATTCCCAACAGCGACCGGGAGATGGTCAACCTCGGGGACGTGCTGCGCTCCGCCGAGGCCGCGGGCGAGGAACACCCGCTGCTGGTCGGGCTCGGCAAGGATGTCGAAGGCGGCTATGTCTCGGCCAACCTGGCGAAGATGCCGCACATCCTGGTCGCGGGTGCCACCGGCTCGGGCAAGTCCTCCTGCATCAACTGCCTCATCACCTCCGTGATGGCCCGGGCCACTCCGGAGGACGTCCGGATGGTGCTCGTGGACCCCAAGCGGGTCGAGCTGACCGCCTACGAGGGCATCCCGCACCTGATCACGCCGATCATCACCAACCCGAAGAAGGCCGCCGAGGCGCTGCAGTGGGTCGTCCGGGAGATGGACCTGCGCTACGACGACCTGGCGGCGTTCGGATTCCGCCACATCGACGACTTCAACGACGCGGTGCGCGCCGGCCGGGTCCAGGCCCCGGAGGGCAGCGAACGGGAGCTGACGCCGTACCCGTATCTGCTGGTGATCGTGGACGAGCTGGCGGACCTGATGATGGTGGCGCCGCGCGACGTCGAGGACGCGATCGTACGGATCACCCAGCTGGCGCGGGCCGCCGGCATCCACCTGGTGCTGGCGACCCAGCGGCCGTCGGTCGATGTCGTCACCGGCCTCATCAAGGCCAACGTCCCTTCCCGGCTCGGTTTCTCCACCTCCTCCCTCGCCGACAGCCGCGTCATCCTCGACCAGGGCGGCGCGGAGAAGCTCATCGGCAAGGGCGACGGGCTGTTCCTGCCGATGGGCGCCAGCAAGCCGATCCGGATGCAGGGCGCCTACGTCAACGAGCGCGAGGTCCAATCGGTCGTCGAGCACTGCAAGGCGCAGATGACGCCGGTCTTCCGGGAGGACGTGACCGGTGGCCAGGGCAAGAAGAAGGAGATCGACGAGGAGATCGGCGACGACATGGATCTGCTCTGCCAGGCGGCGGAGCTGGTCGTCTCCACCCAGTTCGGCTCGACCTCGATGCTCCAGCGCAAGCTGCGGGTGGGCTTCGCCAAGGCCGGGCGGCTGATGGACCTGATGGAGTCACGGGGCGTGGTCGGCCCCAGCGAGGGCTCCAAGGCGCGGGACGTACTGGTCAAGCCCGACGAGCTGGACGGGGTGCTCGCGGCCATCAGGGGCGGCGAGTAGACAGGCCCCGCGACACCGGCTGCATGGGCGGCACAGCTCACTCGAAAGGGCGAGCGAGGCAACCGTTTCCGTGGTCTATACGTCAAGTTGAGGGAAGGGACGGCTCAGGCGTCGGCGCACCCGGTTCGTGCGGGCGCCCACCAGGCGCAGCTCGGTCATACGTACGCCATACATATGGCGTACAAAGTTGCTCCGCCCGCTTGCCCCACCCTTTTACCCCGCCCCTAGACTGAACATCCAGCAGGTGGCTACACGCTCGAAAGGCGCCCCCGTGTCCATCGGCAACTCCCCCGAAGAGGACCGGCCCCCGGTCGGTCGAGCCCTCCAGCAGGCCCGTATCGACGCACGGTTGACCGTCGAAGAGATCAGTAGCTCCACGCGGGTGCGAGTCCCGATCGTGCAGGCGATCGAGCAGGACGACTTTTCCCGGTGCGGTGGGGACGTGTACGCGCGCGGGCACATCCGCACTCTCGCGCGCGCTGTCGGACTCGACGGCGCCGCCCTGGTCGCGCAGTACGACGAGGAACACGGTGGCCGTCCCGAGCCGACCGCGGCCGCCACACTGTTCGAGGCCGAGCGCATCCGCCCCGAGCCGCGCAGGCCCAACTGGACCGCTGCCATGGTCGCCGCCATCGTCGCGGTGATCGGTTTCGTCGGCTTCACCCTGGTCAGCGGTGGCGGGGAGGACTCCGGCAAGCAGGCCGCCGAGGAGGCGCCGTCCTCGGAACCCTCCAAGGGCGCCTCCGGCAAGCCGTCACCATCCAAGACGAGTGACCCCAAGCCCTCCGAGAGCGCCATCGCGGGGGCACCTGCCGACAAGGTCACCGTGCGGATGACCGCGGAGAAGGGCAACAGCTGGGTCTCCGCCAAGGACCACAACGGGCGGCTGGTCCACGAAGGAGTGCTCAAGGAGGGCCAGTCCAAGACCCTCACCGACGACAAGCGCCTCGACCTCGTGCTCGGCAACGCGGGCGGCGTGAAGCTGTACGTCAACGGCAAGCAGGTCAAGCACGCGGGCGAGGTCGGGCAGGTGCAGCGGCTCAGCTACACCCGCGGCGACCCGGAGGCCGGCTGAGGCCATACCGGTCGTCGGCCCGGCCGAAGGTCCGCAGGCGAGGAATCCCGTCCGGGCCGGTGAGCTGGGCGGCTGCGACCTGGCGGCGGGCGGTGCTGACGGGACGAAGTAGGCTGAGCGCATGCCCGAACGCCGTACCGTCGCCCTTGTCACTCTCGGCTGCGCACGTAACGAGGTGGACTCGGAAGAGCTCGCAGGCCGCCTGGCGGCGGATGGCTGGGACCTCGTCGAGGACGCCGCCGAGGCCGATGTCGCCGTCGTCAACACCTGCGGCTTCGTGGAGGCCGCCAAGAAGGACTCCGTCGACGCGCTGCTGGAGGCCAACGACCTCAAGAGCGCGGCCCGTCAGGGCGAGGGCAGAACCCAGGCCGTGGTGGCTGTCGGCTGTATGGCCGAGCGGTACGGCAAGGAGCTCGCCGACGCGCTGCCGGAGGCGGACGGCGTTCTCGGCTTCGACGACTACGCCGACATCTCCGACCGGCTCCAGACGATCCTGAGCGGCGGTGTGCACGCGCCGCACGTCCCGCGCGACCGGCGCAAGCTGCTGCCCGTGAGCCCCGCCGAGCGCCAGGGCGCCGCCGTCGCGCTACCCGGGCACGGTGGCGCAGGGTCCGGGGGCTCCCAGGCGGAAGGGGCTGCTGGGACGGCGGGTGCCGTCGAGGCGGCCGGTGCGGCTGGTGCGGCCAAGGTGGCGGAGGCTGCCGAGTCCGCTCCGGCGGATCTGCCCGCGGGGGTCGCGCCTGCCTCCGGTCCGCGTGCTCCGCTGCGGCGGCGGCTGGGCAGCAGCCCCGTGGCCTCCGTCAAGCTCGCCTCCGGCTGCGACCGGCGCTGCTCCTTCTGCGCCATTCCGTCCTTCCGTGGCTCCTTCATCTCCCGCCGCCCCGCCGACGTGCTCACCGAGACCCGATGGCTGGCCGAGCAGGGCGTGCGCGAGATCATGCTCGTCTCGGAGAACAACACCTCGTACGGCAAGGATCTGGGCGACATCCGGCTGCTGGAGACGCTGCTGCCCGAGCTGGCGGCCGTCGACGGCATCGAGCGGGTACGGGTGAGCTATCTGCAGCCCGCCGAGATGCGGCCGGGGCTGATCGACGTGCTCACCGGCACCGAGAAGGTGGCACCGTACTTCGACCTGTCCTTCCAGCACTCGGCGCCGGGCGTGCTGCGCGCGATGCGGCGCTTCGGCGACACCGACCGCTTCCTCGGGCTGCTGGAGGAGATCCGCAAGCGGGCGCCGCAGGCGGGTGCGCGGTCCAACTTCATCGTCGGCTTCCCGGGCGAGAGCGAGCAGGACCTCGCCGAGCTGGAGCGCTTCCTGACCGCGGCCCGGCTGGACGCGATCGGGGTGTTCGGGTACTCGGACGAGGAGGGCACCGAGGCCGCCGGTTACGCGGCGAAGGTGCCCGCCGACGAGGTCGCGGAGCGGCTTGCGTACATCTCGCGGCTCGCCGAGGAGCTGACCGCCCAGCGCGCCGAGGAGCGTGTGGGGGAGACCGTGCGGGTACTGGTCGAGGCTGTGGACGAGGAAGAGGGCCCCCTGGGGCGCGGTGCGCACCAGGCCCCGGAGACCGACGGCCAGGTGCGGCTGGTGTACCCGGAGGCGGACGGGCCGGATGCGGACGGTGGCCCGTACGCGGGCCAGGGGCTGCCGGCTGCGCAGCCGGGCCGGGGCCTGGCGGCCGCGCGCGTGGGTGAGGACGTGGCGGTCGGCCGCATGGTCGAGGCCCGGGTCGTCGCTGCCGAGGGCGTCGACCTGATCGCGGAGCCACTTGTGGCGGCTGTGACGGGTGCTGTCCCGGCCCCACGCGCCGGTGCTGCCGGTGTGGGCGTTACGGCTGTCAGTGACGCGTCTCGCCAGGTGGGCGAGGAGGCAGCCAGATGACCGGAGCCCCGGCCTCCGCGGCACGGCGTGGCACCGCCCCCCAGCCGAAGGCGGTGAGCACCGTACGCGCTGTGAGCCTGTGGAACATCGCCAACGTCCTGACCATGGTGCGACTGCTGCTGGTGCCGGGGTTCGTGCTGCTCATGGTGGCGAACGGCGGGCACGACCCGGCCTGGCGCTCGTTCGCCTGGGCGGCCTTCATCATCGCCATGATCACCGACCTGTTCGACGGTGAGCTGGCCCGTCGGCACAACCTCGTCACGGACTTCGGGAAGATCGCCGACCCCATCGCGGACAAGGCGATCATGGGCGCCGCGCTGATCTGTCTCTCCATCCTCTCCGACCTGCCCTGGTGGGTCACGGGTGTGATCCTCTTCCGGGAACTGGGCATCACGCTGCTGCGGTTCTGGGTGATCCGGCACGGGGTGATTCCGGCCAGCCGTGGCGGCAAGCTGAAGACGCTCGCCCAGGGCGTCGCCGTCGGCATGTACGTGCTCGTGCTGACGGGGCCGCTGGCGACGGCCCGCTGGTGGGTGATGGCGGTGGCTGTCGTCCTGACGGTCGTCACCGGCCTCGACTACGTACGGCAAGCCGTCGTGCTGCGCCGGGCCGGGCTGGCGGCCGAGAACGCTGAGGCTGCCGAGAAGGCCGGGGCTGCGCAGGAGGCCGGGGCCGGTGCGTCCGCCTCCGAGGACGGCGGAACTGACGAGACCGGCGGGACCGAGCGGACCGACGGGAACGGCGAGGGAGGCGCGGCAGCGGCCGACGGCTGTGGCGACGGCAGCGCAGCAGCGATCGGCAGTAACGCCGCAACCGCCGGGAACGAAGTAAACCAGGGAGGCGAGGGGAACGCGGGGGGTGAACGGTCCTGAGCGACGTGAAATCTCGGGTCGGTAGTGTGCTGGCGCTGCTCGCCGGGCGGAATCAGACGCTGGCCGTCGCGGAGTCGCTGACCGGCGGGCTGCTCGCGGCTGAGATCACTGCTGTCCCCGGGGCCTCAAGAGCCTTCCGTGGTTCGGTGACGGCATATGCGACCGCACTCAAGAGGGATGTACTCGGCGTTGACGGGGCACTCCTTGAGGAGCGGGGCGCTGTCGACGCCGACGTCGCGCTCCAGATGGCGCGGGGCGTACGCACCGCGCTCGGTGCCGACTGGGGCCTCGCGACAACAGGTGTGGCCGGCCCCGAACCCCAGGACGGGCAGCCGGTCGGAACGGTGTACGTCGCCGTCGCCGGCCCCACGGCCGAGGCGGTGGTGCGAAAACTGCGGCTCGAGGGCAGCCGGAGCGGCGATCGGGCCGGTGACAGTGGTGAGGAAGCCGGGGAACGTGTGCGTGCCGGTATTCGTACGGAGAGTGTTCGAGGAGCACTGGAGCTGCTCTGCGAGGAACTGATCGAAAATGCTGGAGGGCAGGATAGGGAACAGACCGGGGGGAATGGATGTTTGCAGCCCTGAGTGAACACGACATCGCTCCCCGCACGGCTGCGTGCCAAGGCGGTACGGTGGAGCCTGAAGGAGTCGGGGCCAACTGGCCGTCCCGATACAGGCTGTGGAAGACGCCGCGCGTTGAGAGGGAGGAGCACCGATGATTCTGCTCCGTCGCCTGTTGGGTGACGTGCTGCGTCGGCAGCGCCAACGTCAGGGTCGTACCCTGCGCGAAGTCTCTTCGTCCGCCAGGGTCTCGCTCGGATACCTCTCCGAGGTCGAGCGCGGCCAGAAGGAAGCCTCGTCCGAACTGCTCTCGTCGATCTGTGACGCTCTCGACGTGCGGATGTCCGAGCTGATGCGGGAGGTCAGCGACGAGCTGGCGCTCGCGGAGCTGGCCGAGTCCGCGAAGAGCGATGCTGTGCCCGCGCCGATGCGGCCGGTGCTCAACCCGCTGTCCGTCACCTCGGTCACCGGAGTGCCCGAGGAGCGTGTCACGATCAAGGCGCCGACGGAGGCCGTGGACGTGGTCGCGGCCTGACGCCGCGCACTCGTCCTGGCCCGTGCCCGCGCCGTACCGCAAGCGTTTCGGCCGTACGACGACCCGGCGCGGAAGGTGCGCGAGACACGTACGAGCGCATGAGACGTGAACGAGAGGCCCCGCTGGGACGCAGCGGGGCCTTCGTGTGTCCCGCGTGGCTTTGGCGCCCGAAGGGGGCGCTCGGGCGCCTGAGGGGCGTTCGGGCTTCCAGGGAGGCCGGCGGGGTCCGCTGGCCGCAGTTCGCGCGTTCGGCGGCCCGCAGGCCCGCATCTTTGGCTGCGCGCAGGTGCTCGGCGTACGTCTGGGTGCGGACTGTTCGTCGCACTGTGTGACCTACTTTCCGTGGTCGCGCGGTTGCCCGGAGTGCGGGACGATGGCTGTGTTCTCGACTTCGTCGACGGTCTCGCGTCCTTGCCGCGCGTGGCGTTGCCGCCCCGGCATGGAGGGCACCGTCGCGGGAGGTGGCGGCGTGCCGGGTGTGAACCCCTTGCTGCTGTGCCGCTGGGCGCTCGGCAGCGCCTGTGCGGTCGGCTGGCTGTGTGCGATATGGCGGGTGGCCGCGGGGGAGGGCGGCCCGGTGGAAGTCTCCGTGACCGCAGGGGGATGGGGGCTGAGCGTGATACCCGTGCATGTGGCACACGCCAGCGCGCGTCAGGGGGCGCGGGGGAGTGGGGGAAGCGCCCCTGGTGGGCTACCACGGCATGGCGACGCCGCCGTTGGGACGCAGGATCTGTCCCGTCGTGAAGGATGAGGCGTCCGATGCCAGATGCAGCACGGCATGGGCGGCCTCCTGCGCCTCGCCGACCCGGCCCAGCGGCGACATTCCGGCCAGCGCCTCCTCGGCGCGCTGCCTGGTCGCCGCGTCGTCCCGTTCCGTCATAGGTGTACGCACCCAGCCGGGTGCCACCGCGTTGACCCGGATGCCGTGCCCGCCGAGCTCCGTTGCGAGGGTTTTGGTGAGCTGGACGACGGCAGCCTTGGCTGCGCCGTAGCAGAGCAGACCCGGGGAACCGGTGTCCACCGCTCCGGATGCCATGGTCACGAGGGCGCCCCGGGTGCCGCTTGCGAGCATGCTGCGGGCGGCTTCCTGGCAGGTGTACAGAACTCCTTTGAAGTTGACGGCGAGAACCCGGTCCAGATCGGCATCTTCCGTCTCCAGCACGGTGCTGCGGTGCATGATTCCGGCTATCGCGGCGGCCATGTCGAGACGGCCGCCCGTGCGCTCCGCCGCGGTGACTGCACTCCTGAGCGCCGCACGGTCGGTCACGTCCAGGGGGTGCGCCCAGGCGTCGCCTCCCGACTGGGTGATCAGATCGGTCGTGTGTGCCAGGGCCTTCTCGTCCCGGTCCGCGCAGTGCACAGCCGCGCCTGCCTGGGCGAGCAGTACTGCCGTTGCACGTCCGATGCCGCTGGCGGCCCCCGTCACCAGGGCGGTCCGGCCGGTCAGGTCGTACGCCGGGAGGCTGCCGTGCGCCGGAGGGCTCATGCTGACGACGTTACGGAGAAGCTGACGGGTCGTCAATTAGTTGGCGGCCTCCGGCCCTTCTCGCAACCGCTGTGCGATTCCCCGGTTGCCGGTGGCTGGCAGTACGGGCAGTACCACACCGTGCGAGGGCGCTCCGGCGGACCATGGGAACCCGTGCGGACCGGGGTGCCGCAGCGGTAGCAGGGGCGGTTCTCACGGCCGTAGACGGCCAGATTCCGGTCGGGGCGCGGGCTGTTGGTCGTACGACGGCGGACGCGGTCCTTGTTCGCCTCCAGCAGTTGCTTGGCAGCCGCGAGCAGGCGGGCCGGCAGCGGAGTCGACAGCGAACCCACCGGAGCCCAGGGAGAGGTGCGGGCGAGAAAGCACAGTTCGGCCGCGTAGACGTTCCCGATACCGGCGAGGTTGCGCTGATCCAGCAGCGCATCGACCAGCGGCCGTTCCGGGTCCTGGAGCAGCCGCCGTTCCGCCTCGGTCGCGTCCCAGTCCGGACCGAGCAGGTCAGGACCCAGATGGCCGACCGCTGCGAACTCCTCGGCCGTCCGCAGCAGTTCCAGCACGGGAAGCCGCATTCCGGCTGCAGTGTGCGAGCTGGCGACCAGCAGTACGCGGATGTGGTGGGCGGGTCCGAAGCCGCCGGGAGAGCCGATCCTGCCGGGCGGGTTGGCCTTCACGCGCCAGGCGCCCTCCATGCCCAGGTGAGAGTGCACCGTCAGGCCGCCCTCGACGCGCATCAGCAGATGCTTGCCCCGCGGAGTCACGTTCAGCAGCGTGCGCCCTGACAGATCGACCGTCGCCAGCCGTGGCACCCGGAAGTCGGTACGGGCCAGCACCTGGCCGGCCAGCGCGGAGTGCAGCGCGTGCGCCGTACGCCAGACGGTGTCTCCCTCAGGCATCCGGCCGTCACCCTTTCGCTCTCTTCCGGCATCCTGTCGGCATCGTGCGCCATCACCGGCCCCATGAGGACATATGCCCATGGTCGCAGGAACCCCTGACCGAACACGGGACAGCGACGAGAAGTGGGAGACGATCACGGGATACGATCCGGGGCCATGGGGCAGTGGGGATACGAACGACAGCACGACGCGCTCGACGTGGACGGAGAGGCCGAGGCCGAGCAGAGGGACGCGCTGGAGGGGGTGCGGGACTGGGTCGACGACCATGTGGACCGCTGGCAGCCGGTGCTGCCCGAGCTCAACCCGCACGTCGAGGGTGCCGTCACCCGCATGCAGTTCCTCGCCGACCATCTGCGACGGGCGGGTGAGCGGGCCCTTGCGGAGTTCGGACTGCGCCAGGAGGAACACGAGGCGCTGCACATGCTTGCCGGACACGGCGGGCGCAGAGACCTCACCCAGCTCGCCATCGATCTGGGAGCGGCGCCCAACGCGCTGTCCTCGCGGCTGGACGTGCTCGAGAAGCGCGGCTTCGTGACGCGTAAGCCCGCCGAAGGCCCGTCCGACGCCGGGGCTGAACAAGGCGACCAGATCGAGCTCACCGACGAGGGGCACGCCACCTGGCTGGCCGCCATCGAGGCGGCGGGCGAGGAGGAACGGCGCCTCTTCGGCGCGCTCGACTGGCACGAACAGCGCCTTCTTGCCGGCCTCCTCCGCCAGATCATGCTGGCGACCGCGAGGTACGACGAGGACTGACGAGGCACCGGGTAGACGCGTGCCTCAGTGAGACGGTCTTACCGGAGGGGGACGTGCCCCGAAGGGGCGCGGGGAACTGCGCGACCGGCCACGACGTACGCGCAGCCCGCATGCTGCGGACAGCGGCACCCCCTCCCCGGAAGAAGACCGCAGGACAAGCTCTATCCCTGCCGGGAGAGGCGCCCCTCAGGGGGACGGTGTCACCGGGGGGATGTGCCCTGAAGGGACGCGGGAACTGCGCGACCAGCCACGACCTACCCGCAGCCCGCATGCTGCGGACAGTGGCACCCCCTTCCCGGAACAAGACCGCAGGACAGGCTCTATCCGGCACGCAGCCGCAGCCCGCGCGGGGTCGGGTGGAAACCCGCGGCTTCCAGCACCGATCCCAGCGGTGCGGAGAGCGCAGCCGTGCCGTTGACGCGCTCCACCGTGACCGTCCCCAACGCACCCTGACGCGCTGCCTGGGCCAGTGCCTCGACGGCGGCGGCCAGCCGGACGCTGCCGACCTCGCCCTCGGCGGCCCCGGCCTCCCCCGATCCGGCGGCGCCCTCCGGTGCCGCCGGATCGTGCGCCCAGGCCAGCAGCGTCTTGCCGCCCCGTTCGACGTACAGCGTCAGCACACCGTCGACCAGCACCACCAGCGCGCCCGCCTTGCGGCCCGGTTTGTGTGTCGCGCCCGGTGGGGGCGGCGGCCAGGGCAGGGCCGCGCCGTAGGCGTTCGCGGGATCGGCGGCGGCTAGCACCAGCGCGCGCGGGGGCGTGCGGGCGCCGCCGGGGCGCGGGCTGCTGTAGGCACCGGAGCTGCCATGGGCCTCCGGACCGCCGTACGCCCCCGGGACGCCGCCGCCCTCCCGTTCGCGCGCTGTGCTGACGGCGCGCAGTCTGTCCACCGCGCCGTCCATCGCGAACTGCGCGGCGCCCAGGCCCTCGACCACATAGCCGCGCCGGGCCTGCCCGCTCTCCTCGAAGGCCGACAGCACTCGGTAGGCGGCGGAGAAGCCGCCCTCCACCCCTTCGGCGGCCACCGCCCCACGCGTCACCACACCGTGCCGGTCCAGCAGCGTGCGGGCCAACGCGTGTGCGCGGTGGGTGGGTTCGCTCTCCGGCTCGGGCAGCAGTGACCAGCGGCCGGCGACGGTCGGTGGCGCCGCTGCCGGGGCGCGCTGCGGCGCCCGGCGGCCGGCTCCGCTGCCTGCGGCGACCGCGGCGGCGGTGAACGAGCCGTAACGTCCGCGTGGGGTGGGGCGCTTGGCGCGGTGTGCCGTCGACCCTGCCGTACGGCCCGAGCCCAGCAGCGCCCGCAGGGGCGCGAGGGTGTCCCCGGTGACCCTGCCGGACCACACCAGGTCCCACAGCGCCTCGGTGAGCTGCGGGTCGGTGGCTTCCGGGTGCGCGCCGCGTGCTCGTTCGGCGATCTGCCGGAAGAACAGCCCGTATCCGCCCTCCAGCGCGGCAAGCACCGACTGGTGCACCGGTGTGAGCTCCAGGGGATGCGGAGGAGGGAGCAACAGAGGGGCGGTGTCGGCCAGATGGAGGGAGATCCAGCCGTCCTTGCCGGGCAGTGCGCCCGCGCCCGCCCAGACGACCTCCCCGGAGGCGGTCAGCTCGTCCAGCATGGGAGGCGCGTAGTCCGCGACCCGGCCGGGCAGCACCAGCTTCTCCAGCGCGGAGGCCGGGACGGGGGCTCCCTGCAACTGCTCGACAGTGCGCAGCAGTCCCTCAACTCCGCGCAGACTGTTGGTGCCCACGTGCTGCCACTGCGGCAGAAAAGCAGCCAGCGACTGCGGGGGGACCGGCTCCAGCTCCTGGCGCAGCGCCGCCAGGGAGCGGCGGCGCAGTCTGCGCAGTACGCCCGCGTCGCACCACTCCTGGCCGATCCCGGACGGATGGAACTCACCCTGCACCAGCCGGCCGCTCGCGGCCAGCCGGTGCAGCGCTCCGTCGGCGACCGCGGTGCCGAGACCGAAGCGAGCCGCGGCATCGGCGGAGGTGAACGGGCCGTGGGTACGGGCGTAGCGCGCGAGCAGGTCGCCCAGCGGGTCGGCGACCGGTTCGGTGAACGCCTCTGGTACGCCGACGGGCAGTGCCACCCCCAGTGCGTCCCGCAGCCGCCCGGCGTCCTCCACCGCCGCCCAGTGCTCCCGGCCGGCGATCCGTACCCGGATGGCCCGGCGGGCCGCCTCCAACTCCGGCGCCCACCCGGGCTCGGAGCCGCGCTCCGCCAGCTCATGGGAGGTGAGCGGGCCCAGCAGCCGCAGCAGGTCCGCCACGCCCTCCACGTCCTTGAGGCGGCGGTCCTCGGTGCGCCACTGGAGCTCGCGCTCCAACTCGTGCAGGACCTCGGCGTCCAGCAGTTCCCGCAGCTCCGCCTGGCCCAGCAGTTCGGACAGCAGCCGGGAATCCAGAGAGAGGGCCGCGGCGCGGCGTTCGGCCAGCGGGGAGTCGCCCTCGTACAAGTACTGCGCCACGTAGCCGAACAGCAGGGAGCGGGCGAACGGGGACGGTTCGGGGGTGGTCACTTCGACCACCCGCACCCGGCGGGCCTCGATGTCGCCCATCAGCTCCGTCAGGCCCGGCAGGTCGAACACGTCCTGCAGGCACTCGCGGACCGCTTCCAGGATGATCGGGAAGGAGCCGAACTCGCTGGCCACCTGCAGCAGCTGGGAGGCGCGTTGCCGCTGCTGCCACAAGGGGGTGCGCTTTCCGGGGCTGCGGCGCGGCAGCAGCAGCGCGCGCGAGGCACACTCCCGGAAGCGGGCTGCGAACAGCGCCGAGCTGCCCACCTGGTCGGTGACCGTCTGCTCGATCTCGCCTTTGTCGAAGAGAACATCGCTCACGCCCAGCGGCGGCTGGTCGGGGTCCGCCGGGAAATCCTGGTCGGGCGTACGCGGGGAGCGCGGCTCCGCAGCGGGCATCGGGCCGGACTGGGTGTCGAATTGGGCCCCCAAGGGGGTGTCGAACTGTGCGTCGAACAGGTCGAGGTCCATCAGTTCGGCATCCGGCAGCCGCAGCACGAGGCCGTCGTCGGCGTGCATGACCTGGGCGTCCATGCCGTAGCGCTCCGTCAGCCGGGCGCCGATGGCCAGTGCCCAGGGGGCGTGCACCTGTGCGCCGAACGGGGAGTGGACCACGATGCGCCAGTCGCCCAGCTCGTCGCGGAAGCGCTCAACGACGATCGTTCTGTCATCCGGCACATGCCCGGCTGCCTCGCGCTGCTCGGCCAGGTAGGCCAGCAGGTTGCTGATCGCCAGTGCGTCCATGCCGGAGGCCGCCAGCCGCTCCTCGGCCTGCTCCCGGCGCAGCGAGCCGATCTCGCGCAGGAACGCGCCGAGCGCCCGGCCCAGCTCCAGCGGCCTGCCCAACTGGTCGCCCCGCCAGAACGGCAGCCGCCCGGGCACCCCGGGCGCGGGAGTCACCAGCACCCGGTCCCGGGTGATGTCCTCGATCCGCCATGTCGTCGTCCCCAGGGTGAAGACATCGCCCACCCGGGACTCGTAGACCATCTCCTCATCCAGCTCACCGACCCGGCCACCGCCCTTCTTCGGATCGGCGCCCGCCAGGAACACCCCGAACAGCCCGCGGTCCGGGATGGTGCCGCCGGAGGTGACGGCCAGCCGCTGCGCACCAGGGCGGCCGGTTACCGTGTTCGCCACCCGGTCCCACACCAGGCGTGGGCGGAGCTCCGCGAACGCGTCGGAGGGATACCGCCCGGCCAGCATGTCCAGCACCGAGGTGTACGCGGACTCCGGGAGCGCTGCGAAGGGCGCTGCCCGCCGTACCAGAGCCAGCAGTTCATCCACGTCCCAGGTGTCCACCGCCGTCATGGCGACGATCTGCTGGGCGAGGACGTCCAGCGGGTTGGCGGGGACGCGCAGCGCCTCGATGGCCCCTTCGCGCATCCGCTCGGTGACCACGGCGGACTGCACAAGGTCACCCCGGTACTTCGGGAAGACCACGCCTGCCGAGACGGCGCCCACTTGGTGCCCCGCGCGCCCCACCCGTTGCAGCCCGGAGGCGACCGAGGGCGGCGACTCGACCTGGATCACCAGATCGACTGCGCCCATGTCGATCCCCAGCTCCAGACTGGAGGTGGCCACCACGGCGGGCAGCCTGCCCGCCTTGAGGTCTTCCTCGACCTGGGAGCGCTGCTCCTTGGAGACCGAGCCGTGGTGCGCCCGGGCGATGAGCGTCGGCGCACCGGTGACCGCTCCAGCGTTGCCCATCAGTTCGGCCGGCGAGTGGTCCTCGGGCATGGGCTCGCCCGTGGCGCGCTCGTAGGCGATCTCGTTCAGCCTGTTGCACAGCCGCTCGGCCAGGCGGCGGGAGTTGGCGAAGACGATGGTGGAGCGGTGCTCCTGGATGAGATCGGCGATCCGCTCCTCCACCGAAGGCCAGATCGACGGCTTGCCGCCGCCTCCGGGCCCCGATGCGTCGGACCCGGCCGCGTCCTGCGCCGGGGAGCTGCCCAGCTCGCCCATGTCCTCCACAGGAACCACGACCGACAGCTCGAACTGCTTGCCGGAGGGCGGCTGCACGATCGCGGCGTTCCGGCGGGGCGAGAGGAAGCGGGCCACCTCGTCCACCGGGCGTACGGTCGCCGACAGGCCGATCCGGCGCGCGGGCTGCTCCAGCAGATGGTCCAGCCGCTCCAGGGAGAGCGCCAGATGAGCGCCGCGCTTGGTGCCCGCAACGGCGTGCACCTCGTCGACGATGACCGTCTCGACGCCGGAGAGCGCCTCCCTCGCGCTGGAGGTCAGCATCAGGAACAGCGACTCCGGTGTCGTGATCAGGATGTCCGGCGGGCGGCGGGCGATGGACCTGCGCTCGGCGGCCGGGGTGTCACCGGAGCGGATCCCCACCTTGATCTCCGGCTCGGGCAGGCCGAGGCGCAGCGACTCCTGCCGGATGCCGGTGAGCGGACTGCGCAGGTTCCGCTCCACGTCGACGGCGAGCGCCTTCAGCGGCGACACATACAGCACACGGCAGCGCTTGAGCGGGTCGGCGGGCGGCGGCGTGGCGGCGAGGGTGTCCAGCGAGGCGAGGAAGGCAGCCAGCGTCTTGCCGGAGCCCGTCGGCGCCACCACCAGCGCATCCGAGTCCTCGGCCAGCGCACGCCAAGCCCCCTCCTGCGCCCCGGTGGGATCGCGGAAGGCGCCCGTGAACCATGCACGGGTCGCTGGTGAGAAGGCGTCCAGCGCCGATGTCGGACCCATGCCTCCCATCGTGCAGCACGCCACTGACAGCGGCCCGGGGCCGGACACCTGCCCGGGCGTGGGGCATCGGGCCTGGGCTTGGCCCATCGGGCCTGGGTGCAGGCCGCCGTTTCCGGGTGCGAGGTGCCATGACTGGGTGCGGCGGGCGGGCAGCAGCGGGTGCGGTGGCGTGATCATGGTGGCGGGGACCGGCCGGGTGGGGTGCGCAGCCCTGGCGGAGAATGGGCGTATGACGCAGAGGGAGAGTGCGCACTACTGGCAGTCACCGAAGCTGCCCGGTGTCGACCTGCTGCGTGCCCGCTACATACGGAAGATCTTCGCGCGGCACACGCACGAGACCTATGTGATCGCCGCGATCACCGAAGGGGTGGAGGCCTTCCACCATGGCGGAAGCGTGCACCAGGTGGGCCCCGGAGGGCTGGCGCTGATCAACCCCGACACCATGCACACCGGGCACGCCGGGGCTCCCGAGGGCTGGTCCTATGAGGTGCTCTACCCGGACGCCTCCCTGGTGGCCCGGATCGCGGCCGAGACCACCACCCTCCGGGGCACCCCCGGATTCACCGCCCCCACGGCCCACGACCCCGTTTCGGCCCGCCATGTGCAGGCGATACACCGAGCCCTCGAAGAGGGCAACGCGCTGGCGGCCGACACCCTCATGCACGCGGTGGTCGCCCGGCTGCTGCGGCTGCACGGGGGTCCGCTGCCGGAGCGGTCCGTCCGTACGGCGGGCGCCCGGTACGCGCTGCAGGCCCGCGCTGTCCTGGAGGAGCGGATGGCGGATCCGCCGTCCCTGGAGAGCCTCGCCACCGAGCTGGGCACCAGCCCTTTCGCGCTGCTGCGCGCCTTCCGGCAGCTGTACGGGATGCCGCCGCACGCCTGGCTCACGGACGCGCGCGTACACCGGGCACGCGCGCTGCTGGACGCGGGACTGCCGCCCGCGGAGACCGCCACCGCCGTCGGTTTCACCGACCAGGCCCATCTGACGCGGCACTTCGGGCGGATCATCGGCGTCCCGCCCGGCGCCTACCGCCGCGGGCGCGCAAGAACGTACAAGAACGCCTGGCCCCCGGCCTCCTAGCGTGGCCGCGTGCCACAGCAGAGAGAAACCTTCGACCAAGCGAAGGCGCCGGACACCGGTCCGGCGCGCGAAAACGGTCTCATACCGGGGGCGCCCGATGAGGGCGCATCGGAAAACCCACAGTACGGAAGCGGCGACCGTGCCGGAGCACGGGCTGACAGTGCTGGTACGCGGGACGCCAGTGGTGACGGTGCGAGTGCGCGGGACGCCAGCGGCGCCAGTGCGGGTGTGCGGGACGATCGCGCCGTTGTACGGGACGCGCTGGGTGTCGGAATCGCCGTCGGGCTGTCCGGCTTCGCCTTCGGTGTGACGGCCGCCGGTGCCGGAATCTCCCTGGCCCAGACGTGTGCGCTGAGCCTGTTCGTGTTCACCGGGGCCTCGCAGTTCGCCCTCGTCAGCGCGCTGGCCGCCGGCGGGAGCCCGCTGACCGCCGCTGCGGGCGCCTTTTTCCTGGGCTTCAGGAACGCCTTCTACGGGCTACGGCTGTCCCGTCTTCTGGGGCTGCGCGGGGGAGCACGGCTCGCGGCGGCGCACTGGGTGATCGACGAGACGTCGGCTGTCGCTCTCGCACAGCGCGGACAGCATGCCGTCCGGCTCGGCTTCACCGTGACCGGCGCGACCCTCTTCGCCCTGTGGAACCTCACCACCCTGCTCGGCGCGCTGGGCGCCGAAGCGCTGGGCGACACGGACGCCTGGGGCCTGGACGCGGCCGGCCCGGCCGCCTTCCTCGCCCTGCTGGCGCCCATGCTGCGCACCGGAGTGGAGCGGGTGACAGCCGGGCTCGCTGTCGTCCTCGGCCTTGGCCTGCTGCCTGTACTGCCCGCAGGTGTGCCCGTTCTGGTGGCCGCACTCGCAGCGCCGCTCGTCCTCCTGGTGCACAACGGAGTGCTGCCAGGAAGGCGAGCGGAGCGCGGCGGAGAGCGGAAGGGGAAGGAGGAGTCCCGGTGAACGTCTGGATCGCCATAGGGGCCACGGCCCTCGGCTGCTACTTGGTGAAACTGCTCGGCCTCTCGGTGCCTGCGGGCGTGCTGGAGCGCCCTTTGGTCCAGCGGCTGGCCGCACTGTTGCCGGTGGCGCTGCTTGCGGCCCTGATCGCCCAACAGACGTTCGCCGACCAGGTGTCGCTGGTGCTCGACGCCCGCGCTGCGGGCCTGGGCGCTGCGGCTGTCGCGCTGGTGCTCCGGGCGCCGTTCCTGGTGGTCGTCGCTGCGGCCGTACTGGTCACGGCAGGCGTGCGAGCACTGGCCTAGGCACGCTCGGCACGGCTCGGCACGGCTCGGCACGGCACGGGGCCTGGGGCAGGACTTCGCGGCTCGGGGCACCGAGCCGTGCCCAGTGCCCGAGCCGCGCGCTCGATCCCCGCGCCCCGGCCTCCGAGCCGGCTCAGAGCCGCCCGTACGCGCGCAGTGTGTGCAGGGCCTCCAAGGTGACCAGAGGGCGCCCTTCGAGGGCCGTGCCGGGTGCCCACCTGCGCCAGTTGATGTCCCAGCCGCCGTCGTCCTGCTGGCGGCTGACCAGGTGGTCGAGCCCGCGCTGCAGCTCCGTGTCGGTGAACCAGTGGCGGGCCAGGGAATCGGGCCTGTGCGCGAAATCGGTCACGTAGTGGTACTCACCCGGCGCATAGCCCTCGGGGAGCGGGAAGTCGGCCGTATGTTCCGGGTCCGTCACGGCGAGCCGCTGTTCGCGCACAAGAGTGCCCAGCCGACTCGCGGCGGCTTCGGCGCGCGGCCGGTCCGGTACGCCGTCGAGGAAGGCCAGCGCTGCCCGTACCTCGTAGGGATGGGTCGTGCCCATGGTCTCGATGGTGCTCCAGCAGTAGTCCGTCGCGCGGAACAGCCAGGCGTGCCAGACGCTGTTGCGGTGCAGAGTGCCGACCACGGGGCCGGTCGCCAGCAGGTCGCTGGGCGGCTCGTCCGGCACCGGGATCCACGGTGCGGCGGGGTAGCCGCGCAGCGAGGGGTGTACGGCGGGCAGCGCGCCCTCCGGTGTGGAGACTGCCGTCAGATAACGCCCGATGCGCTCCACCCGCTGCCCGGCACAGCGCCCGATGCTGTCCAGTACCCGCACGGCGGTCGCGGTGTGCAGCGGCTGGCTCACAGGACCGCGCAGGTCGGGCTCCAGCGCGTGGCCGTAGCCGCCGTCGGCGTTGCGATAGGCGTCGAGGGCGGTCTCGACAGTGCTCGGGTCGCCGTCCAGGAAGTCGTGCTCGAAACGCCGCTGTTCCAGCACACGCGCTGTCAGCCAGATGAAATTCTCCGCGCGGGAGAGAACCGATCCACAGGGAGCCATCCTTCGACGGTAGGGCCGCCCGCCCTTCGGGTCACTGCTGTCGGCGGGAGCCAACCCTTCAGGGCGGGATACTGGAGTCATGCGGTTGACGGACTTCTGGCAGCGGATGGCGGAGCACTTCGGCGAGACCTACGCCGACTCCTTCGCGCACGACCACGTGATGTCCGGCCTGGGCGGCCGAACGGTGCATGAAGCGCTCGCCGCGGGCTGGGAGGCGAAGGACATCTGGCGCGTGGTGTGCGACGTCATGGAGGTACCGGCACACAAGAGGTGAGTCGTTTACCGGGCGCCGTGCCTCGGGGCGCGAAACTTGCCCGGTGGGTGCACCAGACGACGGCGACCGGGACAGACACGAGAGGGACGGCGCCGGAGCGCGGGACGGTCGCACGGAGGGCAACGCCGACAGCAGCGACGCGGCCGGCCCGGGGGAGGGAAGCGCGGGCCCTCCGAGCGGAAGTGCGGGCCCTCCGGTTGGGAGCGCGGCACCGTCCACGGGGAGCGGAGGGG
>NZ_JADKMA010000081.1 GCF_017676365.1 Streptomyces oryzae
GTGCCGAGAAGCTGACGGCGGGGGGCGGGGGGCAGGGCGCCGCCCCCCCGTCAGGCTTCCCGGTGCACCTTCGTGTTGGACGCCTGCGCGCGGGGGCGGACGACCAGCAGGTCGATGTTCACATGGCTCGGGCGGGTGACGGCCCAGGCGATGGTGTCCGCGACATCGTCGGCGGTCAGCGGCTCGGCCACGCCCGCGTACACCTTCGCCGCCTTCTCCTCGTCCCCGCGGAAGCGGGTCAGCGCGAACTCGTCGGTCTTCACCATGCCGGGCGCCACCTCGATCACGCGGACCGGGCTGCCGACGATCTCCAGCCGCAGCGTCTCCGCCAGCACATGCTGTGCGTGCTTGGCCGCGACGTAGCCGGCCCCGCCCTCGTAAGTCGCGTGCCCCGCGGTGGAGGAGAGGACCACGACGGTGCCGTCGCCGCTCGCGGTGAGTGCGGGCAGCAGGGCCTGGGTGACGTGCAGGGTGCCGATGACGTTCGTCTCGTACATCTGCCGCCAGTCCTCCGGGTCGCCGGAGGCCACCGGGTCGGCGCCCAGCGCACCGCCCGCGTTGTTCACCAGGACGTCCAGCGTGCCGAACCGGCCGGCGAACGCCTCGACCGCCGCCCGGTCCGTGACGTCCAGGGCGTACGCCTCGGCCTGGTGCCCCGCCTCGGTGAGCTCCTTCGCCAGGGCCGCGATGCGCTCCTCGCGGCGCGCCGTGAGCACGACCCGGTAGCCGGAGTCGGCGAGTCGGCGTGCGGTCGCGGCGCCGATGCCGCTGCTCGCTCCGGTGATGACGGCGGTACGGGCGGTGCGGGAGGAAGTGGCCTGCGCGGTGGCGCTCATGAACGCTCCTGGACGTTCCGGACGTGCGGTGGTCTTCGGCAAGGGTATGCCTGCGGGCCGGTCAGCCCAGCTGCGGGGAGGCCGGGGAGGCGGGGGAGACCGGGCCCGTCCTCACCCGGACGAGGACGGCGCCGTACGCGGCGAGCCACACCACCCACAGCAGCCAGCCCCCGAGACCGAGCAGTCCGAGGGGTCCGGCGTGGTCGATCACCAGCGGGGCGAGGGTCGCGGAGGTGAACAGCAGCGCCGCGGACAGCAGTCCCAGGGCGCCGTGCCACGGCCGGACGAGCCCGGCGCGCCGTCCGCCCACCGACAGGCCGACGAGAGCGAGCGCCAGGAAGGTGCCGTTGAGGGTGAACAGCGCGTCGTGCAGCGCCCAGAGGGCCGATGTCGCACTGGAGGCGTCCGCGGTGGTCGACGCGATGGCGAGGCGGATCGCGATGACCGCGGCGAAGGCGGCGTTCTGGAGGAGGATGCCGGCGAACCCGAGCAGTGACCACGCCTCGCCCCGTTCCCGCTCCGACCGGCGCATCGTGGCGACAGCGCCCGCGCCGAACAGCGTGGCCAGGGCCCAGGCAGCGGGAGTGAGCGCCGACCCGAGGCCCACCAGCTCGCCCTCCTCGCCGAAGAACGCGGTGACTTCGCCGATGCCGGCGCCGGTGCGTGGCAGACCGGCGGGGACCACGAGCACATTGCTCAGGACGATCAGGAAGGCGAAACCGAACGCGGCGATGCCGCCGAGCCGGGAGAAGCCGGGAGTGGCCGGCCGGACTTGTGGCTGCGTCTGACGTATCATGTATTCACTATAAGCACCGTAAAGCCAATAAGGGCTGAGCAGGCTGAGCAGTACGAGTCCAGAGGAGACCGCCATGACCGCGGAGCCGGGCCGCCGCCGTTACGACTCACTGCGCCGGACGGCGCAGGCGCAGGAGACCCGCGCGGACATCGCCCGCGCCGCCCGCCGGCTGTTCCTCTCCCGGGGGTGGGCGGCGACGACCGTACGGGACGTGGCGCGCGAGGCCGGGGTCTCCGTGCCGACCGTCTACGCCGCGTACGGCAACAAGACAGGGCTGGCCCGCGCGCTGGCCGACGCGGCGGACCTGTCGGCCGATGTCGCGCAACTGGTCGCGGAGCTGGAGGGCCCGGAGGCGGACCCGCCGGCGCAGCTGGCCGCGATGGCGGGCTATGACCGGCGGCTGTTCGAGCGCTCGGGCGACATCATCACGCTGGTCAGGGAAGCGGGGCGCACCGAGCCGGAGTTGGCGACGCTCTACCGCGACGGCCGCACCCGCGCCGACGACACCCGCGTACAGGTGTTCACCTCGTGGCCCGCCGGCGTCCTGCGGGCGGGTCTGGAGGTGCGGGCCGCCGTCGACATCTACGCGGCCCTGTGCAACATCGACGTCTACACCGAACTCACCGCCGAACGGGGCTGGAAGCCCGACCGGGTCGAGCAGTGGTGGAGCGCGGCGCTGGCCAGGGAACTGCTGGACTGACGCCGTGCCCCGGGGTCACCGGTCGCCGGTGACGAGGTCCTTGCGGAAGCACACCCGGTCCTGCCCGGGTCCGTCGTAGTCGCTGTGCACGGGGAGCCCGTCGATCTCGCGGTCCCCGGGCTCCAGGGCGAAGCCCATCGCGCGGTGGAAGGCGATGGAGCCGGAGTTCGCCGGCGAGGTGATCGCCCGCACTTCGGTGCGGCCCGCCTCGGCGGCGCGCCGGAAGAACGCCGCGTAGAGCGTGCGGGCGAGGCCCCGGCCCCGCAGCCGGGGGTCGACGCCCACGAAATGGACATACGCCTCCCGGTCGTTGTCGGCGGAATGGAAACCGACCAGGAACCCCTGGATGTCCCCGTCCTCCTCCAGCACCAGGCTGGTACCCGAGAAGAACTGCAGGAACAACCTCGGCAGCAGCAAGGACAGTTCACGGGCCTGCTCCGGGGTACGGGAGTCTCCCCACCACCGCTGCACGCAGGTGACGATCGTGCGGTGGTCGGAGATGTGGGCCTGGCGCAGTGCGGACATGCTTCCCTCTCGCTGCGGTTCAGTCGGCCGTCCGGAAAAGCCGAACCGTCACGGTACGGGAAACCCCCGGGCGGGATTCCGGGAGCCCTCCCTTCCGGCGCCGTTGCCGGGGCTGGAGAATTCAGAGATGGATCTGGACGACCGACTGGTGGGCCACTGGAGCAGCGTCCCGTTCAGCTACGGGGTGATGGAAGCCTCCGAACTGGGCCTGCTCGCCGACGGGCAGGGCTGGAGCTCGTGGTTCAACGCCGACGCTCTCTGTGTGACGCGGCTGCGCTGGAGGTGTCCGGAACCGGGGGTCCTGGAGCTGCACGCGCGGTGGAGCGTGCAGGGCACGCCCGGGGACGGGCCGGGCTCCCCGGCGTTCGCCACCATGGAACCGGCCGAACCGCTGGCCGAGGTCACCCGCCACCGCTACGTCCTCGGTCCCGTCGAACCCATGCCGGGCGCCGACCCCCTCGCGGCGGTCACCTTCGAGGAACCGGTCGAGTTCTGCCACCACTTCGCCGCCGGTCCGAAGGAGATCAGCGCCGAGGAGGACCCGACGTTCTCCGCCGTGCCGTACCAGTAGCGGCGCGCCGGGCCGCACCGTCCGGGAGGCGCCGGGCAGGCGACGGGCGTCAGTTCCCCGGGTCGTCGAGCGGGACCCCGAACCAGCGGACGGCGACCGGCCGGGTGCCCGGCGCGGCTTCGGGGTGGAGCTGCCGGAAGCGCTGCAGCAGCTCCAGATACGCATCGTGGAATTCCCGCAGTTCCTCACGGGTGAGATGGAGGGTGCTGCGGGAGCCGCACATCCACTCCTCCTCGTCGGACGGCCGGAGGGCGTAGCGGTGGGCCAGTTCGATGTCCTCCTCCATGTGCAGCCGGTCCAGCTCGCCGACGACGGCGCGTTCGGCCGCCGTCAGGTCCGCGCGGGGAGGGCGCCGCACGTCCAGGCCGCGCACTCCGCGCCACCAGCGTTCCCGGCCGCCTGAGGAGTGCTCGGGGTCGTCCTCGATGAATCCGGCGCTCTCCAGCTGGCGCAGGTGATAGCTGAGCGTCCCGGTGTTCTCGCCGAGCACGGCGGCGAGCGCGGTGGCCGTCGCGGGGCCCTCGGCGGCCAGTCGGCGAAGGATTCTGAGGCGCAGCGGGTGGGCCAGCGCCTTGAGGGTGGCGGGATCGCTGACGGTGCGGCGCGACTGGGGGGAGGAGGTGTGGCTGTCCTCTTCCGGAGACTGGGTCATGGGTCGAGCGTATCGCAGATGTTTCTCTGCAGAACTTCCTCTGCAGAATTTTCTCTGCAATGCTGCCTTCCCAGTGGGCCGGTCCCTGGTGCCCACCCGAGCACTCAGGACGGACACATGGCTCAAGAAGCGGTCACGCTGCGGCACGTCACCCGCCGGTACGGCACCGGGCCCGGCGCGGTCACAGCGCTTGACGAGGTCTCACTCGGCTTCCGGCACGGCACGTTCACCGCCGTGATGGGGCCTTCGGGCTCCGGCAAGTCGACGCTGCTGCAGTGCGCGGCCGGGCTCGACCGGCCCTCGTCGGGCTCGGTCACCGTGGGCGGGACCGAGCTGACGGGGCTGAGCGAGACCCGGCTGACGCTGCTGCGCCGCGAACACATCGGCTTCGTCTTCCAGAACTTCAACTTGCTGCCGTCCCTGACCGCCGGGCAGAACGTGGCGCTCCCGCTTCGGCTCGCCGGCCGCCGGCCCTCAGCGGCGCGGGTGCGCGAAGCGCTGGGGCGCGTCGGGCTCGAGGGGCGGATACGGCACCGGCCTTCGGAGCTGTCCGGCGGCCAGCAGCAGCGGGTCGCCCTGGCCCGCGCCCTGATCACCCGCCCCCAGGTGCTCTTCGGGGACGAACCCACCGGGGCCCTGGACTCCCGGACGAGCCGCGCGGTCCTCACGCTGCTGCGCGACATGGTCCGCCGCGAGGGGCGCACGACCGTGATGGTCACCCACGATCCGGTCGCCGCCTCCTATGCGGACCGCGTGGTCTTCCTCGTCGACGGACGCGTCAACGGCGAACTGGCTCAGGCGTCCGCGCAGGACATCGCCGCGTATCTGGGGAAGCTGGAGGCCGCGCCGTGCTGAGCTCCGCACTGACCACGCTGCGCGCCCGGTGGGCCGGCTTCGCCGGCAGCTTCGTCGCACTCGCGCTCGGGGTGGGGCTGCTCACGGTCATGGGGCTGGCACTGGCCTCCTCGCTGGATGTGCCGGAGCGGAAGCCGGAGAGATTCGCCGCGGCCCCCGCCGTCGTCAAGGGCGCCGACACCCTGCGGGTGCCCACCGCGATCGGCGACCGCGTGCACAAGCTGGCGCAGCCCCGGCCGGTCCCGGACCGGGTGAAGGCACGGTTGCGGAGACTCGGACCGGTGGTGGAGGACCGGTCGTTCGGCGTACGGGCAGCAGGCGGCCCGCGGGACCTGGTCGGCCACCCCTGGTCCACCGCCGCGTTCGCGTCGTACCACCTCAAGGAGGGCCGCGCACCCCGCGCCGCCGACGAGGTGGTCGTCAGCGACGACTGGGCAGAGCGGGGCGCAGCCCGGATACGGCCGGGGGAGCGGCTGCGCACCGACCGGGGAGGTGCACGCGTCGTCGGAGTCGTCGGCGGCCTCGGCTTCGAGAACGCCGTCTTCTACACCGACCGGCGGGCTGCCGAACTCTCGCCGCACAGCGTCCAGTTGGTGGTCCGCACCAACGACACGGCAGCGGTGCGCGCGGCGGTACGCGGCGCAGATGGCGCGCGGGTCCTCACGGGGGACGCCCGTCGCCTCGCCGACGCCGACCCCGAGCGGGACGGTGAGGCCGTCGTCGCGATGAACGCCATGTTCGGTACGGCCGGTGGAGTCGCCGCTTTCGTCTCGGTGTTCGTGGTGGCCTCCACCTTCGCGTTCGCCGTCGCACAGCGCCGCCGCGAGTTCGGGCTGCTGCGCATGGCGGGGGCGACCCCGGTCCAGGTCCGCCGCACGGTTCTCTTCGAGGCGCTGCTCATCGGCGTCCTCGCGTCGGCAGCCGGCTGTGTGCTCGGCGCCTACGCGGCACCCCAGCTCGCCGAGTGGGTGGTCGAGGAGGAGCTGGCACCCCGCTGGTTCACCGTCCAGCACCACAACTGGCCGTTCCATGTCGCCTTCTGGACGGGCTTGCTGGTGGCACTGGCCGGGGCGGTCGCTGCGGCCTGGCGGGCCGGCCGCACCCCGCCGGCCGAGGCGCTGCGGGAAGCCTCCGTCGACACCCGCACGATGACATGGGGCCGTGCGCTGGGCGGCGGAGCCCTGCTGCTGGCCGCCGTCGTGACCCTCGCCTTCTCGCTGGCGACCGATCCCGGTGAGCTGCTGCACCGCAAGACGTATGTCCTCAGGCCCATGCTGCTGATCGCCGGGGTGGCGCTGCTGGCACCGCTGGTGGTGCGCCCGCTGACCCTGCTGCTCGCCTGGCTCCCGGCCCGGCTGCCGGGCGCCGGAGGGATGCTGATGCGGGAGAACGCCGCAACCGGCATCAGACGTACGGCGGCTGTCGCGGCTCCGGTCCTGGTGACCGTGGCGCTGGCGGGCTCGCTCCTGGGAGCCACCGAGACACTGAACGAGGCGAAGGTCACCGAGGAGCGCTCCCGGACCGCCGCCGACTTCGTCGTCACCTCGGCCGGACCGGACGGCTTCGGCCGGGCGACGCTCCGGCGGCTGCACCGGGTCGCCGGCACCGAGGTCTCCGCGACCTCGTCCACGACCGTCCACACCCTGGAGGAGGGGGTGGCGCTCATCGAATCCCCCGCACGGGCCGGCGACCCGGCCCGGCTCCGGGCCACCGTCCGGCTGCCGCTCGCGGCCGGGAAACTGAGCGACCTGGACGACGACTCGGTCATCGTCAACGAGGAGTGGGCGCACCACAAGGTGGGCGAGCGTGTGACGGTCTGGCTCGGGGACGGCACCAGGAAAACACTGCGGATCGCCGCCGTCATGACCACCGGCACCGGCGACAACGGCGTCTACGTCACCCCGCACAACGCCCGCCGCGCGCCGGTCGACCGCGTCGATGTACGGCTGCGGAACGGCGCCGAGGCAGCGGCGGTGGCGGCCGGGCTCAGAGAGGCGGTCGGGCAGTCCGGGGCCCGGGTACACACCGCGCGGGAGTGGGTACGGGCCGCCCGCCCCGCGGCCAACCGCACGACGCGGGCGGGCCTTTTTCTCGTACTCGGGATCGCCCTGCTGTACACGGGCATCGCGCTGGCCAACACCATGGTCATGTCCACCTCCGACCGCGTACGTGAACTGGCCCTGCTGCGGCTGACCGGCGCCACCCGGTGGCAGGTACTGCGGACCGTGGCGGCCGAGGCCGCGATGGTGGTCGCGGTCGGCGGAGCGCTGGGGACCGCCGTCGCCGGGCTCAACCTGGCGGGCATGTGGGGTGCCCTGGGCCTGCTGTCGGTGCGGCCCCCGATCCAGCTGCCCTGGGCAGCACTCGGCGGGGTACTGGCCGCCTGTGCGGCGGTTGCCGTGTCCAGCGCCGCAGCTTCCGCCGCCCTGTCCATGCGCCGACGACCTGCCGAACTGGCGGGCGCCCGCGGGTAGTCGGACACGCGCCCCGAAGGGGCGCGGGGAACTGCGCGAGGAACCACAATGCAGCCGCAGTCGCACGCGCAGGGAAGAGGACCCTTCGGCGGCGTACCCGACCAGGGGGCCGGGCCCTGGTCGGGAGGCGCACCGGTGGCGCTCAGTCGCCGACTGCCTCCGCCTCCGCCCGCAGTACACGGTCCGGCCGCAGCGGCAGATCGCGGTGGCGTACGCCGGTCGCGTGCCAGGCCGCGTTGGAGATCGCCGCGGCGACGCCCACGATCCCGATCTCCCCGATGCCCTTGATCCCGACGGGGTCGTCGGGGACCGGGTCCTCCAGCCAGTCCGCCTCGATCAGCGGGACGTCGGCGTTGGCGGCGACGTGGTAGCTCGCGAAGTCCGCGCCGAGCTGGCTGCCCGACGCCTCGTCCCGTACCGCTTCCTCGTGCAGGGCCATGGAGATGCCCCACGTCATCCCGCCGATGAGTTGGCTGCGTGCGGTGAGCGGGTTGACGATACGGCCCGCCGCGAAGATGCCCAGCATGCGGCGCACCCGGATCTCACCCGTGGCCACGTCGACGGCGACCTCGGCGAACTGTGCCCCGAAGGAGTGCCGTTCCTTCTTGGCGAGCTCGGCGAGCAGCCCTGCGGTGTCCGTGCGGGCCGTGATGCCCTCGGGCGGGATCTCGCCGTCCGCCAGAGCCAGTCGGCCGCGCAGCTCGCCGACGGCGGAGGTGACGGCCAGCGCCCAGGAGCGGGTGCCCATCGAGCCGCCGGCGACCCAGGCGGGCCCGAAGTCGCTGTCGCCGATCCGGACATCGACCCGCTCGGGCGCCACATCGAGTGCTTCGGCGGCGATCAAAGTGAGGGCGGTGCGGGCTCCGGTGCCGACGTCCGCCGCGGAGATCCGTACGGTGAAAGTGCCGTCCGCCTCTGCCGTCACGGAAGCCGTGGAGGGTGCGGCGCCCGACGGGTAGGTGGCGGCAGCGGTTCCGGTGCCGAGCAGCCAGCGGCCCTCGCGCCGCATGCGGGGCCGCGGATCGCGCTCGGCCCAGCCGAACCGCCGGGCGCCCTCCTCGAAGCAGCCGAGCAGATTGCGGCTGCTGAAGGGGAGCCCGGACAGCGGGCCGACGGCCGGCTCGTTGCGGGCCCGCAGCGCGATCGGGTCCATACCCAGCCGTTCGGCCAGCTCGTCCAGGGCCGACTCCACCGCGAAGGAGCCCGGTGCTTCGCCGGGTGCCCGCATCCAGGTCGGGGTGGGCATGTCCACATCGACCAGCCGGTGCACGGTGTGGTGTGCCCGGGCGTCGTACAGCACACGTCCCAGCGCCGCGCTCGTCTCCACGAAGGGCCGCAGTGTCGAGGTGAGGTTGAGCGCCTCGTGCCCGAACGCGCGCAGCCGCCCGTCAGCGTCGGCGCCGAGCCGGACCCGTTGCGCGGTGGGGCTGCGGTAGCCGGTGACCGCGAACGTCTGGCGCCGGGTCAGCGCGAGCCGTACGGGCCGTTGCAGCACCGTCGCCGCCATCGCGGCGGCCACCTGGTGCGGCCGTACGCCCTTGGAGCCGAAGGCGCCGCCGATGTGCTCGGAGCGCACCCGTACCGAGGAGGGGTCCAGCGAGAAGAGTTTGGCCAGCTCGTCGGCGACCCACATGGAGCCCTGGTTGGAGTCGACGACCTCCAGCCGTCCTCCCTCCCAGCGGGCGGTGGCGGCGTGCGGCTCCATGGCGCTGTGGTGCTGCTCGGGGGTGGTGTAGGAGGCGTCAACCACGACGGAGGAGGCGGCGAGTTCGGCCTCCAGGTCGCCCTTGGTCGCCACCGCGCCGCCGTCCTCGGGGACGTAGGCGTCGGGCCGGCCGGCGTGGAAGGCGACGTCGTGCGGCTCCTCGACGTACTCGACAACGAGCGATTCGGCCGCCTCCCGGGCCTGCTCGGGCGTCTCGGCGACCACCAGCGCCACGGGCCAGCCCGCGTGCGGCACCCGGTCGTGCTGGAAGAGCGCGACGGTGGGATCGGGCGCGCCGAGCATGGAGGCGTAGTCGGTCGTCAGGCGCGGGGCGTTGCCGTGGTGCAGCACGGCCAGCACGCCGGGCATGGCGCGTACGGCCTCCTCGCCCACCTTGCGGACGCGGCCACGGGCGACGGTCGAGAGCACCAGCCAGCTGTGCACCAGTTGATCGAACGGCTGCTCGCTCGCATAGCGGGCGGCGCCGGTCACCTTGTCCCGGCCCTCGACGCGGGTGTGTGCGGCACCGACGGTCGGGGGCTGTGCCGTGGTGGTCATCGGGCGGTCTCCTCGGCCAGTTCGGTGAGCAGGGACACAACGAGGTTGCGGATCAGGGGCACCTTGTAGGCGTTCTGGTCGAGCACCTGCGCCGCGGCCAGCTCGGCGTCGGCGGCCTCGGCGAACGCCGCACCGACGGCGGGCTGCCCGCGCAGCACCCGCTCGGCGGTACTGGCCCGCCACGGCCGGGAGGCGACGGCGCCGAACGCCAGCCGTATCTCGCGGACCACCCCGTCGGCGACGTCGAGCGCCGCGGCTGCCGAGCCGATGGCGAAGGCGTACGAGGCCCGTTCGCGGACCTTGCGGTAGCGCGAGTGTGCCGCGACCGGAGCGGGTGGCAGCGTGACGGCCGTGATCAGGGCGCCGGGGGGCAGCGCGGTCTCCAGGTGCGGGGTGTCGCCCACCGGCAGATAGAAGTCGGCCAGGGGCAACTCGCCGCCGCCCGCTGCGGACTCGTACGCGACGACGGCGTCGAACGCGGCCAGCGCGACACCCATGTCCGACGGGTGTACGGCCACGCAGTGCTCGGAGGCGCCGAGGATCGCGTGGTTGCGGTGCTCGCCGGTGGCGGCCGGGCAGCCGGAGCCGGGTTCCCGCTTGTTGCAGGGGAAGGAGGTGTCGGTGAAGTAGGCGCAGCGGGTGCGCTGGAGGAGATTGCCGCCGACCGTCGCCATGTTGCGCAGCTGCCCCGAGGCCCCGGCCAGCACTGCCTGCGCCAGCGCCGGGTAGCGGCGCCGCACCTCCGGGTGGGCGGCCAGCTCGCTGTTGGTGACCGTGGCGCCGATGCGCAGCCCGCCGTCGTCGGTGGACTCGATGCGGCCCAGCGGCAGTTCCCGCACGTCGACAAGGCGTCCCGGCCGCTCCACCCCGGTCTTCATCAGATCGACGAGATTGGTGCCCCCGCCCAGCCAGCGGGCGTCGGGGTCCGTCTCCAGCAGCGCGACGGCACTGCTCACATCGGTGGCGCGCTCGTAGCTGAACTCCCTCACGCGGCGGACTCCTCAGTGGTCTCGGCGGCCTGCCCGGCGGCCTTGGCGACGGCCTGGACGATCGGCACGTAGGCGCCGCAGCGGCACAGATTGCCGCTCATGCGCTCCCGGATCTCCTCGGGCGTCAGAGCCGGCGGACCCGCCTCGGGCCGTACGTCGTCGGTGGCGGCGCTCGGCCAGCCCGCCGCGTGCTCGTCCAGTACCGCGAGCGCCGAACAGATCTGGCCGGGGGTGCAGTAGCCGCACTGGAACCCGTCGAGGTCGAGGAACGCCTGCTGCACCGGGTGCAGTTCGTCACCCTCCGCGAGGCCCTCGATGGTGGTGACGGCCCGGCCCTCGGTGGCGACCGCGAGTTGCAGGCAGGCGACGATACGGCGGCCGTCGACCAGGACCGTGCAGGCGCCGCACTGCCCCTGGTCGCAGCCCTTCTTCGTACCGGTCAGATCGAGGCGCTCGCGCAGTACGTCGAGCAGGGTGGTGCGGTGGTCGACCGTGAGCGTGTGCGGTTCTCCGTTGATGGTCAGCGTGATCGGACTTGCGGTGGCTTGAGCCATGTGCGGCTTCTTCTTTCGCGAGTGCGGTGCGCGGGTTGCGTGCGTTCCTTGCGTGCGCAGCTTGCGTGTGCTTTGTCCTGCGGGTGCTCTGCCTTGGGTGCGCGGCTTCGTCGCGTGGTGCGGCGAGGCGATGTGCGGACGATGTACGGACAGCGGCCCGCCGCCCCGACGCGTCCGCCGCTATGGTGAGAGGTCAGGAAACGGACAGCAGTCCGATCTACCGTCATGAAACGTAGAGGACAGTTGTCCGGTTCGCAAGACAGATCCGCAACACGCCGTCGCGCACCCGCAGCACAGCGCCGGGGCGGAAGAAGGCCGGGGGCGGAAGAGGACGGAAGGAGGACCCGTGGGGCACGACAAGCCCGGCACCCGGCTGCGCTCGGACGCGCAGCGCAACCGCGAGCGCATCCTGGAGGTGGCGCTCGCCGAGCTGACGCACGCGGCGGACGCGCCGCTGAGCGCCATCGCGAAGAAGGCGGGCGTCGGCCAGGGCACCTTCTACCGCCACTTTCCCAACCGCGAGGCCCTCGTCCTCCAGGTCTACCGCTACGAGATGCAGCAGGTGGCCGCCGCCGCTGAGCAGCTGCTGTGCACCCGGCCGCCCGACCGGGCGCTGCGCGAGTGGATGGACCGGCTCGCCCAGTACGCCATGGCCAAGGCCGGGCTGGCCGAAGCCCTGCGCACGGCCACCACCAATCCGCGGGGGACCCTGGCCGGGCTCGGGCACGGGCCGTTGACCGAGGCCGTCACCTGCCTGCTGGCGGCCAACGAGCGGGCCGGCACCATCCGTTCCGGGGTGACCCCGCAGGACTTCCTGCTCGCCATCTCGGGGCTGTGGCAGATCGACCCGCACGACGACTGGCAGGCGCGGGCCGGGCGCCTTCTGGACCTGGTGATGGACGGCCTGCGCGCCGGCGCGCCGGGGCGTCCCGCCACGGACGATGAGGCCGGGCCGTCCCGCCACTGACGATGAGGGGCTGCCCCTTGCTGATGTTTGCGGTCTGCGGGTTGTTTGTGGCTTGTCGCGCAGTTCCCCAAGCCCCTGAATGGCTCCCCGTGAAGCTTGGGCAGTCTGCTCCCCCAAGCTCTTCGAGCAGGGGGTACCCCCAGGGCGCAGGGTGGGCAAGCGCAGCCCCCCTTGCCGGGTACGCGAGATCCGAGGTTCCGCGTCACCACTTGAGAGCGGTCACCGTGAATTTCCCGCCGCACACCCGCGGCTCGTCCGTCTCGGCGATCAGGGGCTGGCCCGAGCCGGGTGGGTACACCTTCACGGAGTGCGGCCGCTCCAGGCAGGGGCCGTCGGCGGTACGCAGCGTGGAGAGGGCGCGGGTGCTGGGCTGCAGGACGACGGTCTTCCCGGTCCCGCCATCGTGGGTTGCGGCCTTGCCGATGGCGCTGCCGTCCTTCGCCGCCAAGGACACCCGGGGGTAGCCCTTGAGGGTGCAGGCGTCGTTGGTCCGGTTCTTCAGCGCCAGCTCGTAGGAGGGGCCGTCCGCCGTATCCGCACGGCGCTCCACCGCCACGGTCAGGTCCCTGGCGGCGCAGCGCGGTGTGCCTCCCCCGCTCTTCTCCTCAGCGGCCCGGGACGGGGCCGGTGCGGTCGTGGTGGGGGACGCCCTGCGGTCTCTGTCGCCGTCGTGGTCGCCGCTCCCGCACGCCGTGGCCCCCGCGAACAGCACCGCTGTTCCCACTGCCGCCACTGCGCACCGCCACGCTCCGCCGCCCCGGCGGCCGGAGGCGTTCGCTGCTGCTGATCGTCCGCGTGTCATGATCCGCTCCTGCCCTGTTCCGGTCCGATCAGTTCCGGTCCGATCAGACCTTCGCCGCTCAGACCGCCATCACCCGGGGGCCCGGGGTGCCGCGGTCGGGCTCGCCGCCGTAGGCGTGCCAGGCCGTGGCCAGCCGGTGCACCGCCTCGGTGAGCGTCCCGGGCGCCGCGCAGAAGTGGAGGCGGATGAACTCCTGGCTGCCGCCCGCCGCGTCCAGTCCGCCGCCGGGCAGTACCGCGACGCCATGGCGGAGTGCCGTCTGTGTGAAGGAGTCGCCGTCACCGTGGGGGAGGCGCGCCCACAGGGTCTGACCGCCGGTGACGGCCGGGACCCGCCACTGCGGCAGCTGCCGCGCCAGTTCGGCACGCAGATGGTCATGGCTGGCCTGCCGGTCAGCCGCTGTGTCCTGGCACAACGTCTCCAGCTGAGGGAGCAGTTCGGCGGCGGCGACTTGAGCTGAGAAGTCCCCGCCGAGGTCGTGCACCGCCCGGAGCCGGGCGAGACGGCTGATGACGGGCCGTGCGGCCCGTATCCAGCCGACGCGCAGCCCGCCCCAGACGCTTTTGCTGAGCGAGCCGACCGAGATCACCGTGCGGCCGAACGCAGCGAGCGGCGGGGGCACGTCCTGCCCGGGAAAGGACAGGTGGGCGAGGACTTCGTCGTCGATGAGCGGAATGTCGGCATCGGCTGCTGCCGCGGCCAGCCGACGGCGCGCCAATGACGGCAGCACGTTGCCGGTCGGATTGTGGTGGCTGGAGATGACGTAGCCGAGCTCCGGGCGCCGGCCGGGCGTACGTATCCGTGACTCGAAGCCGTCCAGGCCGACGGGGAGCGTGTGCAGGGACGCGGCGTGTTCGCGGAAGGCCTCCAGCGCACCGGGGTAGGTGGGCGCCTCCACCAGCACCGTGCCGCCCGGCTGGACGAAGGCGCGGGCGAGCAGGGACAGGGCCTGCTGACCACCGTTGGTGATCACGACCTGCTCCGGATCGGTCGGTACGCCGCGCCGTGTGTAGAGGTCGGCGACGGCGCCGCGCAGCGGCCAGTGGCCCGACGGGTGGTATCCCATGTCGCCCTCCACGGCGGACAGTTGGGACAGCGCCCGTTCATAAGCGGACTGCAGCATCGGCGGAGGCGAGGTGGGCGCTGCGCACGCCAGCAGGATGACGTCGTCGTCCCGGGGCTCCAGCAGGTGCAGAAAGACCGGCGCGGTCGTCGCCTCCCGGGGCCCGGGGCGGGACGGCCCGGCCACCCGTGTGCCGCTTCCCCGCCGCCGGACGATCCGGCCCTCCACGCTCAACTGTTCGTAAGCTGCCACGATGGTCCCGCGCCCGACCGCGAGCGTGGCCGCCAGCGTACGGTCGGGCGGCAGCGGGGTGCCGGGCGGTAGTTCGCCTTCGTCGACAAGGCGCCGCAGCCGGGCGGCGAGCAGCAGATACAGCGGCCCGCGGCCGGCCGACCACCGGCCCAGGCGGTCGGCCAGCTCGGCCGGTCCCATCGGCATGATCGCGGTCTTTCGGTCCAGAGGGAGTGGGCGCGGCCAATTGGCTCGCCCCGTGGACCAATTGTGCCGCATTGGTTCTGTGACCTGGCCCCGGGTACGGCGAGGATCACAGCATGACCACACGACATGAGGACCTTCGCAGTCCAGCACCGGTATCGGTGCCCGAAGCCGTCGCCGCGCTTCCGGGGCCCTTTCAGCAGCGGAACCTGGCCATGGTGAACGACACCACCGTCGTCCGCCTCGCCCGGCTGGAAGGCGAGTTTCCCTGGCACTACCACGACGAGGACGAGCTGTTCCTGTGCTGGGACGGCACGTTCCGGATCGAGCTCGAGGGGCGGGAGCCGGTGGTGCTGAAGGCGGGCGAACTCTTCGTCGTCCCCAGAGGAGTGCGGCACCGCCCCGTCGCCGAGCAGACCGCCCATATCCTGCTCATCGAGCACCCGGACACCAAGCAGTACGGGAGCTGACGCGCGCCCGGCACCAACGTCTCCTCAGCGTGGTGCCGTGGCCGCTGCCACGAACATCGGCAGCGCGGGGAACAGCCGGTCGGCCTCGGCCCGGGCTCGCTGCTCGGCGATCCAGCCGTCGGTCTGCTCGCGGGTGATGGCGCCGGTGGAGCAGGCCCCTCTGCCGGCCCGGTGAGCGCGGGCAGCATCACAGGGCCGGTGAACACCCCTGTGTGCGCCTGAACCGACACCTCGGTGAAGTGGGCGCCCAGCAGCAGGTTGCGGTGCTCGCCAACGGCAGTTCGTACGCGCCCGCGACCCGGAAGTCCGCCTCCGGGAACCGGCCGCGGGCGACGGCGATCATCCGCTCGTCCGGGTCGGCGCCGAGAGCGTGCACGCCCCGCCCGGTCAGGTCCGTCACCGCGCGCCCGGCGCCGCAGCCCACGTCCACGGCGGACGATCCGGGCCGGGCCCCGAGCAGGTCGTAGCCGAGCGCCCGCAGTTCCTCGGCCAGTACGGCCGCTCCCGGCGAGCGCCGGATCCTGGGTGAGGAGGCCGCAGCGCTCCGCTCCCGGATCGCCGCCGCGCAGGCGTCCCTCGAACTCATCGAGTGCGCTCTCGACTGCGACCACGAGGACTTCACCCAGTGCCCCGACTTCCAGCGGATGCTGGCGGCCCGCATCGGCATGGAGACCACGGTCCGGTTTCCCGAGTGAGCCCACGCACCGGGGCCACCGACGGCGGCAGGAGTCTGCTCAGAATACCGACCAGTCGGTCAGCGACGTGAAGGCGTCCAGGGCCGCGACGCCGGCCACCGAGTTGCCCCGCATGTCGAGCCCGGGGCTCCACACGCACAGCGTGCACCGCCCTGGGACCACCGCGAGGATTCCGCCGCCGACGCCGCTCTTGCCCGGGAGGCCGACCCGGTAGGCGAAGTCGCCCGCCGCGTCGTAGGTCCCGCAGGTGAGCATGACGGCGTTGATCCGCTTGGCCTCGCGCGCCGGCAGCAGCCGGGAGCCGTCCGTCGCCAGCCCGTGACGGGCCAGGAAGGAACCGGCCAGGGCCAGATCGCGGCAGCTCATCGCGATCGAACACTGCCTGAAGTAGTGGTCCAGCACGGTCTGGACGGGATTGTCCAGGTTGCCGTAGCTGGCCATGAAGTGCGCCAGCGCCGCGTTGCGGTCGCCGTGGTCGGACTCGGAGGAGGCCACCGCAGGGTCGAAGGAGACCTGTGGGTTGCCGCTCTCGGCGCGCAGGAAGTCCAGCATCGTGGTGCTGGCGTCACCGGTCAGCGACTGGAGCCGGTCGGTGACCACCAGCGCGCCCGCGTTGATGAAGGGGTTGCGCGGGATGCCGTTCTCGTACTCCAGCTGCACCAGCGAGTTGAACGGAGTGCCGGACGGCTCCCGCCCCACACGCCCCCACAGGTTCTCGCCGTCCTGCGCCAGCACCAGCGCCAGGCCGAACGCCTTGGAGATGCTCTGCACGGAGAAGGGCACCTGCCAGTCGCCGACCCCGGTGACCGAGCCGTCCACATCCGCGAGCGCCATACCGAAGCCGCCCAGGTCCACCGCGGCCAGCGCCGGAATGTACCCCGCCGCCTGCCCGCGGCCGATCTGGGGCGCCACGGCGTCCGCGACCTCCTCGAGCACTGCCTGGTAGTCCATCGTCCGCGCTGCTCCTGAGCTGTCCTTGCCGTCCACACCGACCCGGCACGGGCCGCCGCCGTGAGCGGCACCTTTTCCTGCGTCGGGCCTGGTCGGAGACTCTAGCCTGGGGTGCGGGGGCCACCTCGCCCGGGACACCGGTGGCGTCGGCCAGGCCGAGTCAGGACAGCAATGCCGCGGCTGCCGCCAGGAGGTCCTGGTTGCGGCCGGTGACGTCGCGTTCGGTCAGCTGGTGCAACTCGTCCGCCTGCACACCGAGGTCCTCCAGCGGGACATCGACGTTGCCGCGTGCCCGGGTGGCGCGCCGGAGCGCCACCCGGAACCCGGCACCGCGCGGCAGCTCCCCGAGCAGCTCGGGCAGCCATACGCGCAGCAGTTCGTGCGTCCACACGTTGGCACCGCCTGCCCCGGTCCGCCACGCGGTCCCCAGCACGGGCCCGAGCCCGTTGTCCTGGAATCCGGCGGCGAAGACGTCGGCTGCCGAGTAGCACAGCGCGTCGGTGATCAGCACCTTCGGCCCGGTGTAGCGCGGCAGACCGGCCGTGACCGCTTCGGGGTCGGTGAGCGGGAAGCCCTGCGAGTGCACCTCACCCGTCTCCACGGCGGCGCGGATCGAGCTCGACCAGACGCGGAAGCCCGGGTTGGACCTGGCCAGCACGAGGGCGGCGCGCGTGGTCGGCAGCGAGAAGCTGACCGGCACGACGGGATGCCCGCTCAGCAGCTGCAAAGCGGACTCCGCCGCCGGGAGATGGCCACCGGGGTTGCCGCGGATGTCCACGATCAGCCCTCCCGCCGGAGCGCGCTCCGTGATCCGCGCCAGCTGCTCGGTGAACAGCCTGGCCCCCGAGACGTTGAACGAGAAGATCCGCAGATACCCGTACGGGCGGCCGCGCAGCCGCAGCGTCCGGTAGGCGACCACACCGCGGAAGGCGCGCGGAGAGGGGCGCCGCGCCTGGGGCGGGGCGAACAGCGCGCGCTTGATCTGCCGCGTGGCCTCGTTCCCCGCGTCGATGCCGAGGCTGGTGGCCAGTGTGGGCACCGGGTCCTGCGCGCGGCCCGCGCGCCGCTCGGCGGCGCGTACCCGCCACGGGATACGCGTCTCGCGGCGGCGCCCGGCACGGGTGCGGTACGTCAGCAGCACCCAGCGCTCGTCCGGCGGGGGACCGGTGCGCAGCGAGCGCAGCGTCAGCGACTCCAGCCCTCGCGCCAGGCGCGCGTCCGGGTTGGAACCCGCCTGCGCTGCCGCGTTGCGCTCGATCGCGCGCTCGATCGGCACACCGTTCCAGGTCTCCAGCTCGGCGCCGACGTCGAATCCCGCGTGCGCCAGCGAGCGGTCCAGTTTGGAGACGATGTGGTGCGGCGTGCCGTCCGGATCGACGTAGCGCTCGACGAGGAAACCCAGCGTCGCCACATGGCCGCGGTAGGGGTCCGGCAGCTGGTAGACCGTGTGCAGGTCCCGCAACTCCCGGAAGACACCCGCGAGTTCGGCGTGGAATTGCGGCTCGCTGAGCGGCCGCAGCCGGCGCTCCAGCAGTCGCAGGCGCTGGACCGGGTCGGTGGCGTGCATCGCGCGTTTGAGCGGAAGGTGCACATACAGCTCTTCGAGCAGCACCCGGGCCGCGGCCACCAGCCGGTAGCGGTCCGCGAGCGGCAGCGGGTCGGCGGCGGCCCGGTCCAGGAAGGCGTCGAGCCCGGTCGAGTCCGGCAGGGTGCGGGCCGGCTGCGCCACCGTCGTGCTCATGTGTAGTACTCCGCGAGGTGCTGGAGCTGGGGCACACCGCTGCGGGCCACGGCGGCGAAGTACGCGGCGTCGTGCGTCAGCGGGTCCAGGCGCGGTACGACCAGGTCCTGCGGAACCTCCGCGGCGGCGGCGAACTCGCCCACGTCGCCTTCCGGCATGTCGCCGAACAGCACGAGCGGCGCCTCGGGGTCGTCCAGCGGCCCGCCCCAGTCCGCGAGCGCGTCCTGCGCGGCCCGCCAGGCGGCCACCGGATCGGTGCGCACCTTCTCCAGCGCGCGCTTGACGCCGGGCCAGTCGAGGGTGGCGTCGCCCCGGTCCTGCTGCCGTACCGCGACCCGGCGCTTGAGTCCGGCCACCGTGAGGGTGTCGGTGTGTGTCGCACCGGCGGCGGTCATCAGCCCCGGAGTCCCGTAGAACGGCCGGCCGCGCACCAGCACCAGCCGTACATGCCGCTCGGTCGCGTCGATCACATTGCGGTATACGCCCCGCTCCGGGTCGTGGCGTTCGAGTACGAGAAGGTCAGCCGCGCTGCCCCGGCGCAGCCTGCCCACCTGCGGCCCCCAGGCGGTCGCCAGCGCATCGCCGGGGTTGGCGGTGACCATGTCGCACAGCTCCCGGTCGCTGAAGTGCCCGTCCAGCTCGTGCCGGTTGACGGCGTCGGCGACCTTCAGCTCGCCGAGCACATGCTTGGTACCCGACGGCGACCAGTCGGAGCCGAGCGCGATCCGCAGCCCCTTCCGGTCCGCGTCCACCACGTCCGTTGTCTCGTGGTACAGCCAGTAGTTGGAGAACGGCGACCATACGACCGTCCCCCGCTCCGCTGCGTCGACCGCCGCCACCGCCTCCTGCCAGGTTGCGAAGTCGCCGCCGGTCAGCGCGGTGCCGTGCACGCCGATCAGGCCCGGTTTCAGACACGGTGCGAGATCCTCGAACTCGTCGTGCACGGCCGAGCCGCGCATGCCCTCCGCGACGTGGTAGATCAGCACGCGCGTGCCGTCGAGCCGGCCGGCGCGGTTGTCGCGCAGCTCCTCGGCGTCGAGCTGGAGCGCCGCGGTCATCACCATGTCGGTGCCCGTCGGCAGCTTCTCGTTGTCGATGATCCGCAGCAGCCAGCCGTCGACGGCGCGGGTGGAGTGCGGGGCGCCCTGGATCGCCGTTGTACCGCCGACCAGTGCTTTCACCTCGACGTATTTGACCAGCGCCTCGGGCGCCGCGTGGCCGAGCACCTTGTTGGGCCAGGTGACGGAGGTGGAGTAGTCGGGCGGACGCTGCTCGCGGACCCAGCGGTCGTGGTGCGGGTAGGGCACGCCGACCGCCTCCCACAGCGGGAGCGTGTTGTACGCGATGTGATTGTGGAGGTCGATCAGACCGGGGAGGATCAGCGCCTCCGTGTCGATCCGCGGCGCGCCGGAGAACCCCGCGGGCGGATCCTGTCCGGCCGCCCGCACCGCGGCCAGCCGGCCGTCGTCGCCGACGTACACGGCGCCGGGGTCCAGGATCCGGTGCTCGTCGTCGAAGGTGACGACCGTGCCGCGGAGTACGAGCGCCATCAGTCCGGCGCCTTCCAGACCAGCGTGTGCCCGTCGTCCGGCGACGGGCGGCTGACGGAGTTCTGCGCTCCGCTCGGCCTGGCGCGCACCCACGCGTCGTCGCCCAGGAACGCGGGCGTACCGAAGGGCAGGTCGCGCCGGGGGATCGGGCTGTAGTCGGCCTCGGCGAAGTCCGCGCCGTAGTTGGCACCGCTGTTGTCACCGTCGTCGTCCGGTGTCACGACCTGCCGCAGCTGTCCAACGGCATCGTGCCAGGCACTCAGCAGCGCCTCGGGGTCGTGGCTGGAGGGATGGGGCACCTCGACCACTGTGACCTGCGGCCGTGACGTCCACAGCCGCACCGCCTCCTGGGCCATGAACCCCATGGCGACGACGGCCTGGAGCGTCGGGTCGGTCGCCCGGTCGAAGACCGCGTTGCGCCACTGCGTCTGCGCCGGTTCCGCCAGCCGGTCCTTCATCGCGAACGCCTGGCTCGGGTGCACCGCGTAGGCCCAGGCATTCAGACAGACGTAGGAGCGGGTCAGCCCCAGCTTGGTGAGGAAGCCCTGCACCCGCTGGCCGGCGTTGCCGACGAGGCTGCGCCCGGCGATCCGCTCGGTCGGCCCCGGGTCCGAGGCGACGATCAGCACCCGCGCTGAACCGTCCAGCCTGCCGCGGTAGAAGACCGGCCCCCAGTCGTACCAGAACGCGGACTCGACGGGCGGGTCGGGCACTTGCGCGAACAGCTCGGCGAACTGGGCCGTCGGCCCGCGGTCGAACTCCGGCATCCCTCAGCCGCCTCCTCGCCGTCCGGACGGAACTCGTCGGCTCCATGGATCACTCCGCCGGGCTCCGCACAAACCGCGGCAGCCGCCAACTGGCCGAGGGAGGAGCCCCGGGGACGGCCCCGGGAGCTGTTGCGTCCCCCGATCGGCTGACGGCTGCCGCCGGTTCTTGGCCCGGTGAGGGTGCCTTCTTGCCGACTGTGCGGGCTGCGGGTGCCCTCACCTCGAATGGCGGCGCCTGCTGCGGCCGGAGTGCGCGTGCTCCGGCTGCTCCTCCTGCTCCCTCTGCCGGCCGGCTTCCTCGGCGTCCCCGATGTCCTCGACACCCCGGACGCCCTCGACATCCTCGGCGGTCGGAAGGCCCGTCACCTGAAGCTCCGGCAGCACCATGGCAGGGTCGCGGAGCGGCGCCGACGGGTCCGGCGGCAGCGGACCGCCGAACGTGGTGTCCGGCTCACCGCCCCTCCCGGTGCGGGATCGCCGGGCCGCGGGCCGGAAGGTGGCGGCGACCTCCTGCTCCGGCTCACGCCGGGTGCCGGCACCGCGGGTCTCCGCCTCCTCGGCGGCGGCAGCCAGTGCGGCCTCGGCCCTGGAGGGACCCGAGTCCGGCATGGAGGCGGCCTCGGTGTCCTCGGCCTCTGTCTCGGCGGCCTCTGCCTCGGCCTCGGGCTGCTGTGCGCGCTCCAGGAAGCGCAGCAGCTCGACGGGGAAGGGGAGCACGAGGGTGGAATTCTTCTCGGCGGCGACGGCCGTGATGGTCTGCAGCAGCCTCAGCTGCAGAGCCGCGGGCTGGACGGCCATCTGCTGCGCCGCTTCGGCCAGCCGCTTCGACGCCTGGAGCTCGGCATCCGCGTTGATGACGCGCGCCCGGCGCTCGCGGTGCGCCTCGGCCTGGCGAGCCATGGACCGTTTCATGGTGTCCGGCAGCGACACGTCCTTGATCTCCACCCGGTCGATCTGCACACCCCAGTCGACAGCGGGGCTGTCGATCATCAGCTCCAGACCCTGGTTGAGCTTCTCCCGGTTGGAGAGCAGATCGTCCAGGTCGCTCTTACCGATGATCGACCGGAGGGACGTCTGGGCCATCTGGGAGACGGCGAACTGGTAGTTCTCCACCCGGATGACCGCGTCGGCCGGCTCCACCACCTTGAAGTAGACGACGGCGTCCACGCGCACCGTCACGTTGTCCCGTGTGATGCCCTCCTGGGCCGGCACGGGCATGGTGACGATCTGCATGTTCACCTTGCGCAGGTGGTCGACGAAAGGCGCGATGAGCGTCAGCCCTGGCCCCCGGATCTCGCGGCGCAACCGCCCGAAGCGCAGCACGACGCCTCGCTCGTACTGCTTGATGACGCGGACTGCTGCCATGAGCCCTATGGCGGCCAGTACGCCCACGACGACGATGACAGCTATCAGTGCTTGGAGCATGACGGCACCTACCATCCCGAGTACGGGTACTACCAGCGTAAATCGGGGCAAGGTGGGCGAGCGAGCGGGCAGCGGGACGCCGCCTGCGCGCAGTGTGACGCCTTGTGTGCGAGGCGAAAGGACGGCTGGTGGTCCGGCCGGGGAAGGTGCAGACATGGAGCCGCAGAGGGCGTTGGAGCGGATCGCGTTCCTGCTGGAGCGTGCTCAGGCGCCGACGTACCGCGTACGGGCCTTCCGCACTGCCGCGCAGGTGGTGGCCGGGCTCCCGGCGGGGGAGGCCGAGGAGCGGGCGGCGGCCGGCTCGCTGGAATCGCTCAAGGGAGTGGGCCCCCGGACCGCACAGGTCGTACGGGAGGCGCTGGAGGGCGGCGTACCGCGCTATCTGGCGAAGCTGGAGGCCGAATCGGAGCGGGAGCCCCCGCTGCCCGAGGCGGCGCGGGAGCTGCGGGCGGCGCTGCGCGGCGACTGTCATCTGCACTCGGACTGGTCGGATGGCGGCAGTTCCATCGAGGAGATGGCCGCGACGGCGAAGGCGCTCGGGCACGAGTGGGCGGTGCTCACCGACCACTCGCCGCGGCTGACGATCGCCCGCGGCTTGTCCGCTGACCGGCTGCGTGCGCAGCTGGAGGTGGTCGCGCAGGTCAGCGAGCAGCTGTCGCCCTTCCGGCTGCTGACCGGTATCGAGTGCGACATCCTGGAGGACGGCTCCCTGGACCAGGACGAAGAGCTGCTGGCCCGGCTCGACGTGGTGGTGGCCTCGGTGCATTCGGGGCTGCGGACGCCGAGGGAGCAGATGACGCGGCGGATGGTCCGCGCCGTCCGGCACCCACTGGTGAACATCCTCGGGCACTGCACCGGGAGGCTGTTGTCGGGAAGGGGCCGGCCGGAGTCGGAGTTCGACGCGGAAGAGGTGTTCGCGGCCTGCGCGGAGTCCGGTACGGCAGTGGAGATCAACTGCCGTCCGGAGCGCAGCGATCCACCGCGCCGGCTGCTGCGGCAGGCGCTCGCGGCTCAGGCGTACTTCGCCATCGACACCGACGCACACGCCCCCGGCCAGCTCGACTGGCAGCCGGGCGGCTGCCTCCGCGCCGCGGAGTGCGGCGTCCCGGCCGAGCGCGTCGTCAACACGCTGCCGGCCGGCGAACTGCTGCGCTGGGCGGGCAAGAGCCGCTGACGCGCGCCGGACGGACGAGGACTGCCGGCCGGCTGCTCATGAACAGCCATCCCGCTCATGAACAGCCATCGATCAAAAGGCCCTGCATCGCTCACCGAGCGGTGCGGCGGTCATGCACATGGATCCGCACCGCGGCGTCCGCGCCCAGTACCGGGAGAGCGCGGGCGGTGGGGGGCAGGTCGATACGGCAGAAGTAGTCCTCGCCCTCCCGCTCCACCGCCACCGGGCGCCGCTGTGCCGTGGGCAGGCCCTCGGTGATCGGGTCGAAGCGGTCGCTGGAGCCCTCGACCATGGAGTTCCACGCCGCCCATGCCCCGGCCTCGTCCCCCTGGGAGGCGGGCCCGATGTCGACGATGAGGGTGTCGCTCCAGGCCGGGACCTGCTCCAGGTGATCGGCGAAGCGGAAGTGGCCGTTGTGTCCGTCCAGTTTGAACACCCGCAGAGTGAGGCTGTAGCGCATGCGCGGGGCGGCGCTCTTGTCGGAGGGCATCCCCGGCTCGGAGTGAGCGGGCTCCAGGAGAAAGGTGCCGGCCAGCGGAACGGTGCGGTCGGGCTTCCCGTCCAGACGCCGGATCTCCTGGCTGAGCTGAATCGGGCACCAGTGGGAAGCCTGCTGTTCGCTGACGATGACCGGCAGCCCGCGGATGGCCAGGCGCATGTCCGCCTGCCACTGCTCGTCGTCCCCGGCGGCAGGCAGGCCCGCGAGACCGAGGGCGACCTGCCAGGGCCCGAACAGGAAGCGCCGCAGGTTCTGATAGCCCTCTTCGGAATTCACCTCGCCGTACGGACCGGAGTGGGAACGGTGGACGTAGGCGCGGTGAGCGCGGCGCACATAGGCGTGGTCGATGCGCACCAGGCCGTCGCTCTTGGGCCCGACGGTGAGCCGGGCGGGCCCGTAGTCCTTGGAGTTGGTGCCCACGAGACAGAAGATGTCCTCGGCCGCGAAAGCCTCCTCCGGCACGGTCTGCGGGTCGAAGCCGGACGAGCGTGGGGGAGTGTCGCCGAACCGCGCCCCGGGCTCCAGGTATCCGTACATCTTCTCCGGGGCGAAGATGTCCGAACCGGCCGGACCGAAGGTCTGCTGCGCCCAGTCGAAGGCGTCGAGCTGGAAGTCGATACCGCCGTGCGGGGTGCCGTAGGTGAAGAACTTCGCCACCAGGTCCTTCGCAGGCAGCCGGGACCGGCCGTCCTCCTGGGGCCGGAAGCAGATCTTCTGCATCATGCAGCGCACGACCAGCCCGCCCATCGAATGGGCCACGAGGTGGACCTTGGGGGCTCCGGTCTTCTGCCGGATCAGTGTGATCAGGTCGTACAGTCCGGTGGCGGCGGCCTCGATGTTGAAACCGTCGGCGGTCACCCAGTGATGCACCTTGCTCCACAGACGCTCGAACACGTTCTCGTGCGGGGGCGGAAGAAAGGTGGTCGCCGCCTGGTCGTAGAACCGGTACACCCACAGCGAGGCCGGCGGAAGCGCCGCGTCGGCCGAGCCGAGGAGGTACCGGTGCTGGTCGCCCTGCACGAGCAGCTGATAGCCCTCGTCGCCCATCAAGCGCAGCAGCGGGCCCTCGAACTGGTAGAAGTGGGGGTCGCCGTCTCCTCCGACACGCACGTGGGTGGCGCCGCGGTTGAACCCGTAGAAGGGATCGTCCACCACGTCGTCGATACCGGCCGTCGGCCCGGCGTATCCCCGTACGTAGATGATCGGCAGCTTGTCCACCCGGAACCTCCCGAAGCGCGCGACGTGGCGACGTGCTGACGTGGCGTGGAGCTACCGGAAGCGCTTCCGGCGCGGACCAGCCCGGCCCGCTCCGCAAGCGTGCCGTGCCGATGCCCGGGTGCCCCGCATCGCCGCAGCCGTGGACGGGCACACCAGTCGGATAGCGCACACGGTGGGTGCGTCACGGGCGGGACGGCCGGGCAGCTGCTCCTTCCGGGCGAGTGCGCGGTCGCCGACTCCCGGGCTCACCAGCCGGCCGGCACATGGATCGGGCTGCGCGCGGCGTGCGGTCGAGCAACCTGCCCTGGAAGCACGGCAGTTGAACTACACGCGGCGCCGACTCCCGGCTCCGTACCGGGTATTGACGTCATGGGCCGAGGGGAGGTGAGGTGGGCTCTCCCCACAGAAGTTCCCCCCACAGGAGGCCCGTTCATGGAAGGCAGCTCCACCCAACCACCCTCCCCCTCGGGCGACGAGAAAGGCCCGATACGCATACGCCCGCGCCGCACCCGCCTGGTGCTGACCGCGCTGGCGGTGGCCGGAGGGCTGGTGGCCGCCGTGGTGGCGACCCCGTCCTTCGCCGCGTACGAGGGCGACGCCAAGGCCGGCCACGGGCAGCGGAAGGCCGAGTTCACCTCGCCGTTCACCGGGCTCCCGGCGAAGGAGAACCCCGTCCTCGCGGTGAAGATCGACAACCATAAGGACGCACGTCCGCAGACGGCGCTCGAAGACGCCGACATCGTCGGCGTGGAGAAGGTCGAGGGCGGGCTCGGCAGACTGTTCGCGATCTACTCCAGCCACTACCCCGACACCATGGGGCCGGTGCGCAGCGCCCGCGAGTACAACGTCGAGCAGATGCAGATGTTCCAGCGCCCCGCACTCGCCTACTCCGGTGCGCGCAAGGCGGTCGTGGACAAGATCAAGAAGTCCCCGCTGTACGGGGTCTCGCACGACGACTTCCCCGACGTGTACGAGCGGGGCGGCGACAACGAGCCCCCGCATAACCTCTACGGCCACCCCGACAAGATCCTCGGAAAGGCGCCGAAGGCCAGCAAGGCCAGCGACATCGGCTTCCGTTTCGGTGCCGAGCCGAGTGGCGGGAAACCGACCGACGAGCAGACGGTGGACTACGGTTCGTCCCGCACCACGTTCACCTGGTCGGCGAAGGAGGGCCGGTGGCTGGTCTCCTTCGACGGCGAGCCCGCGAAGGGCACATCGGGCAAGCGGCTCGGCGGCAGGACCGTGATCATCCAGAAGACGGACATGCCCCCGGACTCCAGCGGCGAGACGCCGTACATCAAGACCGTCGGCAGCGGTGAGGCGACAGTGCTGCGCGACGGCAAGGCGTTCACGACCAAGTGGGAGCGCAAGAGCGCGACAGGCGACACCACCTACACCCTCTCCAACGGAAAGCGGATGCCCTTCCACACGGGGCAGGTCTGGCTCGCCTACCAGCAGCGCTGACCAGCGGCGCTGACCCAGCGCTGACCAGCGCCGTACCGTGCGGGCGCTCCGGCCGGATGTGCCGGAGCGCCCGCACCGGGGTGCTACGCGACGGCGCCGGCGAGCAGCCCCCGGCCGCAGGGGGCGGACTCCTTCGCGCGGCTTGAGATTCGACGCACCGGAATCGAAGCACTTCGATGAAGCTTGATAGCGTTGCGTCGCTGTGTCCGCCAGGGGTGCCCGCGCCGTGCACCGGGAGTGAGGGAGGATTCGGGGATGAGCCGGGCCACCATCTACGACGTCGCCGAGCGCGCCCAAGTCAGCATCTCCACCGTCTCGTTGGCTCTCAACGCGCCGTCGAAGGTGCGCGCCACCACGCTGAGCCGCATCATGACCGCCATCGACGAACTCGGTTTCACACCCCGCGCCGAAGCGGCGTCCCGGGCCCGAAAACGGCTGGGGCGGATCGGGGTCATGGCGCCGTTCACCACATACCCGACGTTCGCCCGGCGGCTCGAAGGCGTGCTGGAGGCCGTCAACGGCCTGGAGTACGAGGTGGTCGTCCACGACCAGATCTCCGCCGCCGCTGCCGCACCCGTGCTGGCCGGCCTTCCGCTCACACACCGGCTGGACGGCCTGATCGTCATGTCCCTCCCGCTCGCCCCCGACGTGGCCGGACGGCTGCGGGGCAAGACGCTGCCGACCGTGCTGGTGGAGCTGGCACGCGCCGAGTTCAGCAGCGTCAGCATCGACGACGCGGCCGGCGGCCGGCTGGTCGCCGAGGAGCTGACCGCCGCGGGGCACACCCGGTTCGGCTTCGTCGGCGAGACCCAGGCGGCCCCGGACTTCGCCTCGCAGTGCCAGGAGCGGCTTGCGGGCTTCCGGGCCGGGCTGCGCGACGCGGCGGGGGCGGACCTGCCGGACTCCCGCGTACGGCTGGTCGAGAACAGCGTGGACGCCGCGGCCCAGGCCGCCGGGGAACTGCTGGACGCCGAGGAGCCGCCGACGGCCGTCTTCGCCCACGACGACTATCTGGCGGCCGGTGTGCTGCGCGCCGCGCGCGCCCGCGGCCTGCGCATTCCCGGCGATCTCGCGGTGGTCGGCTTCGACGACGGCGACCTCGCCGAGGCGCTGGACCTGACCACGGTGCGGCAGCCGTTCCGGGAGTCGGGCCGCGTCGCCGCGCAGATACTGCTCGACCGGGTGCGGGAGCCGGACCGGCCGATCCAGAGCACCCGTCTCGAACTCTCCTACGTTCGGCGCGGCACGGCCTGACCCGCTACCGTACGGCCTGACCGGCGCGGTGCGGCTCCTCCAGCCGAACACCGGGCCTGTCGGCTCGCCGCTGGTCGAAGAGCCTTTCGAAGTGCTTCGATCAAAGTGTTGACTGGGGCTGCGACGGCTGCTTAGCCTTCGACGCGTGACAGTGCAGCCAACGACCGGGACCTTCAACCGGGCCCGGGCCAACGGCCGTTGGGGGACCCAGCAGCTCAGGGAACCCGAGACGGTCCTCTGCTTCGGCGACTCCGGCACCTGCGGCCCCGACGGGACCGCCCCTCGCGTACTGCTGCCGGCCCCGCCACGGCTTTCACCCCGAGGGCGAAGGAGACCGTAGGCTCGGCGAGGCCCTCGTGCCCGAGGTGCTCGAAGCCCCGGCCCGGCGGGACCGCCCGCGCACGCCCATGCCACGATCACTGCTGCTTCCCCCCCCGTTCCACCACACACCTTGGAGAGTGAGGCGTTGACCGCCGAAGCCCTGCCCGCCGAGCTCCGGCGCGCCCTCGTGCAGCTCGCCCGGACCCCGCGTCTGCTGGTCGCCAGCGACTACGACGGTACGTTCGCGCCGATCGTCCCCGATCCGGCGCAGGCCAGGCCGGTGCCCGAGTCCGTGCACGCGCTGCGCTCGCTCGCTGCGCTGCCCGCCACCACCGCTGCGCTGATCTCGGGGCGCGCGCTGCGCGACTTGGCCACCCTCTCCCGGCTGCCCGCCGAGGTGCATCTGGTGGGCAGCCACGGTTCGGAGTTCGACATCGGCTTCGTCCACCAGCTCGAGCCCGAGGCGGCCAGGCTGCGGGCCGAGCTGCAGCGTGAGCTGGAGGAGATCTCGGCGCAGGCGGCCGGCGTCACGCTGGAGCCCAAGCCGGCCGGTGTCGCGGTGCATCTGCGGCGCGCCGAGGCCGGGACGGCACAGCGGGCCCTGGAAGCGGTCCGCTCCGGCCCGGCCACCTGGCAGGGCATACACGTCACCGAGGGCAAGGCCGTCATCGAGCTGTCGGTGATAGCGACCGACAAGGGCAACGCGCTGGACACGCTCCGCCACCAGGTGGGTGCCAGCGCGGCGGTCTACTTCGGTGACGACACCACCGACGAGCGTGCCTTCGCCCGCCTGCAGGGGCCGGACGTCGGGATCAAGGTCGGTGAGGGCGACACCGGTGCCCAGTACCGCATCTCCGACGCCACCGACGTCGCCACCGCGCTCGCGTTCCTGCTGGAGGAGCGGCGTGCCTGGCTCTACGGCCAGCAGAGCCCGCCGATCGAGCGGCTGACCATGCTGGCCAACGAGCGCACCGTAGCCCTGCTGACCCCGGACGCCCGGCTGACCTGGATGTGCCACCCGGGCCCCGACTCCGCAGCGGTCTTCGCCGACCTGCTGGGCGGCCCCGGCGCAGGACACTTCTCCGTCCGGCCCCACTCCCTCGCAGGCCGCCGCGCGGCAGGCGCCGCGAACCCGGCAGGCGGCGCACCGCGCAGCCCGCTGCCGCTGGGGCAGCGCTATGTACCCGGGACGATGACCGTCGAGACCCGCTGGTCCCGTCTCCTGGTGACCGACTACCTCGAGCACGGGCTGCCCGGACACCGCACCCAGCTGGTCCGGGTGCTCACCGGCAGCACCGCGGTCGCCGTCGAGTTCGCCCCGCGCCCCGAGTTCGGCCAGGTGCCGGTACGGCTGGTGCCGGAGGCGGAGGGCCTGCGCATCCTCGGAACGGCGGAGCCGATGGTGCTGCGCTCCCCAGGGGTGCGCTGGGAGGTCACCTCCGACGGGGTGAACGAGACGGCGCACGCCGTGGTGGAACTCTCCGAAGGCCATCCGGTCGTGCTGGAGCTGCGGTGCGGCACCGACGATCTGACGGCTGCCACGACACCGGAGGAGGACCGCCGCGCGGGTGCCGACCGGTACTGGTCGGACTGGCTGAGCAAGCTCAAGCTGCCCGGCTTCGAACGCGACCTGGTGGCCCGCTCGGCGCTCACCCTCCGGGGCCTGTGCGATTCCGACACCGGCGGCATCATGGCCGCGGCCACCACCTCGCTGCCCGAGGAGATCGGCGGCGTCCGCAACTGGGACTACCGCTACTGCTGGGTGCGCGACGGCTCGATGACCGCGCAGGCGCTGGTCACCCTGGGCTCCACGGCAGAGGCCGAGGCGTTCCTCGACTGGCTGCACCGCGTACTGGACACGCTGCCAGGACCCGAGCGGCTGCACCCCCTCTACACCCTCCAGGGCACGGGGCTGGGCCCGGAGGCCGTGATCGACGGCCTTCCCGGCTACGCGGGCTCCCGGCCGGTCCGGGTCGGCAACCTCGCCGACCAGCAGGTACAGCTCGATGTGTTCGGGCCCGTGGTGGAGCTCGTCGCCCACCTGGCCGAGGCCACCGGCCGGATCCGCGACCGCGACTGGGAGCTGGTCGAGGGCATGGCCGCGGCCGTCTCCCGGCGCTGGAGCGAGCCCGACCACGGCATCTGGGAGGAGCGTGACAAGCCCCGGCACCACGTCTACTCCAAGGTCATGTGCTGGGTGACCCTGGACCGCGCGGTGAAGCTCGCCGAGATCTACGACCGCAGCGCCGACCCGTCCTGGGTACCGCTGCGGGACCGGATCGCCAAGGACGTCCTCGACAACGGCTGGAGCCCGGAAGCCCAGTCGTTCACCACGGCCTACGACGGACTCGACCTCGACGCGGCGTCCCTGCACGTCGGGCTCTCCGGCCTGATCGACCCGACCGACGAGCGGTTCGCCGCCACCGTCACGGCCATCGAGTCCGAACTGCGCAGCGGCTCGACGGTCTACCGCTACCGGCGTGACGACGGCCTGCCCGGCGACGAGGGCGGCTTCCACCTGTGCGCGGCCTGGCTGATCGAGGCGTATCTGCTCACCGGCCGCCGCACCGAGGCGGGGGAGCTGTTCCAGCAGATCGTCGACACGGCCGGTCCCACCGGGCTCCTCTCCGAGGAGTACGACCCGATCGCGGAGCGCTCCCTGGGCAACCACCCCCAGGCGTACTCCCACCTGGGCCTGATCCGCTGCGCCCAGCTGCTCGCCCGCTGACCGGTCACGGGCCGGCGCCGGGCCGCCGCTCCTTGCGGTGGCCCGGCACCGTTGTGTTCCCCCGCGGCTCAGAGGGGGCGGTCGGGGAGGCTGATCACGTGCCAGGGTGCCTGGTTCCAGGGGCTGGCGTGGTTCGCGGGGTCGAGGAGGGTGCGGAGGTGGGCGTCCGAGACGGCCTGGGGGGCGGGGAAGTTCTCGTCCGGGGTGGCGCGCAGG
>NZ_JADKMA010000082.1 GCF_017676365.1 Streptomyces oryzae
GCCAGCAGCCGTGCTCTCCGCTCGCGGAGCACGGCTGCTGGCGGGCCCCGGAGGAACATGGCCGACCTCCAGTGCACAGCCCCGACCCCGCCGCGCTGCCCTACGTCGAGTAGAACCGAAAGAGTGCCCGTCAGCCGTGGGAGTCCTCTGGACTTTTCTGGGACTTCCGGCTTCATCAACCGGCACGAGCATGAAACAACTGAAAGACCATTCGCGCAGGTCAACGACCAAATCCCCCTCATCGTGGCGGGTCACCGCGCTGGCTGGTCTCTTCCGGGACATCTGACAGCCGTCGCAGTGAGATAGCGGTGTCGGCGGCGCCGGGGGGCGCCGGGACGGACTTGCGCCCTAGAGCAGAACAAGGGGGTCGCCGGCCCGCACCTGTCCCGGTGCCAGGACCGTGGCGAGTCCGTCCAGCCGCATGTCGTGCGCTTTCGTGATGGCCCGCAATACCAGCGGGGAATGCGGCAGGTCCTGCTGAGCCGCGTTCGTCATCACGCATCGCTCGCTCGACCGCACGAACTCCATGCATACCTCGTCGCCTATCCGCGCCTTGCTTCCGAACCACTCGTCCTCCACGAAGGCAGGAGTGCCAGGTGGTGTGCGTACCAGGAGGTTCGGGCGGAAACGTCGCTCATCGACGGGAACGTCCGGCACCGACGAACGCACCCAGTCAAGGGTGGCCGTGGTCAGCACGCTGACAGGCAGCTGGTCGAAGTGGGAGATCGCCCCCTCGCGAGCCACCTCGACGTCGTCGCGACCGAGATAACGGCGAAGATAGGCACTCGGATCCGGTACCACCGCCCCCTGCGGGTCGAGCAGTTCAGGCTCACCGCCATCGTCCAGATAGTGGGAACGCAGCTGCAGCAGGCCCGGCATCCTGCGGAAGCGGCGGGTGTTCTTCCCTGAGCCGAACTTTCCCTGAGCGTCGCGCACCGCGAAGAGACGGTCACCGACAAGTCCCCTGGCCTCCACCTCCGCCCGGTGGAGCACCTCGCCCCCTGTCGACTTGATCGGATACCGCCAGATCCGTTCGATCACACCCACCTCGGTCGCCATCCGGTGGAGGCTACAGGGCCGAGGGCCCGCGAAACGCCCTCAGCGCCCCGACGCGAACCGCACGAAGTGGCTCCAGCCCTCACGGCCCACCGAGAACGGCTGACGGGACACATCCTTGGAGTCCCGCACGTGAACGGCCCGTTCAGCGATCGCAACCTCCACGCAGCTGTCACCTTGCGTGCCGCTGTAGCTGGACTTGAACCAGGCAAGTTCCGTCGTACCGCTGCTCATAGCTCTCCTCGAAGTCGCTCCCCTTACCGTCCCGACGCGAACCGCACGAACCGGCTCCAGCCCTCACGGCCCACCGAGAACGGCTGACGGGACACATCCTTGGAATCCCGCACGTGGACGACCTGTTCGGCGATCGCAACCTCCACACAGTCGTCGCCGTCACTGCCGCTGTAGCTGGACTTGAACCAGGCAAGTTCCGTCATACCGCTGCTCATAGCTCTCCTCGCAATCGCTCCAGCAAGGCCCGGGAATCCGAGGGGCTCAGGGCCTGCGACCGCAGTGTGTCATAGCGCTGACAGAGGAGCCTCACCTCTTTTCGGTCGGAGATCAGCCGCCCGTTTCGCTGCCCTTCGGAGTAGCAGAGCCGCTGCCCGGCAGGCGTCTCCAAGATTCGCACAGGCCCGTCCAGACACGCATGCAGTCCAACCTCCAGCGGGACCACTTGAAGCGTCACATTCCTCGGGGCACTGCGCTCCAGGACGTGCTCGAGCATCTCGCGCATCGCCTCCGCATCACCGAACCGCCGCCGGAACACGTGCTCCTCGACGATGAAACTGAACGGCACCTTCGGTCGCTCCCGCATCATCGCCTGACGCTCCAGTCGTGCGGTGAGCTGCGTCTCCATCTCCTCATCGGCCCGCAGCGGAATCGTGCCGTCAAAAACCGCCCGCGCATACGCCTCCGACTGCAACAGCCCAGGCACCAGTCGGCACTCGTAGGTGCACAGGCTCACCGCCTTCCGCTCCAGTCGGGCCCAGCGGCGGAACCAGGCGGCAAGCCCCGCCTCGCCACGGGTGAGGTGGCGGGCGGCTTTCCGTAGGGCGCCGGTGTTGCCCAGCGCAGCTTCCGCGCGCTCCACGAACTCGTCGTCGGGCATGCGGCGTCCCAACTCGACGGACTCCACCGTGTGCTTGGAGAACCGCACAAGGGCGGCCAGTTCAGCGCGGCTGAGTCCCGCGTGTTCGCGCAGGGCCTGGACGACCGCGCCGAAGGTGCGCAAGCTGTCCGACGGGTGGGGTTCCCGCTCCCACTCCCCCTCAGGAACCGGCCGCCCGTCGGCGTCTTCCTCGGCGATGTCCATGCCCCGCCCCTCTCCGTCCGTACCGCGACGGCTCCTCACGGCCGTCACACTCACGACTCAGCGTGACGGCCTCTTCTGCGTACTGTCCACCGAAAGTGCCCGTACGCTCACTCCGCGTACGAGGCGCCACGCTCGCACCCATCGGTTTCCGGACGCCACGCTGACTCCATGGACCGAACCGTTCCCCAACTCGACGCGGCGACTCGCACCTTCACTCAGCTGCTCTCATCCACCCGGCGTGGCGCCCGGCTCGCCCGGCTGCTCGGCATGGCCGAACTCCGCTCCTGGGGCGTCCCGGAGAACATTACGGAGCGTGCTGAAGTCGTCGTTGCGGAGCTTGCTGCCAACGCCGCGCTCCACGGCCGGGTGCCCGGCCGCAGCTTCCGGCTCACGCTCGCCTTCGACCCGTCGGCCACCCGCCTCCGGGTGGAAGTCACCGATGCCCGCGGGGAGCTGTGGCCGCACCCTCCACCGTCATCGGACACCGCACCCCATGCATTGCGGACGAGCGGTCACGGCCTGGCGCTCGTCGCCGCTCTCGCCGATCGCTGGGAGACGCTCCCCTATCCGCCCAGTGGCAAGACCGTGCGGGCGGAGCTGGCCGATCCGGTCTGAAGTCTTCCGGCGAACACCAGCCATCTCAGCTCCGGGCGTCTCGGCCGGTGCCGCCGAATCTTCAGCCCTTGAGGGCTGACAGGCCGCGCTTGACGTCGTCGACGTTCATCGCGGGCTGGACCGTGACCTCGGCGCCCAGTTCGTTGAAGAGGGGTTCGGTGAAGGTCACCAGTTGGGAGGAGTCCTCCATGTCGAAGAAGAACAGACAGGCTCGGTGCCCTTTGTCCGGGGTGAAGTAGGCGGCTTCCGGCTGGAGTCGCTGCAGCAGGGATTCGAGCACCTGGCCCATCTTGCCGCTCGCGATCAGCTCGGAGCCCTTTTCCGTGTCCAGCCTGGCCTTCAGCAGCATGCGCATCGTGCGGTCCCCTCACGGGTGGGATGTCGGGCGCTCTCACCCTCCCCCGCCCGGGGTGGCCGCGCGAGGTGGCGGGGGCCGAGGGGGTGACCCCCGTCGGTCCGTGGGGGCGACGCGGCCTACGTCAGGGCCGGATCTCGCGCTGGGGGTCGTACGGTGCCAGGTCCAGCTCGGCGGCGGGGGTGTGGCCGAGGGCGAGGCGGGCGGCGACGGCACCCGCGTAGGGGCCGGCCGTCAGGCCCGCTGAGCCGAGGCCGCCCGCGACCACCAGGCCGTCCAGCGCGGCAACCGGGCCCCCAGCAGCGGCTGACCGTCCGGGCTGGTCGGGCGGAAGCCGACCCGGGTCTCCAGATGCGTGGCGTCCGCCAGGCCGGGGGCCACCGTGAGGGCGTGCCGGAGGACTTCGGCGAGGCCGCCCGCCGTGACGCGGTGGTCGAAGCCGGTGCCGTCCTCGCGCGTGGCGCCGACGACGACGCGGGAGTCGTCGAAGGTGAGCAGGTAGTGGCCGCTGCCGCCGGGCAGGACCACCGGCCAGTTGGCGGTGTCGGCGCCGGGCAGCCGGAGGTGCGCGATCTGGCCCCGCTGCGGTACGACGTCGATGTGCACCCCGGCAGGGCCCAGCAGCGCGGGCGACCAGGCGCCTGCCGCGGCCACCACGGCGTCGGCCGGCACCGGCTCGCCGCCCACCGTTACGCCCCGCACCCGGCCGTCTCGGGCCTCCAGGCTCGCCGTACCGGAGAGGACGCGCAGTCCGTGCCGTTCGGCCGCCGCGACGAGAGCCGCCCGCAGCCTGCGGCCGTCGAGCCGGGCGGCGCCGGACAGGTGGAGGGCCGTGCCCTGGAAACCGCTGCCGCTGTGGCCCAGCGCCGGAAACAGCCGCCGGGCTTCGGCGGCGTCCACGGTGGTGACCTCGCCCGCGTGCGGGTCGGCCGCAGCGCGCGCCGTCACCCGGGCCCGGATCTGCTCGGCGGCCGTCTCATCGGGCGGGAGCAGGACGAGGGCGCCGACCGTACGGTGGCCGACGTCGTACCGGCCGTCCTCGGCCAGGGCCGCGAGCAGGCCGGGGTAGTACCCGGCGCCGGCCACGCCGAGGGGGTCCTCCGCCCGGCCGGTCCAGGGGGAGATGATGCCCGCACCCGCCGCGGTTGCCCGGCCCTGGTGGGCGGCGTCGACCAGGACCGCCTCGGCACCCGCGCGTACCAGTTCGTACGCCGCGGCCGCACCGACGATCCCGGCCCCGATGACGACGACTCGCACCCTGCCTCCTCGATCCCGAATCCCGCCGACCAGCCCGGTCCCGGGCCACAGGGGATCACCGGTTTGATCAGGCGTCAACGCCCCGGCGGTGCTGACGGCCCTGCCGCCTCTGCCAGGGCGCCCGGGGCCCAGGGCCCAGGGCCCAGGGCCCACAGGAGCACACCGGCGGCCAAGTGCAGCGCCGCGACCAGGAGGGTGAGGGCACCGGCCGGGAGGTGGGCGAGGGTGCCGACGAGTGCGGTGCCGAGCGCCGCCGAGGTCAGCTTGAGTCCGGCGCCCAGGGTGAAGACCTGGGCGCGAGCCCCGTCGGGTGCGTGGTCGGCCCGCAGGCGGAGGGTGGCGGCCAGCAGCGGACCGTCGCCCAGCCCCGCGAGGGCGAACAGCGCGACGGTGGCGGCGAGTTGCGGCGCGAGTGCCGCGCCTGCCAGCGCGCTGGCGGTCATCAGCAGGCTGAGCAGGGCCAGCCGGGCCGGGGCCGGTGCGCGGCGCCACCGCGCTGTCCCCAGCGAGCCGGCGAGCCCGCCCACCGCGAACGCGGTCATCAGCAGCCCGCCCGCGCCGGGTTCGCCCCGCTGCTGGGCGAGCAGTACGCCGATGACGGGGAGCGCGCCGACGCCGAGGAAGGCCACGCAGGTGGCCAGGGTGATGGCACGCAACTGGGGGACGCGCCAGAGGGCGTGGAAGCCGATGGTGACAGCGCGAAGCCAGAGGCTGGCGTTGGAGTTGGGGCTGGGCCCGGGTGCCACCGGCGGGTGCCGGTCCGTGGGCTGTCGCAGGCCGGTGGAGAGCAGGGCCGCGCCGCCGGCCGAGGCGGCAAGCAGGGCTGTCGCCAGGCTCGCGGAGACGGCCGCCGTGGTGGCGCTGACGGCGGCCGGTGCGGTGACGGCGGCGGCGTTGTACGTGGTGGCGTCCAGGGCGAAGGCGCGGGTACGGGCCTGTCCGGCGGGGAGAAGCAGCGCGAGGAGGCTGGAGAGACCGCCGGTGACGACCGGGCCGACGCTGCCGCCGACCACGGCGACGGCCAGGGTCAGCAACAGCGACGCCCGTCCCAGCGTCAGGCCCAGCAGGGCGATCGCCGCGCCGAAGACGGCCAGCGCACAGCCGTGGAACAGGCGCCGGACTCCGGCCTGTTCGGCCAGTGCGCCGGCCAGCGGAGCCGCCAGCGCGTGCGGTGCCAGCCAGGCGGTGAGGACATAGGCGCCCAATGCCGGACTGTGGCCGGGCGTCCGCTCCACCGCCAGCAGGGCCAGCGCGATGCCTACGCCTTCGTCGGCGAAGCGGGCCAGGAAGGCCGTGGCCAGGTACGTCGTCATCCGCGTCGCTCGCCCGCCTCCCCCTCGATGGGTAACGCTTTCTCTATATGATGCGTTACATGAAGCAGCGCGGGGAACCCGAGGGCGGATTCCGGCCCGGTGAGCGCTTGATCGACCTTGCGAACGCGGTACGGGAGGACCCCGGGCTCTCCCGTGACGCGATGGCGGCCGTTCTCGCCCGGCACGGCGAGACGGAGCGGGAGCTGCGCGGTCTGACGGACGGTGAAGCGGCGGCGCTTCGGCGGGCGGTCGCTGAGCTGACGGAGCGGGTGCTGGTCGAGACCGACACCGACCGCGCGGCCGAGGCGTTGAACGCGCTGCTGGAGCGCTGCGCCGCGCGGCCCCGGCTGAGCCGGCATGACGGCCATACATGGCATCTGCATGTCGATCGGGGTGACGACGCGGGGTGGGCGGACTGGTTCACCGCGGCCGCCGCGGTTGCGCTCGCTCGGTTGCTGAGCGAGCGCGGGGGTGTTGTGTGGGGTGAGTGTGCGGCGGGTGGATGTCGGCGGCTCTTTCTGGGGGGAGGGGCCGGTGCGGCGCGGCGTTACTGTTCGTCCGCGTGTGCCACGCGGAGCCGCGTTGCGGCGTATCGGCGGAGGCAGCGGGAGGGTTGAGTGCGTTCCGGGGAGGGGGTGCGCCTGTCGGTGCGTTGCGGGCTGCCCGTCCGTTGTGGTTGCTCGCGCAGTTCCCCGCGCCCCTGAATGGCTAGCTCTTGCCCTACGGCAGGACCGCGACGCCGTCCAGTTCGACCAACGCGGCCTCATCCCAGAGGCGGACCGCGCCGATGACCGCCATCGCGGGGTAGTCACGCCCGGCCAACTCGCGCCAGATACCGCCCAATTCGGCCGCATGGGCCCGGTACCCGGCGACATCCGTCGTATAGACCGTGACCCGGGCCAACTGCCCCGGGTCACCACCGCACGCGGCGAGCGCGGCGAGCAGGTTGGTGAGGGCGATGCGGAACTGGCCGGGGAGGGTGTGCGCCGCGATCCGGCCGGTGCCGTCCAGGGCCGTCTGGCCCGCCAGGAAGACCAGGCGCGAACCGGTGGCTGTCACCGCGTGCGAGAAGCCGCGGGGCGGGGAGAGCTCCGCGGGGTTGATCCGGTCGATCCGGTGCGGGGCGCTGCGGTCGGCGGCTTCCTGGCTCGTTCCGCTCATGGGTGCCGCACCTCCTTGGAGAGCTCTTTGTAGAGCTCCTTGGCGATGACGGAACGCTGTACCTCGCTGGCGCCCTCGTAGATACGCGGGGCCCGCACCTCGCGGTAGAGGTGTTCGAGGAGGTGGCCGCGCTGGAGGGCTGCGGCGCCGTGGAGCTGGACGGCGGCGTCCACCACGTACTGCGCGGTCTCGGTCGCCAGCAGCTTGGCCATGGCGGCACGCAGCGCCACGTCGCCGCCGCTGCCACCGCCGCTGTCGTACGCGCTCGCCGCCGCGTACACCAGCAGCCGCGCCGCCTCCGTACGGGTCGCCATCTCCGCCAACTGGTGTGAGACCGCTTGCAGATCGCGCAGGACGCCGCCGAACGCGGGCCGCTGCCCGGCGTGCTCGAGCGAGGCGTCCAGGGCGGCCTGCGCCATGCCGACGGCGAACGCGCCCACGCTGGGCCGGAAGAGGTTGAGGGTGCGCATGGCGATCCGGAAGCCGTCGCCGGGTTCGCCGAGCAGATCGGCCCGGGTGACGCGTACGGCGTCGAAGGTGAGGGTGCCCAGGGCGTGCGGTGCGAGCATGTCGAGCGGCTCGCCGCTGAGCCCTGGCCGGTCGGCGGGGACGAGGAAGGCGGTTACTCCGCGGGAGCCGGGAGCCTCGCCGGTGCGGGCGAAGACGGTGTAGAAGTCGGCCCAGGGCGCGTTGGAGATCCACGTCTTGGTGCCGGTGAGCCGCCAGCCGCCCGTACCGCCGGACCGGCCCGTATCGCCGGAGGCGCCCGTACCGCCCGGTTCGGGTTCGGCCCGCAGCTGTAGCGCCGCGGCGTCGCTGCCCGCTTCCGGCTCGCTCAGCGCGAAGGCGGCCACTGCCCGCCCCGCGGCGACGGCGGGCAGCCAGCGGGCCCGCTGCTCGGCCGTGCCGGCGTCGGCGACGGGCCCGGCGCCGAGGCCCTGGAGGGCGAGCGCGGTCTCGGCCTCCGGGCAGGAGTACGCCAACGACTCGCGCAGCAGGCACAGATCGAGCGCGCTGACCCGGCGCCACGGCGGTTCAGCGGGCACCGCGCGGGCCAGCAGCCCGAGTTCGCCCAGCTCGCGGAGCAGCGGTCTGTTGACCCGTCCGGCCTCGCCCCCGGCGGCCGAAGGAGCGAGCCGTTCGGCGCCCAGCGCGCGCAACCGCGCGCACCAGGCGCGCTGTTCGGGCGTGAGCGCGAACGCGGACGTCGCGGGCTGGGTGGTCGTCATGGCGGCTCCCCTCGGCCGTGAGCCGGCCCGCATCCGCGGGCCCGTCACCCTTCTGTCTATCGCGGACTGTTGACTGCCGTCACCAACACGTTACGCTCGACGCCACTCGCCGCCCCGGCCCGACCGGCTGTCAGCCGCCTGCCGACCGGCGTGCGGAAGGCCGCCCGCGAGGGGGTAGACCGGTCATGACTCCGACTCCGTCCGCGCACGTCGACACCTTCGTACGGGACCATCTGCCGCCGCCGGACCAGTGGCCCGTGCTGCTGCTGGACGACCCGGCCCTGGCTTATCCCGACCGCCTCAACTGCGGTGCCGAGCTGCTGGACCGCACGATCGAGCGGCTGGGCCCCGACCGCCCCGCCTTCCACTCCGGCGGGCTGCCCCTGGCCGAAGGCGGCTCCCCCGGAGCCCGCACGCCGCGGCGCACCTGGTCGTACGGCGAGTTGCGCGGCACCGTCGACCGGCTGGCCCACGTGCTGACCGGCGAGCTGGGGGTGGTGCCGGGCAACCGGGTGCTGCTGCGCGGGCCGACCAGTCCGCAGCTGGCCGCCTGCTGGCTGGCGGTGATGAAGGCGGGGGCCGTTGCGGTGACCGTGCTCGCGGCGCACCGGGCGGGCGAGTTGGCCACGATCTGCCGGCTGGCCCGGATCTCGCACGCGCTGTGCGACGCGCGGTCGGCCGAGGAGCTGGCCGCGGCGGAGGTGCCGGGGCTGCGTACCGCGCTGTTCGGCAGCGGTGACGCGCACGACGTACTGCGGCCTGCGGCCGGCGAGCCGCAGCGGTTCGAGGCGGTCGCGACGGCCGCCGACGACGTGGCGCTGATCGCGTTCACCTCGGGCACCACAGGTACGCCCAAGGGCTGTGTGCACTTCCACCGGGATGTGCTGGCCATCGCCGACACCTTCGCCGCGCGGGTGCTGCGACCGCGCGGCGACGACGTGTTCGCCGGCACCCCGCCGCTGGGCTTCACCTTCGGGCTCGGCGGGCTGGTGGTCTTCCCGCTGCGGGTGGGGGCCTCGGCGCTGCTGGAGAGCTGGAGCGGCGCCGCCGGGACGCTGGAGGCGGTCGCGGCGCACCAGGTGTCGGTGCTGTTCACCGCGCCGACCGCCTACCGGGCGATGCTGGCGCTGCTGGACGAGGCGGGGTCCGGCGGTGGCCCGTACGATCTCTCGTCGCTGCGCCGCTGTGTCTCGGCCGGCGAGCATCTGCCCGCCGCCACCTGGGAGTCCTGGTACGCGCGGACGGGGCTGCGGATCATCGACGGGATCGGCGCCACCGAACTGCTGCACATCTTCATCTCCGCCGCCGACGAGGCGATACGGCCCGGCCGTACGGGAGTGCCGGTCCCCGGCTATCAGGCGCGGGTCGTCGCCGAGGATGGGCAGGGGGCGCTGGTGCCGGTGCCGGACGGCGCCCCGGGGCTGCTGGCGGTACGCGGCCCGGTCGGCTGCCGCTATCTGGCGGACGAGCGGCAGCGCAGCTATGTGCGCGACGGCTGGAACATCACCGGCGACACCTATGTGCGCGACGCGGAGGGCTACTTCCGCTACATCGCACGCGCCGACGACATGATCATCTCGGCCGGCTACAACATCTCGGGCCCCGAGGTCGAAGAGGTGCTGCTGCGTCACCCGGACGTGTCCGAGGCGGCGGTGGTCGGCTGCCCCGACGAGCGCCGGGGCCGGGTGGTGGTCGCACACGTGGTGCTCGCTCCTGGCGTGGCACAGGACAGCGGCACGGCAGAGCGGTTACGGCAGTTCGCCACGAAGGAGCTCGCCCCGTACAAGTGCCCGCGCCGGTTCGTCTTCGCGACGCAGCTGCCGCGCACCCCCACCGGCAAGCTCCAGCGCCACCGGCTGCGGGAGCCGGAGCCCGAACCCCGGCCGGGCGGTGGGGCGAGCGGGCGGCAGCCCTAAAGTAACGGCGTGGTTCAGAACGTGTTTCCGCAGCTCGGCGAGGCCGCATCGGCCCCCGGAGCCGCACAGGCCGAGGTCGCAGCACAGGACGAGGGAGCGGGCAGGCTCCGCAAGCCCTCGCCCAGCTCCCTCATCCTCACCTTCTACGGCGCATACGGGCGGGACCTGGACAGCGAGGGCACCGTTCCGGTCTCCGTGCTCATCCGGCTGCTCGGCACCATGGGCGTGGACGCGCCGTCGGTACGCTCGGCGGTCTCCCGGCTCAAGCGTCGCGGGCTGCTGACGGCCGACCGGCCCGGCAGCAAGGCGGCCGGATACCGGCCCTCGCCCGCGGCGGCCGAGCTCCTCGCCGACGGCGACCGCCGGATCTACAGCCGCCCCGAACCGGACGGCAGCTGGCTGCTGGCCGTCTTCTCCGTTCCGGAGAGCGAGCGCGACCGGCGGCACGTGCTGCGCTCCCGGCTGGCCCGGCTCGGGTTCGGCAACGCGGCACCGGGCGTGTGGATCGCGCCCTCGCACCTGGAGGAGGAGACGCGGCACGCCCTCGACCGGCTGGAACTGGCGCCGTACGTCGATCTGTTCCGGGGCCACCACGCCGGTTTCACACCGACCGCCGAGGCCGTGGGCCGCTGGTGGGACCTGGAGTCCGTCGCGGAGGGGCACCGCGCCTTCCTCGCCGAGCACGAGCCGGTGCTGCGCCGCTGGACGCGCCGCAGCCGGGTGCCCGCACCCGCGGCGTGCCGCGACTATCTGCTCGCGCTGGACGCCTGGCGCCGGCTGCCGTACGCCGATCCGGGGCTGCCGTCCGCGCTGCTGCCCGACGGGTGGCCGGGCGAGCGCTCCGCCACGGTGTTCTTCACGCTGCACGAGAAGCTGCGGGACGCGGGGTACGGGTTCGTGCGCGAGGTGTACGGGGAGGCGCTGGGCCGCTGAGGTGGGGCCTCACCTGAAGGGCTTGCCCGGCCGATCTTGCCCCTCCGCGCCCCTTACGGGGCGCGTCCTCCCTGATCGTCCGGTGGCTCGTCCCACCAGCGGTCGTCGGACTCCCGGCGGTTGCCGACGATCACAGCGAGTGGCGGCAGCACCATGGCGACGACGCAGAGCCCGATGGCCGCCGGCACCGACCACAGCCGCACGAAGGCCCAGGCGCTGACGAACAGCACCAGGCAGATGGCCATCAGCGTGAAATACCGCCGCCGCCTCCGTGCGTACATATCTCCACGGTACGGCGGCGGCTGTGGCCCGTCAGGCGGAGCTTTCCACGAAGCGCACGACGAGCTTCTCCAGGGCGTCGGCGAGGGACTCCGGGGCGGTGAACGGGCTGGGGAGGTGGGAGGTGCGAGTACGGCGGCGGCCCCGGCCCGTCAGGCGGAGCTTTCCACGAAGCGCAGGGCCAGCTTTTCCAGGGCGTCGGCGGTGGACTCGGGGGCGGTGAGTGGGCTGAGGTGGTGCGAGGTGCGCCGGAGGACGCGGTGGCCGATGGCCTCGGCGCGTATCGCGGTCTCCTCGTAGCTGGAGCTCAGCCGCAGATAGGCGGTCCGGGCGTGGTCCGGGTCGGGGGGCGCGTCGGGGGCAGGCTCCTCGAAGTAGGCGAGGGGCAGCCGTGGGATGCCGGAGCGGAACCGCTCGCGCAGCACGGGATCGGGCACCTCCTCGATCAGCACCTGCTCGGGGAACCAGGCGTCCCAGGGCGGCAGCACACCGTCTGCGGCCAGCTCGCGCAGCTGCCCGGCCTGCTGGGACGGGGCGGCCCCCAGCCAGCTCTGTCCGGGGTGCGGCCACTGGGCGTCGGCGTAGACCGTGCCGAGGACGGCGCGCGGCGGGCGCTGGCGCGTGAAGCGGGCACGGAGTGCGGGCAGCAGCGGGCCGGCGCCGCTGTGTCCCACCAAGATGACCGGGGGTGCCGGAGCCCCGTCACGGCCGTCGGCCGGCGCGCTGGTGACGGCATCCAGCAGCTTGGGGTAGTACGGGCCCTCGCCGTCGAAGGCGCCGCCGAGGGAGGGGACGCTGACCGTGCGGCCTCGTGCGCGCAGCGCGTCGGCGACCGGCTGCCAGATGAGGTCTCCGGTCAGCGGACTGTGCACCAGCACCAGTTCGGCCTGGTTCAGAGCGGGCACATTGCTCCCCTTTCCGGCTCTCGGGGTGTCCGCACTGGCTCGCCCGTCCGCACCCCGGGGCGCCGTCCTCACGGAGGCAGGGATTGCGAACGAGACCGCTCAGCCTAGACCTGTGCCGGGCCCTGGAACCTGGGGGATCGCTACATACCGCCCAGTATGTCGAGAGTGCTCAAAGTGCCAGCCGGGGTTTGGGGGCATCGGTGCGCCCTGTGGGGGGCCTGCGGCTGCCCGCCCGGTACGGCTCCGGCCATGGAGCACCCGGCCCTTCGTACTCCTGCTCGGCCGCGGCGTGCAGCGTCCAGTGCGGGTCGTACAGGTGCGGCCGGGCCAGCGCGCACAGATCGGCACGCCCGGCCAGCACCAGCGAGTTGACGTCGTCCCAGGAGGAGACGGCGCCGACCGCGATCACCGGGAGGCCCAGCAGATTGCGGATGCGGTCGGCGTACGGGGTCTGGTAGGAGCGGCCGAAATCGGGGCGCTCGTGGGCGACGACCTGGCCGGTGGAGACGTCGATGGCGTCGGCGCCGTGCTCGGCGAAGGCCGCGGCGATCCGCACCGCGTCGTCCCCCGTGGTGCCGCCGGCAGCCCAGTCGGTGGCGGATATCCGTACGGTCATGGGGCGTTCGGCGGGCCACACCTCACGCACCGCGTCGAACACCTCCAGCGGGTAGCGCAGCCGCGCGGACAGCGAGCCGCCATAGCCGTCGGTCCGCCGGTTGGTCAGCGGCGAGAGGAACCCGGAGAGCAGATAGCCGTGCGCGCAGTGCAGCTCCAGCAGGTCGAAGCCCGCGCGGGCCCCGCGCCTGGCCGCGGCGGCGAACTCCTCCCGCACGGCGGTCATTCCGCTGCGCGTCAGCTCCTGCGGTGTCTGGCTGACTCCTGGGAGGTACGGCAGCGGGGAGGCGGCCACCAGCGGCCAGTTGCCCTCGGGAAGCGGCTCGTCGATCCCCTCCCACATGAGCTTGGTCGAGCCCTTGCGCCCGGAGTGCCCCAGCTGGAGTCCGATCGCGGCGGTCGGCGACTGCTGGTGCACGAATGAGGTGACGCGCTGCCACGCCGCCTCCTGTTCGTCGTTCCACAGCCCCGCGCACCCCGGCGTGATGCGGCCCCGCTCGGAGACGCACACCATCTCCGTCATGATCAGTCCGGCGCCGCCCAGCGCCCGCGCGCCCAGGTGGACGAGGTGGAAGTCGCCGGGCACGCCGTGCTCGGACTTGTACATGTCCATCGGGGAGACCACGACCCGGTTGCGCAGCGTCGCCCCGCGCAGCTGGAAGGGCGTGAACATGGGCGGCGTGTCCGGCGGAATCCCCGCCTCCAGCTCGGTGGCCGTGACGAACTCGCGGTCGCGCAGCCGCAGATTGGCGTGCGTGACGCGCCGGCTGCGGGTGAGCAGGTTGAAGGCGAACCGGTACGGCGGCTGCCGGGTGTAGCCGGCCAGTTCCTCGAACCAGGTCAGGCTGGCGTGCGCGGCACGCTGCGTGGACCTTACGACGGGCTTGCGTTCGGCCTCGTACGCGGCCAGCGCGGCGGGCAGACCGGGCTGTTCGCGCAGACAGGCGGCGAGCGCCAGCGCGTCCTCGACGGCGAGCTTGGTGCCGGAGCCGATGGAGAAGTGCGCGGTGTGCGCGGCATCCCCGAGCAGCACGATGTTCTCGTGCGACCAACTCTCGTTGACGACGGTGCGGAACGCCGTCCACTGCGAGCGGTTGCCGCGCAGGGTCCGGCCGTTCAGCGTCCCCGGGAACAGCGCGGCGCACCGCTCGGCCGCCTCTCTCTCGTCCAGCCGGTCGAGCCCGGCGGCCCGCCAGACCTCTTCGCGGGCCTCGACGACGGCGGTGGAGCGGTCAGGACCATAGGGGTAGGCGTGCAGCTGGAGGATGCCGTGCTCCGTCTCGGCGATCTCGAAGCGGAAGGCGTCCAGCGCGAAGTCGGCGGCCAGCCATATGTAACGGCAGCGGTGGGTGGTGAGGGTGGGCCGGAAGCTGTCGGCGTGCGCGGCGCGGGTGGCGCTGTGCACCCCGTCGGCGGCGATCACCAGATCGTTGTCCCGCGCCAGTTCGGCCGCCGGTGGCGCCTCGGTCCGGAAGCGCAGTGCGACCCCGAGTTCGCGGCACCGCGCGTGCAGCACCGACAGCAGGGTACGGCGGTCGAGCGCCGCGAAGCCGTGGCCCGAGGAGGTGAGGGTGCGGCCGCGGTGCACGACCTCGATCGCGTCCCAGCGCACCATGTGCCCGCCCAGGGTGGCGAAGACCTGCGGGTCGGCGTTCTCGATCCCGCCGACGGTCTCGTCGGAGAGCACGACGCCGAACCCGAACGTGTCGCCGGGCGCATTGCGCTCGTAGACGGTGATCTCCCGCGCCGGATCGAGCCGCTTGAGCAGCACCGCCGCGTACAGCCCGCCGGGGCCGCCGCCGATGACGGCGACGCGCAGCGGACGGTCCGCAGAGGTCACGCGCTTCCCGGGCCTCCCGGCCGACAGGGCCGTCACGGCCTCCTCACCGGCCCCGCCAGGCGGGCGGCCGCTTCTCGGTGAAGGCGGCGTGGAACTCCTTGTAGTCCTCGCCGTGCATCAGCAACGCCTGGGTGGCGGCGTCCAGTTCGACGGCCCCGGACAGCGGGAGATCGAGCTCGGCTGTGAGCAGTGCCTTGGTCTGCGCGTGGGCGAGTGCCGGGCCGTCGGCGAGCCGCCGGGCGAGGGCGTACGCGCCCCGGGTGCTCTCCCCCTCCTCCACCAACTGGCTGAGCAGCCCGATCCGTTCCGCCTCCGGCGCCCGGACGGGCTCGCCCAGCATCAGGATGCGGGTGGCGTGGCCCAGGCCGACCACGCGGGGCAGCAGATAGGCGGCGCCCATGTCACCGCCGGACAGGCCCACCTTGGTGAACAGGAAGGCGAACCGCGCGGTGGGGTCGGCCACCCGGAAGTCCGCTGCCAGCGCCAGCACCGCGCCCGCGCCCGCCGCCGCGCCGTGCACGGCGGCCACCACGGGGAACGGTGCCTCTCTGAGGGCGCGTACGACCTGCCCGGTCATCCGGTTGAAGTCCAGCAGCTGGGCGGTGTCCATGCCGAGGGTGGCGCCGATGATCTCGTCCACGTCGCCGCCCGAGCAGAACCCCCGGCCCTCCCCCGCCAGCACCAGCGCGCGGGTGCGGCCGCGGTGCGAGAGCTCGGCGAGCAGGTCGCGCAGGTCGGCGTACGCCTCGAAGGTCAGCGCGTTCAGCTTCGCGGGCCGCGCGAGCGTGACGGTGGTGACCCCGTCCTCCTCGCCGACCCGCAGATGCCGCCACTCCTCGGTGCGCCGGGCTGATCCGGTGAACGGGCTCATTCCGCAGCCTCCGTCGCTCCGTCGGCAGGTGCCGCGCCGGGCGCGCGGGCGACCACTGGGGAAAATATCACCGATCCGTGACCGTCGTCACGAGTACGCAATACGCGCCAACGCCCCCCGCGCGGCGAGCAGTCGGCGGCTCGTCATCCGATCGGGGGAGCGCGCCGATGCGGTAACGGTTCGCCTCCGCGCCGCCTGCGTACGGTCGCCGCCATGGGAGCGTCACAGCACGCGGGCGGGGCGGCGACAATCGAGGGCCCCGCGGCCACCGGCGAGGGCTCTGGGCAGGGCGTCAGCGCACCAGCCGTCAGTGCGCTGCACCTGTCCGCCTTCCGCTCGCTGCGCGCCCTCACCGTCCCGCTCGGTCCCGTCACCGTGCTGACGGGACCGAGCGGGAGCGGCAAGTCGACGGTCCTGGAGGCGTACCGGGCGCTGGCCAGGCTCGGGCAGGGCCACCCGCTCGACGAGGTGTTCGAGGGGCCGGCCACACCGCCCGAAGTCCCCTCGCGTTACGTCCCGCAGCGCGCGCGGCCCGACCGGCAGGGGCGCCGCGGGTTCCGCCTCGGCTGCGCCGTGACGGGCCCGGCAGGACCGCTGCGCTTCGATGTCGCCGTACAGGCCGAGCCCGAACTGCGCGTGGTGGGCGAGCGGTTGTCCCGCCCGGAGGGAGAGACCCTGCTGGCAACGGCGCTGCGGGACCCCGCCCGGCGCTCTGTGACCGCCACCCGCCACGTGGCGGGGACCGAACGCGCACTGCGGATGCCCTTCCCCGACGACCGGCTGACCCTCCCGCTGCTGCCCCTGCGGGTGGCGGGGACGACGGCGGAGGACTGCGCGCTGCTGGAGGCCGTCGAGCAGGTGGTGGTCGCCCTTCGCTCGGTCTTCGCCTGCGATCCGGTGCCCGCTCTGATGCGGGAACCGGTCGCGGCGCGGGCCGGGAGACTGCGCGGCGACTGCGCCAACCTCGCCGATGTGCTGCGCCGTACGCGCGCGGAGTGCACCACCCGGCACGCCGCGCTGCTGGCCGTGGTGCGGGAGGGCTGCGCGGGGCCGGTCACGGAGTTGCGGGCCGAGGCGGTCGGGAGTGCCAGGGGCGCCGGGCCCGGCGGGAGCGGCCTGGTGCGGGGCGTGCTGGAGCGTGGCGACGGGGCGCCCGCCACGCCGCTGGAGTGGCTGGGCGAGGGCGAGTTGCGGTACGCGGCGCTGGGGCTGGTGCTGCTGACCGGCCCCGGGGTGCTGTCCGTCGACACGGTGCACGAGCTCCCGGCGGCGCGGCAGGCCCTGACGGTGCTGGCGGACGGGATGGACCGCGGGCTGGACGGGCGGCAGACGGCCCAACTGCTGGCACTGGCGGGCCGGATGGCGCGGCGGGGCCACGTACGTCTGCTGGCGACCGGGCCGGACGGCGGTGCGCTGGCGCAGGCTGCAGCGCAGACGGAGGGAGTGACCCTGATAGACCTTGGCGGGTGAACGAACAGCACGACGAAACCGATCAGCAGCACGACCACGCCGGCGGCGCCGGCGGCCGGGCCCCTCGCACGGTCGCGGGGCTCCAGCGCCGGCTCGCGCAGTTCGCGGAGGCCAGGGACTGGGGGCAGTACCACACCCCCAAGAACCTCGCCGCGGCGCTGAGCGTCGAGGCGGCCGAACTGATGGAGATCTTCCAGTGGTTGACGCCGGAACAGTCGGCCCGGGTGATGAGGGACCCGGAGGCGGCAGGGCGGGTCGAGGACGAGGTCGCCGATGTCCTCGCCTACCTCCTCCAGTTCTGTCATGTGGTGGGTGTCGACCCCCTCGCTGCACTGGTAGCAAAGATCGAGAGGAACGAAACGCGTTTCCCGAAGCCCGGAACCGGTCACTCTATGGAGTGAAGAACTTCTTCACACGAGCCTTTTATCCACGGAATTCCGAAACCTCCTGGCGGAGCTGACCATTTACAGTCACGCTGGGTAACGACCAGTGAGGGGTAGGCAGATGGATGCTGTACGGCTCATCGCCGCCACGCGCCAGGCCCTCGCGCTCAGCGCGGACGTGTCCGAGATTCTCGCCGAGGCATGGCAGGCGCAGGCGCTCGCGGCGGCGGTGGGCAGCCATCTGGCGGTCAGCGGGCCTCCGGCCGTGCGGTCGGAGGCACTTGGGCTGAGCGAGGTGGGCGGCAGAGCCAACGGATCCAGGAACCCGGCGCTGCGCGCGGGCGCCGTGCGCGCCGCACAGCTCTCGGAGATCGACGATCCGCGGCGCACTTTGGACGACTTGGGCGCACTGCTGGGCGAGGCGGGGGTGGCTCTGGTGGGAGTCGCCGTTACCGCGGAGGACGAGGCGCTGTATTGGCAGTGCATGGAGGCCATCGACGCCGCGGACGAGTCCGGCGACAGGATCGCTTCGATTCTGCGGACGTTGTCCATGCGCGAGCGCGGCAGCCTGGCTTGAGCAGGCTGCCGCGGAGTTCTTTCCGGTGAGGGGGTGCCACTGTTCGTTGTCTGCGGGCTGCGGGTTCGTTGGGTGTTGCTCGCGCAGTTCCCCGCGCCCCTTCGGGGCGCGTTCCTCTCAGGCGGCAGCCTCCGTCTCGGCTGGGATGGTGCGGGTCAGCATTTGGGCTTGGCGCATGCGCCCGTCGGGGGTGAACCGGCCGAAGAAGCAGACCTCGATGTCCAGTTCCCGCTTCGGGTCCTTCGCGTGCAGCGTGTACCGGGCGGCGAGCCGGTCGTCGGCCGTGAGCGCTTCGTGGACCGACACCCGGAGCCCGGGGCGGCGCTTGCGGATGGGGCGGGTGTGGGCGACGAGCTTGGCGCGGTCGATCCGGTGGCCGTCGGCGATCTGCACGATGTCCGGGGTGTGGTAGCGGTCGACGATCACTTCGGCGTCCTCATCGCTGCTCAGCAGCTCGTCGTGGAACCCCGTGAGGAAGTCGGCGATGAAGCGCTGCGGGTCGGTGGCGTCGAACGGGCTCATGCTGCCTCGGCTCTCTCTGACTAGAATTCTTACATGCTGTAAGAGTTGCAAGATACGAGTCGGCCGACAGCTTTGACAAGATGTAAGAGATGAATCCGACGCCTGCCCCGAACACCGCTCCCAACACCGCCCGGAACCGCCGCGCCGACGCGCGCCGCAGCAGGGCATCGATCCTCGACGCCGCGATCCGGCTGCTGAACGAGCGCCCCGACGCCGGCGTCGGGGCCGTCGCCACCGCGGCGGGAGTGACCCGGCAGACCGTCTACGCCCACTTCCCGTCCCGCGAGCAGCTGCTGACCGCGGTGCTCGACCGGCTCACCGAGCAGACGGTCGCGGCCATGGCCGCCGCCGACCCGGACTCCGGACCGGCGGCGGAGGCACTGCTGCGGCTGCTCGACGCCGCCGAGGGTGCCACCCGCAAGTACCCGGCCCTCATCCGGCTGACCGGCACACTCCCCGCGAGCCGTGAGGAGGACGCCGAACGCCACCTCCCCGTCGCGGAGCTGCTGGAGCGTGTCGTACGGCGCGGGCAGGCGAGCGGCGAGTTCGACGGCCGGCTCCCGGCGGACTGGCTGGTCACCGCCACCATCGCGCTGGCGCACGCCGCGAGCGGGCAGCCGGAGGGCGACCGGCTTCTCCGCACCAGCGTGCTGCGCCTGCTGCGGGCCGACTGAAAAATGTGCTTGGGCCAGATCCGGAAGCACGCGGATCATGAGGCATGCGCCCGGACGACTGGCACCTCACTGACGACATCGACAGCTTTCTGGCCCGCGCGGGGGACTTTCTGCGCTCACGCCCCGCCCTGCACACCATCCCGCTCACCGTGACCGAGGGGCTGCGTACGCGCGAAGCGCACCCACACGGCGCCGAAGGCCCGCTCCTCGGCTTCCTGGAGAGGGCGGGCGAGGTCCGCGCGGCCTGCTTCCGTACCCCGCCCCGCCCGCTGAACGTCACCCCTCTCGACCCCGGCGAGTCGGAAGCCCTCGCCGCCCGGCTGTCCGCACTCGGTCTCACCGTCCCCGGTGTCATCGCGGACCGCGACACCGCCGCGGGCTTCGCCGGTGCCTGGCAACGGCACACCGGCGCGACCCCGACGCTCGACTCGCGCCGGCGGCTCTACCGCTTGGACGCGCTCGCCACGCCCGAGCCCCGTCCGCAGGGCCGGGCCCGGGTGGCGGGCGAGCAGGACCGGGAGCAACTCGTCGGCTGGTACGGGGACTTCACAGCGGCCGTCGGAGCGGGCGCCGCGACGGACGCGACCAGCTGGGCCGACACGCGCATCACCCACGGGCGCGTCACGTTCTGGGAGAGCCCTCACGGCACCCCCGTCTCCATGGCGGGTGTGACCCCGATGGTCGCCGGCCAGGTCCGAGTGGCCCCCGTCTACACTCCGGCGCGCCTGCGTGGCCACGGCTACGCGGGCGCCGTGACAGCCGAGGTCAGCCGGGCAGCCCTGGCGGCGGGCGCGGCGGAGGTCGTGCTGTTCGCGGACCTGGCCAACCCCACCAGCAACCGCCTCTACCAGCGAATCGGCTACCGGTCGGTCGCGGACTTCGCGACGTACGCATTCCGGGCCGCATCCGGCGGGACGTAGCGGGCGGAAGACGCCGGAGCGGCGGCAGAGGGCGCGGCGGGTGAGTCCTGCCGGTGCGGCGGCGCGGCGGAGGACTCCACACAACGAAGCCCCAGCCGCACCGGCCGGGACCTGCGACCGTAACAATGGAGGGCATGCGACTGCGAATCTTCACCGAGCCCCAGCAGGGGGCCGACTACGACACGCTTCTGAAGGTCGCGAAGGCCACCGAGGACCTCGGATTCGACGCCTTCTACCGTTCGGACCACTATCTGGTCATGGGCGACTCCGACGGGCTGCCCGGCCCCACGGATGCCTGGATCACCCTGGCGGGGCTGGCCCGTGAGACGAGCCGGATCCGGCTGGGCACGCTGATGACCGCGGGGACCTTCCGGCTGCCGGGTGCGCTGGCGATCCAGGTCGCGCAGGTGGACGCGATGTCCGGCGGCCGGGTCGACTTCGGCCTCGGCTCCGGGTGGTACGAGGCGGAGCACACTGCTTACGGCATCCCCTTCCCCAAGGAGAAGTTCGGCCGGCTGGAGGAGCAGCTGGCGATCGTCACGGGGCTGTGGGAGACGCCGGCCGGCGAGAAGTTCGACTACGAGGGCACCTACTACCAGCTCAAGGACAGCCCGGCGCTGCCCAAGCCGCACCAGGAGCACATCCCGGTCGTCATCGGCGGCTTCGGCGCCAAGCGCACGCCGCGGCTGGCGGCACGGTACGCGGACGAGTTCAACGTGCCGTTCGGCTCGCTGGCCGACAGCGAGCGCCAGTTCGACCGGGTGCGGGCCGCCGCCGAGGAGCGCGGCAGGGACGCCTCGCAGCTGGTGTACTCGAACGCGCTGGTGGCCTGCGTCGGCAAGGACGACGCCGAGGTGGCCCGCCGTGCCGCGGCCATCGGGCGCGAGGTGCCCGAGCTGAAGGAGAACGGGCTGGCGGGCACGCCCGAGGAGGTCGTCGACAAGATCGGCCGCTACGGCGAGCTGGGCAGCTCCCGTATCTACCTCCAGATCCTCGATCTGAGCGACCTGGACCACTTGGCGCTGATCGCGGACCAGGTGCAGGCCAAGCTGTCATGACGGCCGACGCCGTGGCCCCGCTCGCCCGGGCTCTCACCCGGCACCCCGTACTGCTGGACGGCGGGCTCTCCAACCAGCTGGAGGCACAGGGCAACGATCTGGCCAACGAGCTGTGGTCGGCGCGGCTGCTGGCCGAGGCGCCGGAGGAGATCGAGGCGGCGCACGCCGCGTATGTGCGCGCAGGCGCCCGGGTGTTGATCACCGCCGGCTATCAGGCGTCGTTCGAGGGCTTCGGACGGCGCGGGCTCGGCCGGGCTCAGGCCGCGACGCTGTTCCGGCGCAGCGTGGAGCTGGCCCGGGCGGCGGCGCGCGAGGTGACGGACGAGCCGGTGTGGGCCGCGGCGTCCGTCGGCCCGTACGGTGCCGTGCTCGCCGACGGCAGCGAGTACCGGGGCCGGTACGGGCTGGACGCCGGCGAGCTGGCCGCCTTTCACCGGCCGCGGATCGAGGCGCTGGTCGCGGCCGAGCCCGACGTGCTCGCGCTGGAGACGGTGCCGGACGTCGTGGAGGCCGAGGCGCTGCTGCGGGCCGCGGACGGCTGCGGGGTGCCGGTGTGGCTGAGCTACACCGTGGCGGGTGGCCGCACCCGTGCCGGGCAGCCGCTGGCGGACGCCTTCGCCGTCGCCGCGGGGAACCCGCAGGTGCTCGCGGTCGGCGTCAACTGCTGTGCGGCCCAGGAGGTGGCCCCGGCGCTGGAGGCGGCCGCGCGGGCGTGCCCGGGGGTGCCGCTGGTCGCCTATCCGAACAGCGGCGAGGGCTGGGACGCCGGGCGCGCGACCTGGACCGGGGAATCCTCCTTCGCCGCACCGCTCGCCGCGGAGTGGGTGGCGCGCGGCGCACGGCTGGTCGGCGGCTGCTGCCGGGTGGGCCCGGAGGACATCGCCGCGCTGGGAAGCGCACTGCGGGAGGTTGGCTGAATCGCTGCGGTCCCTGCGGTACAAGGTGCGCCAGGGGCGGCTGATTCCTCGCGGAGCCGGTGGCGCTCCGTCAGGATGAGCCCATGGGATTCCACGTCGACTCCGAGACCGGGCGGCTGCGCCGCGTCATCGTGCACCGGCCGGGGCTCGAACTGAAGAGGCTCACCCCCACCAACAAGGACGACCTCCTGTTCGACGATGTGCTGTGGGTGCGCCGGGCCCTGGATGAGCACGACGCGTTCGCGGGCACCCTGCGCGAACTCGGCGTCGAGGTGCATCTGTTCGGCGAGCTGCTGGCAGAGGTGCTGGAGGTGCCGGCGGCCCGCGCTCTCGTCCTCGACCGGGTCTTCGACGAGAAGGAGTACGGCCTGCTGGCCACCGACCATCTGCGGGACTCCTTCGACCGGCTGCCGACGGCTCAGCTGGCCGAGGCGCTGATCGGCGGCATGACCAAGAGGGAGTATCTGGACCGCTGCCCCGAGCCGTCCTCGGTGCGCTTCCATGTGATGGACCGGGACGACTTCCTGCTCGCCCCGCTGCCGAACCACATCTTCACCCGCGACACCTCGGCCTGGGTCTACGACGGTGTGTGCATCAACGCGATGCGCTGGCCGGCCCGGCAGCGCGAGACCGTCCACTTCGAGGCGGTCTACCGGCACCATCCGCTGTTCGCCTCCCCCGAGGAGGGCGGCAGCTGCGGGGGCTTCCACACCTGGGCGGGTGGCCAGTCGGCCTACCCCGCCACGATCGAGGGCGGCGACGTGCTGGTGCTGGGCAACGGCGCCGTGCTGGTCGGGATGAGCGAGCGGACCACACCGCAGGCCATGGAGACGCTGGCGCACGGCCTGTTCGCGCAGGGTTCGGCCCGCTCGATCGTGGCCCTGGACATGCCCAAGCGCCGCGCGTTCATGCACCTGGACACGGTGATGACGATGGTCGACGGGGAGACCTTCACGCAGTACGAGGGGCTGGGCATGCTCCGCTCGTACACCATCGAGCCCGGCTCAGGCGGCACGGAGCTGAAGGTCTCCGACCACCCGCCGGCGCATATGCACCGCGCCATCGCCGCGGCGCTCGGCCTGGACCGGATCCGGGTGCTGACGCCGACGCAGGACGTGCGCTCCGCCGAACGGGAGCAGTGGGACGACGGCTGCAACGTACTGGCCGTCGAGCCCGGCGTCGTGCTGGCGTACGACCGCAACGTGACGACCAACACCCATCTGCGGCGGCAGGGCATCGAGGTGGTGGAGATTCCCGGCGGAGAGCTGGGGCGGGGGCGGGGCGGTCCGCGTTGTATGAGCTGCCCGGTGGAGCGGGATCCCGTCGCATAGGAATTCGATGCCATGTATACAATTGCAGCGCACCCGTAAGCGCGCGAGCTAGGAGCCCCCATGGCAGCAGACCTCACAGGCCGCCACTTCCTCAAGGAGCTGGACTTCACGCCAGAAGAGTTCCGCGGTCTGGTCACCCTCGCGGCACAGCTGAAGGCCGAGAAGCGGACGGGCAGCGAGCGCCCCCGGCTGCGCGGGCGCAACGTCGCACTGCTCTTCGAGAAGTCCTCCACCCGCACGCGCTGCGCGTTCGAGGTCGCCGCCGCCGACCAGGGCGCCCACACCACCTACCTCGACCCGGCCGGCTCGCACCTGGGCGTGAAGGAGTCCGTGAAGGACACCGCCCGGGTGCTGGGCCGGATGTACGACGGCATCCAGTACCGGGGCAGCGGCCAGGAGGTCGTCGAGGAGCTGGCCGCCTACGCCGGGGTCCCCGTCTTCAACGGGCTCACCGACGAGTGGCACCCGACCCAGATGCTCGCCGACGTGCTCACCATGACCGAGCACGCGCCAGGGCGGGCACCGGCCGAGCTCTCGTTCGCGTACCTGGGCGACGCGCGCAACAACATGGGCAACTCCTACCTGGTCACGGGCGCACTGCTGGGCATGGACGTCCGCATCGTGGCGCCGCGCTCGCTGTGGCCCGAGGAGTCGGTGACCGCCCGGGCGCGCGAGCTGGCCGAGGGCACCGGCGCGCGGGTCACGCTGACCGAGGACGTACCGGAGGGTGTGCGCGGCGCCGACTTCCTGGCCACCGACGTCTGGGTCTCGATGGGCGAGCCCAAGGAGGTGTGGGCCGAGCGGATCGAGCTGCTGCGCCCGTACGCGGTGACCATGGAGGTGCTGCGCGCCACCGAGAACCCCCAGGTCCGCTTTCTGCACTGCCTGCCCGCCTTCCACGACCTGGGCACGGCGGTGGGCCGGGAGATCCATGAGCAGCACGGGCTGACCTCGCTGGAGGTCACCGACGAGGTGTTCGAGTCGGAGCACTCGGTCGTCTTCGACGAGGCCGAGAACCGGCTGCACACGATCAAGGCCGTGCTGGTGGCGACGCTGGGGGCGTCGGAGCCTGCCGGCTGAGGAGCCCCGCCGCACTGCTGTGTGCATAGTCATACGCCGCAGTGCGGGGTCATGCGGAATCGGCCGTTACGCTTGATTGCAGCCTCGAAGGGTCCGGGCCACCGCCCGGGCCCTTCCCTTGTGCACGTCCCGCGTGTGCACACCACCCCGTGCACACCCCGCACCGCCCTGGAAGTCCCATGCCCCGCACCGGCCTGCGCCTGAAGTCCCCCGAACAACTGGTCGCCGAATCCGGCGCCGATCTGGAGGGACACGGCCTCAAGCGCACCATCGGCCCGTTCCAGCTCGTGTGCTTCGGGATCGGCGCGATCGTCGGCACCGGCATCTTCGTCGGCCTGTCCGACACCGTGGCCGAGGCGGGCCCCGCGGTGCTGGTCTCCTTCATCCTGGCCGCGGTGACCTGCGTCTTCACCGCCTTCTCCTTCGCCGAGCTGGGCGGCGCCATCCCGGTCTCCGGCAGCTCCTACTCCTACACCTACGCCTCCCTCGGCGAGCGCGCGGCGTTCCTGGTGGGCTGGTGTCTGCTGCTGGAGTACGGGGTCTCCGTCTCCGCGGTCGCCATCGGATGGGGGCAGTACCTCAACGAACTGCTGGAGAACACCGTCGGGTGGCGCATTCCGGCAGCGCTCGCCGAAGCCCCCGGACACGGCGGCGTCGTCAACCTGCCCGCGGTGGTGGTGATGCTGCTCGCCGCTGTGCTGCTGGTGCGGGGGGTACGGGAGAGCGCGCGGGCGACGGCCGCGATGGCGGTGGTGAAGGTCGGCATCCTGGTGCTCTTCTGCGCCATCGCCTTCACGGCCTACGACGCGGGCAACCTGACGCCCTTCGCGCCCGAGGGCTTCGGCGGTATCGGGGCCGGGGCCTCGCTGGCGTTCTTCTCCTTCATCGGCTTCGATGCGATCTCCACCGCGGGCGAGGAGGTCAAGAACCCGCGCCGGAACATACCGCTGGCCATCATGGTGACGATCGGCTGCGTGGCGCTGCTCTACTGCCTGGTGGCGGTGGCGGCGATCGGTGCCATGCCCTGGGAGCAGGTCGGCGGCAAGCCCGCCGCGCTCTCGCTGATCGTCGACCACGCCACCGGCTCGGCCTTCGGCTCGACAGTAATCGCGCTGGGCGCCGTGGTGGCCATCGCCTCGGTGGTGCTGGCCGTGATGTACGGGCAGACCCGGATCCTGCTGTCGATGTCACGGGACGGGCTGGTGCCGCGGGTGTTCGAGCGGGTCTCGCCGAAGACCTCGACGCCGGTCGCCAACACCTGGATCGTCGCGGTGCTCTTCGCCGTACCGGCCGCCGTGGTGCCGCTGGACGTGGTGCTGGACATGACGGTGATCGGCACGCTGGCGATCATGGCCGTGGTGAACGTGTGCGTGCTCGCGCTGCGCCGCTCCCACCCCGGGCTCCAGCGCCGGTTCCGGGTGCCGTTCTACCCGGTGGCTCCGCTGCTGGGCGTGGGCTTCAGCCTGTATCTGATGTACGGGCTGCCGCTGGTGACCTGGGTGCAGTTCGCGGCCTTCCTGGTGGTCGGTGCGCTGGTGTACGCGGCGTACGGGCGGCGCCGCTCGCGGCTGGGCGCCGCCGCGCCGGAGGACGCGCTCGAGAGCGCCCCCTCTTTGGTCCGTTGAGGGGCTGACTGCCCCGTGCCTGCGCGCCCCCATGCCGAGTGCGCTAGGCACCGCCCCTGCGCCGGGTCAGTTCCTCTTCCGTGAGCTGCTGAAGCAGCTCGACCCGCGCCGTCAGCTCCGGATCATCATCCTCCGCTTCCACCTCCGCGTCCGGGTCCCACCCCTCGGCACGCATCCGCTCCTCCTGCACCTTCGCCGGCTCGTCCGGGTCGTAGTCGCTGGGGCGGGGGCCCTCCGGTCCGTCGGGGCCGATCCGTACGAACCGTTCGACCCGGACGAGCCGCAGATGGCGGCCCGCGAAGCGGAGCTCGGTGCCGCGTTCGGCGTCGAGCCGGTCGGCGGCCTCCTTGTAGCGGGCGCGGGTGGCCTCGTCCAGCCCGTGCATGGCGGGCGCCAGGACGCGCAGCAGCATGGTGAGGGAGTCCCGCGCCTCCTGCGGGGTGTCGCTGTCGCCGGTCTCCGAGCGCCAGGCGCCGCCCTCCTCCTCGGCGAAGAGGAACGCGGGCGGCAGCAGCACTCCGCCCGGGTGGGTGACCGCTGCGCGCCGGGCATCCTCGCGGACCTGCGGTTCGTCGCCCTCGCGGTGGGCCAGCGCCAGCAGCTCGGCCTTGAGGATGCCCTCGGAGGGGCCGGTCGGGACCGCGGCGTCCAGCACGAAGCCCTCGGTGCGGTCGGGCAGCCAGCTCGCCTCGCCCGGTTCCGCCGGGTCGGGGTCGGAGGGCCGGGGCGGCTCGGGACCCTCGGGTCCGGAGCGGATGACGTTCTCGGCGCGGACGACCCGGAAGCGCTCGCCCAGCACGGTCAGCTCGTCCAGGCGCTCCCAGTCGAGGCGCTCAGCGGCTGCCAGGCAGGCGGCGCCGGTCTCCTCGTCGCCCGCTTCCTCCGCCCGGTGGGCGCGGCGCCGCAGGTGCGAGCCCAGCCCGTCCCTGGCACTCTGCGGGGTGGATGAGCCGAAGTACGGCAGCAGCTGCCAGCCGCCGCCCTCACTCTCCGTCCGTTCCCTGGCCAGGCCGAAGACGGGCCGGAAACCCATCAGCACGGGGTAGCGCTCCCGTGCCCGCCACGCCTCCTCGTCCGCCATGGCGGCCACCGGCTCCGCCAGGGGCGCGACCCTGATCGTCCGGTAGGCCGGTACGCGATCGGTACCGTCACTGTCTCCCTGCATGGCGGCAAGTATGCGCACGACTACCGTACGTGCGGGGCGAGTTCGGCATACTCCCTCGTCGGTGTGGTTTCGCGCCGGTGTACGACCGCCTTCACGCCGACCACGTAATAGGCACAAAGAACACGATTCCTATACTCATCGCATGCGAGAGCCGACCGAGCGAGTGCCGACCACGCGAGAGCCGACCACGCAGGAGCCGACCATCAGGCGCGCCGTCGCCCAGGACGCGGAGCAACTCACCGCGCTCGTACAGGAGTCCGCCGCAGCGCGGGGCGCCTACGCCTCCCTCGCCGCCGGCTACGAGGTGACCCCGCACTACATCGCCCGCCACGAGGTGTACGTCGCCGTGGACGGCAGCGGCGCGCCGCTCGGCTTCTACGCACTCGTGCTGGACCCGCCGGAACTCGACCTGGCGTTCGTTGCCGACGCCGTGCAGGGTGCGGGCGTGGGCCGGCGGCTGATCCAGCACATGCTGGGGTGCGCGGCGCAAGCCGGGATACGCCGGCTGCGCGTGGTGGCACACCCTCCTACGGAGAAGTTCTATCTGCGCATGGGAGCCCGCCGCGTCGGTACCGTTCCCCCGACGCCGCCGAGGGTCTTCTGGGCCCGGCCCGAACTGCGGTTCGACCTGTCGCAATCGGCGGCCTGACCGGCTGCGCGAGTCGGCAGCCGTACGGACGAAGAGACGGGCGGAGAGACGGACGGAGAGAGCGATGCGCGTGGGACTGCTGCGAGCCGTGGGTGCGGCGACGGCCGGGTACGGAGCCGCGGTGGCGGCCTGGCCGGCGCTGCTGGCCAAGCCCTCGGGGCTGGTGGACGAGACGGGCCGGACCGCCGCGGCCACCCGCACCTCGCTGCGGCCGCTGGCTTTGCGGGACGCGGCCTGCGGGCTCGCCCTGCTCCTCGCCCCCGAAGGACCGGCGCTGACCACCGCCGCCTGGCTGCGGATCGCGGCCGACCTCGGCGACGCCGCGCTGCTCGGCGCAACACTCCCCCGGAGCGCCCGCGCCAAGGCGGTGGCCGTCTCGGTCTGCTGGGGCGCGCTGTCGGTGGCGGCGCTGTGCACCGGGCGGAACGCGGGCGGGGGCGCGTCCCCCGGCCGGAGGGCGGACGGGCACACGTCTCTCCGCCGCAACGCGGCCGGGGGCATGGCCCCCGGCCGGAGGAAGGACAGAGGCACGTCCGCCGGGGGCTGACCTGTCGGGCGCGCTCGTCGGGCGGCGGCACCCGCCCGCGGCTAGGCTCGTGCCATGGGTGGTCGGCACCGTCATGCGCGGCCGGCGAGCGCCGACGATCTGCTCTCGCAGCTCGGGCGGCTCACCGCCAGGGTCCGCGAGGAGGTCGAGGTACAGCGCGCCCGGGTCGAACTGGCCGAAGCCCTGCAGCGCGGAATGCTTCCCTCCAGCCTGCCGACCGCGCCGGGGCTGCGCGTCGCCGCCCGCTACGCACCGGCACGCAACGGCCTGGACATCGGGGGCGACTGGTACGACGGGTTCCGGCTGTCCGACGGGACGTTCGGCTTCTCCGTGGGCGATGTGCAGGGGCACGACGTGGAGGCCGCCGCGTACATGGGCCAGGTGCGCATCGCACTGCGCGCGGTGGCCGCCATGGGCACAACGGACCCCGGCGAGATCCTGCACACCGCCAACGAGCTGCTCGCGGCGACCGACAACCCGCTCTTCGCCACCTGCGTCTTCCTGCGCTTCGACCCGCGCGACTGGAGCGTGCACACCGCGCGGGCCGGACACACCGGCGCCGTATGGGCGCGGGCCGACGGGGTGGGCGGGGTCGTCGACCATCCCCCGGAAGAGATCGGCCTGCCGCTGGCCGTCATGGAGGGACAGGCCTACCGGGTCACCGAGTACCGCCTCACCCTGCCCGGCACCCTGGCGCTGCTGACCGACGGGGTGGTCGAGGGGCCCAGGTTCCCGCTGGAGGAGGGCCTTGCCCAGGTGGCGCAGGTGCTGCGGGAAGGCGTACGGGAAGACCCTGAAGTGCTTGCCGACCGGGTGATGGACGTGGCCGAACAGACCGGCCATACCGACGACGCGGCCGTGCTGGTGCTCAGCTATGACGGGCCGGAGGCGTGTCAGACGGCCGACACGGCGCCGGGCGTTGTCTGATGAACGATGTGGCACCCAGCGAGACGACGCCGGACCGGACCCCGGAACCCTCCCCTCCGCCCGCCGCACCACTGCCCGGCGGCATCAGGGGAGGTCTGTTCGCCGCGTACCTGCTGCGCCTCGTCGTTCTCGCCCTGTGCTACTACGCGGGCGCGCGGCTCGGGCTGGTGTGGAAGGTGGCGGTCGAAGGCGCGGTCGTCACCCCGTTCTGGCCGCCGACCGGTATCGCCGTCGCCGGTCTGCTGTACTTCGGGCTGCGGCTGTGGCCGGGCGTGGCGCTCGGCTCGCTGCTGGTGCTCCTGGACATGGGGCCGCTGAGCTGGACCGCGCTGGGTTCGGTCACGGGCAGCACCCTCGCGCCGGTGGTGGCCTGCTTCCTGCTGCACCGGGTGCGGTTCCGCCAGAGGGTCGACCGGCTGCGGGACGGGGTGAGCCTGGTCTTTCTCGGCGCACTGCTGGGCATGCTGGTGAGCGCGACAATCGGCTGTCTGATGCTGGTCGCGGGCAACCACCTGAGGCTGGCGCAGTTCTGGCCGGTCTGGTCGGCATGGTGGGCAGGTGACGCGGTGGGCGTACTGGTCGTCACGCCGCTGCTGCTGTCCCTGCCCAAGCTGGGACGGCCGCGCAGCTGGGTGCAGACTGCGGAGGCGCTGGGGCTGGGCGCGGCGACCGCGGCACTGGCCGTCCTGGTGACCCAGGCCCCGATCAACCTGCTGTTCCTGGTCTTTCCGTTGCTGGTGTGGGCGGCGCTGCGGTTCCAGCTGTTGGGCGCCGCGGTGAGCACGACCATCCTGGCGGTCGCCGCGACGGGGGCCGCCACCGACCGGACCGGGGTGTTCGCCCGGCAGGACCTGATCACGGACATGGTCACCCTGCAGGCCCTCAACGGCTCGGCGGCGCTGACCACGCTGCTGTTGGCGGCAGTCACCGCCGAGAAGCGGAACACGCACCGCAGGATTGCGGCTGCGTGCGATGACCTTGCCGAGATGGTGGAGGTGCTGGCGCCTCCGGGCCGCGGGCCCCGCTCCTTCCCTGCGGGGGGCCGTACGGGGCAGCGTCAGGTGTAGGGGTTGCCCTGCGGGGGGGGGCGCGTCTCCCTCTCCTACGCCGGCTCAGCCGGAGAGGTGGCCGATCAGGTCGGGGGCGGCGGGGT
>NZ_JADKMA010000083.1 GCF_017676365.1 Streptomyces oryzae
GTCACCTGCCTCGCTCCAGGCCCCGACCGGCCGCGGCATCCGCGTGCCCCTACCGGGAGCGCAGAGGCGTCCTCCTTGATGTCCTGGCCGACGTTGACCCGAGACGCCGAGCGGCCGCCCGCCCCGGTGGCGGAACCTCTGTGGGGAGACCGGGAGGAGTAAGGAACGCGGGCAGAGAGAGCGTCAGGTGATCAGCGGCTCTCTGCGCCGGCAAGTGTTTGTGGCCGAGCTTGCTACGATACGCCCCGTGGTAAACCGGGCTGACCGCGCGATGGTCACACACGCGGAATTGGTCTCGGCATTCGGCTCGCACTGGGTCAGGACAATGCCGCAGGAGGTCGCCGAGCGGCATTTCGCCATGCCCGAGGACCGGCGGCTGCTGACTGAGGTCGGTATGCCCAACTCACTCTTGGGCCAGGTGTATTTCGGCAACGTCCGGACCGATCTGCCACAAACCATCAGCCAGGCCCTCGACACCGGGACTCCGAACAAGTTCGCGCCAGAGGTCCGGGACGACATCGTGATCGCCGTGGGCATGGGCGGTTGGGCTTGCCTGTCACAGGTGGACACTCGCATCTACTGGTACGAGCCGGGGAGCAGTGACCGGAAGTTCGCACTTGTCAACACGTCCCTGGAACGGTTCCTGGAGATCGCATACCAGCTCCGGGTGGAGTTCAACGACCTCGACCTGTTCCACAGCGCGGACGAGGACGAGTCACACGAAGAGGTCTGGGACGAGGTGCGCCGCCTGGTGGGAGAGATTCGCGACATCGATCCGCCGTCTTTCGACAGCCCAGCCATGTTCTGGCAGCACGTAGTGCTCTTCGCGCTCGAGACCCTCGCCTCGGATGAGTGATACGGGCTGATCAGCGTCCTCCGAGGCAGCTGTGGCTGACAACCCAGGTAACGCTGAGGGCCGCCCCGACCGAACGCGGCCTGACCTGACCCGGCAAACGTTCTTGGGTATCGGCGCCAGCGAAGTCCGGCGAGCAAGAAGGCGTCGCTGTCTTTGTGTTACTTGTGCTTCAGCACGGGCAATTCTCCGCTGTCCAAGTCCTGTTGGGTGAACTCGTACACGCCGGTCTCGTTCGAGTTGTACTCGATGGAGTCACACGCCCTCAACAGGGCACGGCCGAAGTCGGCGTAGGTTTCGGGTGCCAGCCGCTCCTGATAAGCGGTGAGCACCGCAAGAACGTCCACAAGTTTCTGCTGATCGTCGTTCGGTTGAGCCGTGTTGTGGCGGCTGGCGTACCGCCCACATCCGTGAATCAACAGTTCGTGATCCTCCCAGTCTCCAATACCTTCAATTCCGACTGATATGCACATACCCGCATACTCGACATCAAGCTCGCAGGCCGGTGTCTTGTACCGCGCTCCCGCTCCGGGCTTCATGACCATTGGTTCATCGGTGCGGGTGGTGACCTGGTGGATCCGCCAACCCGCAGCGCGCAACGTATCGAGTATCAAGACGACGTCGGCACGCTGGTCTTCGTCGAGTCGGATCGCTTCGAATTCCCCAGTCACCATGCGGGGGTCCCTCCTGCACCTCTGCGGCTTGCCGGTAGCGGTCGATACTGGCAGATGCGAGACAGCCAAGGGACACTTCCCCGCCTCTCTGCGGCAGCGCAACCCCCAACACTCCTCACCTGATGCCCGCCGCCGACGAGCCTGGTCCGCAGTCAACGCTGGTGCAGCCCAGAGCCCAAAACCGCGTGATCAACCCGGTGAACGTAGATGGTCAGCACACGAGCCAGCCGAAGACAGCCGTCCGGTCACCCCATGACGGCCACAACACCAGAAAGATCTGCGATCCACCCAGGGCCGGCAAGCCGGCATCCCCTGAAGGACACCCAACCCGCTGCGACCAACACCTCAACCCACATAGCGCATCGAGGACGGTGAACTGCCCGGGATCACCGCCCGATGTACGAGGCGGCACCACCCAAGCGCCGGCCCACATCCTTCAAGGCCGTTCGTGCCGCTGGACACGCTCCCACAGGGCGTTCCGGGCAGTGCATGAGGGCCTAGTAGGACACCTCGGCGAACCGACAGCCGGAAACCCGCAACACCGTTCAGCACAACCCTGCCTCTGATCAGCGACAACACTCGCTGACACCCCTCAGTCAGTCACTCACCGAACCCGACGACCGATCAGGGCGTCGGCCGACGGCGGTCGAGTGACCGCGTATGCCTGGCGGCAATCTCCTTCGTAGCCACCTCGGGATGCACCTGGCGAAAGTTACCCCCGGCGCTCGGCCTTGCCTGGCCGACGGTCTACCCGCGTTTCGCAACAAGGGGGCCAGGATCAGGTCTGGGGTCAGACTCCACAGGATCTCCCCCTCGGCGCCCGCAGGACTATGGACTGGCGCAGTGCGCAATCGACTCCGTCCCCCTCAGGGGCCGCAAAGGGGCCCTGCCCGGACCGAACCCGACCGGCCACGGCGCAAGCGCGATCGAAAATCCACCTGCCCACGGACCGGAACGGTCTGCCCCTGCCACTGGGTATCCCGGGCACCGACGTCCACGACAGCCTCGGCCTGAAGCCAACTAATGTGCGGGAGACCGCCGGTCCGCTCCCGGCGCGGGCCGCGTCGCCGGCGACCGTTCAAGGTCCACGTCGACAAGGGATACGGCCACAGCAGCCACCTGCGGCGATGGCATAGCAAGCGAGGCATCCGCCATCGCACCGCACGCAAAGGCGCCGAGTCCTCGCAGCGGCCGGGCCGCCACCGCTGGGTCGTCGAAAGGCGGTTCGGCTTATCGGATGCCGACGTCTGCACCGCCGATGAAGGCAAGGCCGAGTGCGGCCGGGCCCCACTCGGACTGCAACGCCGCCAAAGCCGCGAAGGGTTCGTTGGTCATAAATGCTCCCGAACTGCTGAGCCCCGCGCCGCTGTTTCAGGCACTGTCGGTGGACATTCGAACGTCTCGAATCATGTTTACCCCGTAGTCCGGGCGAGGTTGACTCCTCGTCAGCCCCAAGTGAAGTGCCGCGACATGGCTGTTGGGTCATCACAGCCGATCCCCAGCAGGGCTGTGTGCCCGACGAGTACGACATCGACGATCGCAGGTCAGTCTCTTGGGCAATTGAACCATCACAATCAGAGGGAACAGAATGAAACGCACGATTGCCATGGGGCTTGGCGCTCTGTCGTTGAGTGTCACCACTCTGGTGGGAGTCGCCCCTGCTCAGGCCGCCGACTCCGAGATCAACGCGGATTGCCCTGGGGAACAGCTCTGCCTGTACCAGTACAAGAACTATGACGGCTCTGTTTCGCGTCACGCCCGCAACGCCAAGGTCAAAAATCTTTCCAGCTACAACTTCAACAATCGCACCAGCTCCATCAAGAACAATACCTACCGCAACTTCCGCCTGTACAGCGGTGCCTCGTTCAGCGGTGCTTCGTACACCAGTCGACACGACAGCTCGGATTCCACTCTCGGTAACAACAACTTCGATAACAAGGCCACCTCGCTGAGGTATCTGACCTGAAGTTACCCCCAATTCATTCCGCACCGAAAATGGCCGCAGCATGGTGACTCCACCAACGGGGCAACTGCTGCTTCTCCAGGCCCGTTCACCAGGGTCACGGGGGGCTTGGGGAGGGGTGCGACGCCTGTCCGCGTCGCACCCCTCCGGAGAGAGAGGGTTCGTCGTCCTGTCCGTACGTCTCAGAAGCACTGCCCTCGTTCTCGCCGCCCTCGCCACCGCCTGCTCAGCGGGGAAGGCGGAAAAGTCACCGTCCGAACCGGTAACGATCAACGTGCCGCCGCCGGGCAAGGAAGCCCGAGACCTCCGGGTTCCCCTCGACGCATACGACCTGTCCCCGACCGAGTGGGAAACCGTGGGTGCTGCCGAAGATATTCTCACGGGGAAGTGCATGCGCTCCCAGGGTATGAAGTGGAAGCAGCTTCCCCGAGTGGCAGAAACTGATCTGGAGCCCGCGCAACGGCGCCGATACGGGGTTATCGAACCTGGGATCGCGCGCGTGTTCGGCTATCACCTCCCAGCCGACCGTCCCACACTGGCGAAGCGAATAGCTGCGGAAGATTCCCGACGCGAAAATCTGAGTCGCAAGGAACGTTACGCTGCCTACGGCGAGGATCTCAAGGGCGGATGCCTGGCGAAGGCTCGCCGACAGCTGACGAACGGCCTGCCCGCGACTGACCGCGATCTGTTGAGCGCGCTCATCGGGAAGACCTTCGAAGAGTCCCAGCGAGACCCCGACGTTCTACGAGTCTTTCGTGCCTGGAGTACGTGCATGAATCGGGCGGGCGCCCGGTACTCCTCCCCTCTCAAGGCTATTGAGGACGAGCGGTGGACGAAGATCAAGGAGCCCTCACGGCAGGAGCTCCGTATCGCCGGGGCTGATGTCCGATGCAAAGCGAAGACCAACCTGGTGTCGGTCTGGTCAGAGGTGGAGGAGCGCATCCAGAAGGACGCCATTCGCGAGTACCCCAAGGAATTGAAGTCCCTGAAGGAGAGCAGGCTCGGCGAGGTCAAAGCGGCTCGACGAGCTCTCGAAGCATGATAGAACCGAGCAAATCGCGAGGAGAATGCTGGTGAAGACGAAGCGCTGGTTGTCACTGGCCGGTGCCGCTGGAGCCGTGATCGGCTTGGTGGCGGTCGTGGTGCCCGCTGACGCGGGAGAGAGCGAGGACGGCGGCAAGGCCGGGGCCGGAGGCTGGCAAGCGGTGGACACCGGCGAGCCCGCCACGTCCCCTGCCGGCTTCGACATGGTCGAGGAGACCGCGTCCGGCGACGTGATGGCGGTGGACGAAAACAACCGGGCCGTCCGCTGCTGGGACGGGAAACAGTGGTCGAAGGCCGACCGCATTCCGATCCCGGAGACACCGGGCCGGGCGATATCAGCGGCGGGCGGTGTCTCCTGCGACAATCTGTACGTCTTCGACCATCAGGACACCCCGCAGCGCTGGCACTGGGACGGGAAGGCGTGGAGCCATGTGCCCAGCGGCGGCACGTACGCCATGAACACCGTCCGCGCTTTCGCCGCTGACGACATCTGGGTCGCAGGCCACATCGGCGAGGGCAATGCGTACCACTACGACGGTGCGTCCTGGCGCAAGCAGAAACTGCCTGCCATGAAGGTCGAGAAACTGGCCGGCACGTCCAGTAAGGACCTCTGGGCCCTTGGCGAGACCACTTCCTCCCCCTCGGCTCCGGTCGCCTACCACTACGACGGCACCGCATGGAAGAAGTCCGCCCTGCCTGCCTCCTACGACGGCTCCGCACACGAACAAGTCACGGTCTCCGCCACGGACATCTCTGTCTTCGGCACCACGGTCAAGGACGGCTACCTCCACTGGGACGGCAAGGTCTGGACCCACGAGAAGCTCCCCCTCACCACCGGTTACATCCACGGTGCGACGGCGGCGGACAACACCCTCTGGCTCGGTCTCTATGACCAGTTCCTGCGCCGCGACGCCGACGGCAAGTGGACGCAGGAGCCCTTCCCCCAGGGCGGTGACCTGGAGAACCTCAAGATTCAGGACCTTGCGACCGACCACCGCACGGACACGCCCTTCGCCGGCGGTGGAACGCTGGCGGGAGAAACCACAACGCTGGCGCGGATGCTCCAGTACAAGGACTGATCAACCGGTGCCGGAGCGCTGCCGCTTGCCCCCGCCCACCCGCGCGCTGCTTCGGCTGCTGAGCTGAGGCGGTATCCGGTGACGGAATGGCGGGGGCGCGGAATACTGGATGGGTCTGGCCGGAACCAGGCTGCAGGAGGTTCGCCGGAACTATTCCCGGGCTCTTGGCACTGTGGGAGGCACGGAGCCGCCCGGGTTCTCCTGTATGGGCAAGGACATGCGCGTCGACCAGTTGCGTCGGGTGGTCATCGTGCCAGGAGAGCCCGGGCATTGGCGTGAGCGCAACGGAAAGTGGTACGTCTGCACGGAGACGCCTGTGGAATGCCTGTTCTTGTCGTCCGCGATCGGCGCGACTCGATTTCTTCCCGCAGATGGCTTCATCAGCATCGTGGAGCGGCTGTGCGCGGGCGAACCCTGGCGGGCGGTTTCCGAGTCGGAGCTCGCGATATTCCTGAACCTGACAGTGGCCGAAGGGGTCCTTCGTCCTGAGGCTGATCTCGCCATCTGGGTCACTGTGGCCCACGAACTGTCCGCACAGCGCGGGCGGGCGGACCTCCACGAACTTCTCCCGGAGCTGATCACCGATCACGATGTCCTGTGCGAAGCCGAGCGCCCAACGGTTCCTTACTCCGAGAAGTTGCAGCCTGCAACGGGCAAGAGATTTACCGGCTCGCTTGAGGAGTACCAGGAACAACTGTTTACGACGGCCCTGTCCGAACTCGGTGCGGACGACCCGATGGAGCGGCGATTGAGAACCTATGTGCAGGACGTGATGTTCTCTCGTGTCGCATCCGCATTGGATTAACAGGTCGTCGCGTTTTACGGGTTCGCTGGCCTGGCGGCGTGGGCGATCGTGGAGCGACTGGTGCCGGATGAGTTGAGGGACTCGTTCCCATGTGTCGTGCCGGAGGCGCCGCGGCCTCAGGGCGCGCCGTCGCGAGAGGGGACCGGAAAGTGCCGACGGTGACCGTGTCGGTGGCGACCTCGGGGCGCACGTCGCGCAGATGCCGCACGGCAAGCCCGCTACGCCGTCCGTGACGGTGACGAAGAAGAACTCGCGGACGGGCCTGGCCGACTACCGCTGAGGCGGACCGGCACATCCGCTGCGTCGAGCGCTGCACAGCAACAGCAACCCGGCGAACCCGCAGTCACGGCACTGGTATGGGGCGGGGTGATCTCGCGAATGCTGAGTGGGCGCGGCTGGAGCCGCAGTTGCCACTGTCGGGGCAGCGTGGCGGTCGGTGGAACGATCAGCGGAAGGTGATCAACGGCATCCTGTTCCGTGTGGGCACAGGGATACCCTGGCGCGACTTGCCCGAGCGATTCGGCAGATGGAAGACGGTATATGAGCGTCACCGGCGTTGGTCGGCCGACGGCACGTGGGACGGGATCCTGGACGCCGCCCAGGCCGACGCCGATCTGGCCGGCCGGATCGACTGGAGCATGGTAAGCGTCGACTCGACGTCCTGCCGTGCCCACCAGCGCGCGGCCGGGGCCCGCAAGAAGAAGCCGCACGTCCCGAAAGAAGGACGACGCCCCGGCACCACCGCCCCGATGAGGGACTCGGACGGTCCCGGGGCGGACTGACCAGCAAGATCCACCTCGTCGGCGAAGGCGGATGCCGCCCCATGGCCATGCTGGTCACGCCAGGACAGTGGGGTGATGCCCCACAGATGACCGGAGTCCTCGAACGCATCCGAGTCACCCGGCCGCAGGGCGGCCACCCGCGCACAAGGCCGGACCACCTCACCGGTGACAAGACATACAGCTCACGCCGCAACCGCCGCCACCTGCGAAGACGCCAGATCAAGCACACCATCCCCGAGCCGGGGGACCAGCGGGCCAACCGCAAACACCGCGGGACCAAGGGCGACCGGCTCACCGGTTTCGACCACAGACCTACAAACACCGCAACGAGATGGAACGGACGATCAACCGGCCCAGGAACTCCCGGGCCACCGCCACCCGATACGACAAGAAGGCCTACATCTTCCACAGCACCCTCACAGCCGCAACCATCCGATGACGGCTCCGCCCATGATCCGCCGGACAGCGCCTAGCCCGACGGTGCGGCCGGGCCGCGGGCCGCTGGGTGAATAGGGCCGCTGAGCGCATGGGGCGCGAGCGAATGGGCCGCGGAGTGAATCGGCCGCGTTGTCCGTGATGTCGCCCGAGATTTCGACCGGTTCGACATACCGGTCAAGGAGAATTTCTGGCTGGTTTCCGGGACTTCAACGAAAACCGCAGCCGCCGTAATGTGAGGTCGTTCGCCCGGCTGCCCGCTTTCCGCGCGCACGCCGCGCTGCGCTGTGCGCACCGATTCCCGGGGGCGGAAAGGGAGGAGAGGAGAGCGAGAATGACGCGTACCGGACCCGGACCGGCGGGGCCCACTCTCGCCGTGGTGGCCCGTGCGGCGGCCGTCTCGATCTCGACGGCCTCCAAGGTGGTCAACGGCCGCGAGGACGTCGCCCCCGAGACCCGCCGCCGGGTCACCGAAGCGCTGGAGGCGCTGGGTTACGTGCGCCGCCCGCGCCGCCCCCCGCGACAGCCGCCGCCGGTCGTCGACCTGGTAGTGCCCTCCTTGGACAACACCTGGTCGGGGGCCGTGCTGCGCGGCGTCGAGGAGGCGGCGCACCAGGCGGGTCTGGAGGTGATGGTCTCGGCAGGGCTGACCCGCAACCGGGGCGGCAGGCCCGCGCGCGGCCGGCTCGACAGGCTGGCGCTGCGCGGCACTTCGGGCGTGCTGTTCAATCTCGCCGAGCTGACGCCGGCCCACCACGCCTGGCTGGAGCAGCACCGGATCCCGTACGCCATGATCGACCCGGTGGCCGACCCGCCGCCCGGCGTCCTCACCGTACGCGCGGCCGACGAACGGGGCGCGCACAGCGCGGTCGGGCACCTGCTGGCGCTCGGCCACGTCCGGATTGCCGTGATCGGTGGCTACCGCCGGAAACCGTGCGGCAGTGGGCGCGTGGCGGGCTACCGCTCCGCGCTGGCGGCTGCCGGGCTGCGACCGCGCCCTGAATTCGTCCGCTATGCCGACTTCGACGCCCGGCTGGCCCGCGCGCGGACGCGGGAGCTGTTCGCGCTGGAGGAGCCGCCCACCGCGGTCCTCGCCTGCTCGGACCCGATGGCGCTGGGCGTCTGCCAGGCGCTGGCCGAGCTGGGGCTGCGGGTGCCGCGGGACGTGAGCGTCGTCGGGTTCGGCGACCTGCCGGAGGCGGAGTGGGTGACCCCTGGGCTGACCACTGTCCGCCGGCCACTGGACGAGATGGCGGCCACCGCCCTGCGGCAGCTGCTGCGGATCCGCGAGGGCCGGGTGCCGCCCGGTGCCGGCACCGAACTGCCCACCCGGCTCGTGGAACGGCACAGCACCGCGCCGCCCCGAGGCGGCGCCTTCGCTTGACCAGAGTTTCGAACAATGGCCGTCTTGCCGAACACTGACCGGCGGTCATCGGTTTCCGGACCAGCCCTCGCAGGAGGCTGCCGCAGCCAGCCGGCGCGCTTCAAAACCGTGAAAAGCACACGCCTTCGCTCGGGCACCCTGCGGACGTGTCTCCGCGCAGGCCGGAAGCCTCCTGATGCGGTGCCCGGCGTTTCCGGACGCCGGGGTCGCCGCGCCGACCTCTCCGGCCTTGGCAGCGGCCCCGGGCCGGGGACCCGCGCCCTCCGCTCAAAGGTCAGCCCTGAGCGCGAAGTTGCAGCAGCTCCGGGGCGAGCACGGTGAGGGTGCGGCCCTCCACCTCGATCAGCCCGTCCCGCCGGAGCCTGGCCAGTGCGCGGTTGACGGTGACGCGGGTGACGCCCAGCAGATCGGCGAGGTCCTGCTGGCTGCCGGGCAGCGGTACCCGGCAGCCGGGCCGGGCGGTGGCGCCGGGCCCGGCTGCGGCCTGCTCCAGCAACCAGGCCGACAGCCGGGCGTGCGCGGGCAGCGTGGCCGTCGCCGCCAGCTGTTGCTGCTGCCGCCGGGCGAATCCGGCGAGAACGCGCAGCACATGGGCCCGTACCGCGGCCACGTCCTCGACCAGCCCCAGGAACCGGTCGCGCGGCAGGCTCCGTACGGTGCAGGGCGTGAGCGCGGTGAGGGTGGCGGTGTGCCCCGCCCCGTCGATGACGGCGACCTTGTCCAGCGCGCAGGGCGCCGCCCACTCGCCGAAGCGGATCACCCGACCGGCGCCGGTGGTGGTCGTGGCGGACACCTGGCCCCGCAGCAGCAGTAGGAGGTGCGTGGCGGGATCTCCCACAGCACGCAGCTGCTGCCCGGCAGGCGCCGTATGCGGGACGGAGCCGTGCCACAACTGCCGCAACGTGCCCTCCGGGAGGGACGCCAGCAGCGGTATGCGGCTGAGCGAACGCCACTGCTCCGGTGTATCAACCGATACCGACGTGCTCACACCGCGACCGTAGCCGAGGTCGGCACCGTGTACAGCCACTTGCCGTCGCCCGAAGCCCGGACGCTCCGGACCGTGCCGCTGTTCAGCTCGCACTGACGATCGTCATGGGACCTCGGATCTCACATATCCCGTCTCGTATATGACGTACGAAGTGCGGCCGTTCGAAAGCAGGAGGGGGGCGGCCGGCGTCGACGCTTCGGACGGAACGCGTTGCACAGAGGCGGTACGTGCGCGAGTGCAAAATTTGCTCGGCCGGAATTCGCGGCTACACTCCGTGCCACCACCTTCGCGGCACGCGCGGTAACGCCGGTCCGGCGGCGGGCGCAAGCCCCCGGAAGCGGAATGTGAGGCAGTGCACACCTGAGGGCAGTGCGGGGTGCACGGCATGACAAGTACGCTACGGAAGATTTTTTGAACCTTGTCCCCTCCGTTGGTGTCCCGTACATCAGCTGTGATCTTCCTGAGGACGCGCGTGGACTCGCTCAATTCCTTCATCCTCGACGTCAACGACGTCTTCTGGACCTACCTCCTCATCCCCCTGGTGGTAGGTGCAGCGCTGTACTTCACGCTCCGTTCCAAAGGAGTGCAGCTGCGGCTGCTGCCCGAGATGGTCCGGGTGCTCGGCGACAAAGCGGAGCCGAGCCCCGACGGGCGCAAGCAGGTGTCGTCCTTCGGCGCCTTCACCATCTCCGCCGCCGCCCGTGTTGGCACCGGCAACGTGGCGGGTGTGGCCGCGGCCATCACCGCAGGAGGTGCGGGTGCGGTCTTCTGGATGTGGGTGATGGCGCTGCTCGGTGCCTCGTCCGCGTTCGTGGAGGCGTCCCTCGCCCAGCTTTACAAGGTGCGGAACCGGGACAAAGAGGGCAATGAGGCCGGTACCTACCGCGGCGGGCCCGCCTACTACATGCAGCGCGGCCTCGGTAAGCGCTGGCTCGGCATGATCTTCGCGGTGGTCATCACCCTGACCTTCGGCTTCGTCTTCAACGCCGTGCAGTCCAACACCATCGCCTCGGTCACCAAGGGCTCCTTCGGGGACGACTTCCCCGCGGCGGGCGCGGGTCTGGCCGTCGTGGTGCTGCTCGGCCTGGTGATCTTCGGCGGCGTACGGCGCATCGCGACGGTCACCCAGCTCGTGGTGCCGGTGATGGCGGTGCTCTACCTGCTGCTGGGCCTCACCGTCGTCGTCCTCAACATCGGCGACGTGCCGCGCGTCTTCTCGGACATCGTGGGCGGCGCCTTCGGCTTCCGCGAGGTCGCGGGCGGCGCGATCGGCGCGGCGATCCAGCAGGGCATCCGGCGCGGCATGTTCTCCAACGAGGCCGGTCTGGGCTCGGCGCCCAACGCGGCGGCGACGGCCGAGGTCTCGCACCCGGTCAAGCAGGGGCTCGTACAGACCCTCGGCGTCTTCTTCGACACGCTGCTGATCTGCTCCATGACCGCTTTCGTCATCCTCACCACGAACCCCTCGCTCTCCGAGCGCGGCGGCGCCGACCTGACGCAGTCGGCGCTGGAGGAGACGCTGGGCGGCTGGGCAGGACACGCACTGACGCTGGTCGTCTTCCTGCTCGCCTTCTCCACCCTGATCGGCAACTACTACTACGGCGAGTCCAACATCCAGTTCATGACCGGCGGGGCCGGCCGCTGGGTGCTGCCCGGCTACCGTGTGCTGGTGCTGGGTGCCGTCTTCGCGGGCGCACTCGGCTCGGTGGACGTGGTGTGGAACCTCGCGGACGTCTTCATGGGCGGCATGGCGCTGGTCAACCTCGTGGCGATCCTGCCGCTCTCCGCCATCGCCTGGAAGCTGCTGGACGACTATCTCAAGCAGCGCCGCCAGGGTCTCGACCCGGCGTTCGACCGCGCCCGGCTGCCCGAGCTGCCCGGTGAGATCGAGTGCTGGGAGGGCACGAGGGAGTCTGTGCGGGCCAAGACGCCGGCCCAGGAGTCCTAGGCACCCGCTGCTCTGCATTGCGGCCCGCAAGCTCGGGCAGTCTGCGGGCCCGTCCACACCACCGTGGGCGGGCCCGCACTCGTTGCGGCGGCTAACCCAGTTGCCCGGCGACGACGGAGGCGGCGGCAGACACCAGTTTGTCGTCGTAGTCCGCGTCCTTCTCCGCGCGCTTGGAGAGGACCGTCACCACCAGCGGTGCCCTGCCGGGCGGGCGTACGACGGCGATGTCCCCGCGGCTGGCGTAGCGGCCCGCGCCGCTCTTGTCGGCCACGCTCCAGCTCTTCGGGAACCCGGCCCTGATCAGCGTTTCGCCGGTCGGGCTGTTGCGCATCCAGGCGCTGAGCTGCTCCCGCTCCGGCTTGCTCAGCCCATCACCGAGCGTGACGGCGCGCAGGTCCCCGGTGAAGGCGCGGGGCGTGGTGGTGTCCCGCTTGTCGCCCGGTGTCGCCTCGTTGAGCTCCTGTTCGTAGCGGTTCACGTGGGTGACGTCGTCGCCGAGCTTCTCCAGGAAGGTGTCCAGCGCCTTCGGCCCGCCCAGGTCGCGGAGCAGCAGATTGTCCGCGGCGTTGTCGCTGTGGCGGAGCGTGGCCGCGCAGAGTGCGCGCAGGGTCATCCCGTCGTCGACGTGCTTGCTGGTGACGGGGGAGTTGGGGAGCAGGTCGTCCTTCTTGTACTTGATCACCTTGTCGAGGCCGCTCACCGAGTGCTTCTTCAGGATGGCCGCGGCCGTGAACGCCTTGTGCGTGGAGGCATAGGCGAAGCGTTCGTCCGCGTGGTAGGAGATCTCCCGCCCGCTCCCGGTGTCGACCGCGTGGACGCCGAGCCGCGCGTCGTACTTCCGCTCCAGCTTCCCGAACGCCGCTGCCGCCTTCTTGCCGCCGGCCGGGGACGCCGAGGACGCCGAGCCGGCCGGCTTGCCGGAGGAGCCGGCCGGCTCGCCCCCGCCACAGGCCGTCAGGGGCAGGGTCAGCGCGAGCGTGCCGAGCGTGCCCAGGGCGATGCGCCGGGCTGTGGTCGTACGCATGGGTGGTCGATACCTCCGACTGTGCGGGTGCGGTTGCTCTCGGTCCCCCGAATACGGTCGGCAGCCTGCCGCGCGCCACGTCATGCCGTCCAAGACCGGATCGCGCCGGTCCATGCGGAATCCGCATGACAGGGCGGGGCAGGCGGCCCCATAGAGTGGCGACGTGGATCTTGTGGGTGCCTGTTGTGCGTTTGTGCACGTGAGTGAGCGCGGCAGCTTCACGGTCGGTGCGGCAGCCGCGCACATGTCGCAGTCGGTCGCCAGCCGTCGCGTCGCCGCACTGGAGCGGCACCTCGGCGAGCCGCTGTTCGAGCGGAGCGCGCGCCGGGCCCGGCTGACCCCCTTCGGCCGCGAACTGCTCCCCGCAGCCCGGCGGCTGGTGCTCGCCGCCGAGGAGCTGGAGCACGAGGCGGCCACCGCGCGGCGCCGGCCCGTCCGCCTCGCCGTCCCCGACACCTGCCCGGCGCCCGACCTGGCCCGGCTCGCGGCCGCGGCCCGCCACCACGGCATCACCCTGGAACTGCGCACGGCCGCTCCCGCGGTACGCCCCCATCTCGTCCGCTCGCAGCAGGTGCGGGCAGCGCTCGTCGCGGTGCCGCCCGACCAGGCGCGCTGGTGCGTATCGCTCGGGCTGGCCGGCCTGGAACGGCCGCCGGGCCGGCGCCTCTATCTGGAGACGCTGCGCCCCCGGCGTACCGACCAGGGCCCTCCGCGCCGGGTGTGGCTCCAGCCCGAGGACGACGTGCCGCACATCAGGGACCGGATGACCCGGCTGCGCGACACCGTCGGGCTGCGCCCCGCACAGCTGTCCGTCGCCACCAGCCTCACCGAGGCGGCGGCGGAAGTGTTCTCCTCCTCGGACCTGCTGCTGTGCTCCCCTTTGCAGGCACGGGAGTTCGCGCTCCACTGGCGTCCCCTCGGAGAACTGGCCCTGGAGCGGACGTTCGGCCTCCTCGCGGCGGAGGAGGGCGACGCCGAACGCCTCGGCACCCGCCTGGGTGACGCCCTCGCGCACTGCCTGGGCGCGGGCGAGGAAGCGGCAGCCGGGGCCGGAGGGCGACAGGAGCAGGAGAGCGGCGAACCGCTGGAGGAGAAGAAGGAGAGCGCATGACGGGCGAGCACCTGCTGCGCGAACTGCGCCAGGCCCTGCGCGACGGCGGCCTATGCGGCTCGTTCCTCGTACGCGACCTGCGCTCAGGGGACGAGCTCGGCATCGAACCGGATACCGAACTGCCCGCCGCCTCCCTGGTCAAGGTCCCCCTCGCGGTCGCGACGCTCGACCGTATCCGGCGCGGCGAACTGGACGGTGCGCAGCAGCTGGAGGTACAGCCCGGCCGGGTCACCAAGCCGGGCCCCACAGGGCTCACCAGGTTCCGGCACCCGGCGCGCGTCGCCCTGGACGACCTCGTCTATCTGAGCACCTCCCTCAGCGACAACGCCGCGGCCAACGCCCTGTTCGGCCTGACCCCTCCCGGTGACGTGGACGCGGTACTGCGCGAGCTCGGCATCACGGGGATCGCCGTGCGGCACGCGCTCGCCGGACTGGCGGGCACGCCGGACGAGCACCTGCCGCGGGACGCCGCCGACCTGGCGCACTCCCTGGCGATCTCGGCCGGTACCAGCGGTCACGGCCACCGGCTGCCGCAGCTGGATGTGACCCGCGCCAACAGCGGCACCGCGCGGGCCTTCGTGGACCTGCTGCAAGCGCTCTGGACGCCCTCGGCGATCCACCCGGACGTGGCCGCCCGCGTGCGTTCCCTGATGGCCGACAGCGTGCAGCGCCAGCGGCTCGCCCCGGACTTCAGCTCCGACGCGGCCGTCTGGGCGTCCAAGACGGGCACGCTGCTCAACCTCCGCCACGAGGTGGGGGTCGTGGAGCACGCCGATGGCGCGGTCTTCGCCGTCGCGGCCCTCACCGAGTCCCGGATCCCCGCGGCAGCACAGCCCGGCGCCGAGGCCCTGATGGCCCAGGTCGCCCGGGAGCTGCGGGACCACCTCCGCCATGGCTGAACCGGCCGCCGCCACCGAGCCCTGCTATCGAAGCACCGTCGCAGTAGAAGCGTCACCGCCCTCGCCGTGGCAGCCGCCGCGGCCACCGGAGCCTCAAGAGTGACGAGAGCGGAACCGCCGACGCGCCGATCAGGCTGGAGCCGTACGGCAGCGGCGAGGTGAAGGGCGGCGGCTCGAAGCTGCCGGAAGGGGAGTGGCCACCCCGCCCTTCGTCGGCACGGACGCGACGACGGCCACCGGCCCGCGCGGCGCCCTGCCCGAGTCGGAGTTCTTGCGGGTCGATCCCGGCGCCGGGAGCGGTGCACCCATGAAGTGACGGCGGCGCCGAGGCGCCGGGTGCCCCGGCGCTAGCCGATTCCGCCGCCCACCTGGTAGGCGCGGCCGTCGGCGGTGGCCGAGACGGTGTACCTGTCGCCGGCCATGCTGCGGCGTGCGCCGGTGCCGTGGTCGTACTGCCCGGCGAAGACATGCCTGCCGGGCGGTACGGTGCGGCCCTCCTTCAGCTTCCAGCGGTAGACGAGCGCGCCCCCGGCGTGCCGCACCGCGATATCGAAGTCCCGGGACGGGCGGGTGCGCCAGGAGCCGGTGGAGCTCAGCGGCGAGTTCTCCGCGATGCGCAGCTCCACCGTCAGCGCGGTGAGCGGCTTCCCGGTACGGACGGTGACCTCGGTCTGCGACCAGTAGTCGTTGCCGCCCGCTGACAGAGAACCACTGGACCGCAGCGGCCCGTCGCTCGCCGGAAGCGTGCCTGTCCTGTCCGCGGCACCGGTCCCGCCGGACCCCTCGCCGTCTTCGCTCCTGGCGGGACCGGGCGAGGTGCTGCGCACCGTCGGCGCCGGGCCGTCTCCGGCGGTGTGGCCGTCCCCCTGCTGCGCCCACAGCGCGGTCGCGCCGCCGATGGCGAGCACCACCACGAACGCACCGGCCGCCCGCGGCCATGCCCTCACCCGCGGTGCCCGCGTGCGGCGTGTCCGCCGCCGGGCACCGCACTCATCGGTGCCGTGCGCGATCCTCTCGAGCATCCGCGCGCGGTCCGGCTGATGCGCTTCGGCAGCGGCGCGCAGCCGGGCGCCGAGCCGCTGCCCCGCCTCGGACTCCGCCCACTCCTCGCGGACGTTCATCAGGTGTACCGTCCCGTCTTTCTTCCGCGCAGCGCCAGTACGGCCTCCACGCTACGGTCAGCGCCCTGCTCTGCGGGATCCAGCAGCCGCGCTAACTCCGCCATCCCGCGGGACGCCTGGCTCTTGACCGTGCCGGTCGAGATCCCCAGGATGCGGGCCGCGTCCCGCTCCGAGACGTCGAAGGCGTGCCGGAGAACCACACAGGCGCGTCTGCGGAAGGGCAACCGCGCCAGCGCCTCGCGGACATCCAGGACAGCGGGTACGTCCGGGCCCTCCGCGGGCTCCTGGTGCCGCTGCCAGAACAGCGCGATCCGGCGCCGCTCGCGGCTGCGGCTGCGGATATGGCTGCGCGCGAGGTTGGTGACCACTCCGCGGGCGTACGCGGCGGGACGGTCGGCCGTACGGACCCGGTCCCAGCGGTGCCACAGCGCGACGAAGGCGTCCGCGGTCAGATCGTCCGCCTCCTCCGCGTCACCGAGCAAGAGGTAGGCCAGCCGGGCGAGTTCGGTGTGGTGCCGCTCGAAGAAGACGTGGAACTCACCCGTCGGGGAAGGCACGGAGCCCCTCCTGTTCGATATCCCGGTCAGCAGCCGCCATTCCGCACATCCCCCGTGCGGCGGCGAGGCTACCAGGGACTCGGGGGCTCGGGGCCCTGTTGCGGCCGGCGGCGGCTGCGCCGTCGGCGGTCAGCTCGGGCGCACGGCGAAGATCTCTCGGGGTTCGCGCTCGCGCGCATCGAACGCGGTGACCGGCCGTGCGGTCCACGGACTCCTCGAAGTGCTCGGGAAGCGGGTAGTGCAAGGCGATGATCCGGCGGGCGTCTCACGGCCTCCGCATCAGTCATACGATGCCGTACAAGCAGAGGCCAACCCCTTTGTACGGGGGACGTATATGTGATGCACAGGCGAGGTGGGACGCATCGTGGGCGCTGTACGCACGCCGCGGGACAGGTGGATCGAGGAAGGGCTGCGCGCGCTCGCGGAAGGGGGCGGTCCGGACGCCGTCCGCGTCGAGGCGCTGGCCAAGCAACTCGGCGTCACCAAAGGCGGGTTCTACGGCTACTTCGCCGACCGGGACGCGCTGCTGGAGGCGATGCTGGACACCTGGGAGCGGGAGAGCATCGACGAGGTCATCGACCGCATCGAGCGGGAGGGCGGCGACCCGAAGACGAAGATCCAGCGCGCCGGCATGCTCACCTTCTCCAACGACCGCCTGCTCCCCATCGACCTCGCGATCCGCGACTGGGCCCGCCGCGACGCCGCAGTCGCCGAGCGACTGCGGCGGGTGGACAACCGGCGCATGGCCCTGCTGCGCGAGATGATCGGTACCTTCTGCGCCGACCCGCGCGAGGTCGAGGCCCGCAGCATGCTCGCCTTCTGCGTGGCGATCGGTGAGCACTTCATCGCCGCCGACTACCAGGGCCTCACCCGCGCCGAGGTGCGGGCCCGCGCCGCCGATCTGGTGCTCGACCGGGACAGCGGCTAGGCCGCAGGACCCGGTTCGGGGTGCCCCTGTCCGTTGCATGCGGAGTGCGGGTGAGCTGTGGCTGGTGGGGGCACGCCGCCGCGCGGGGTTTAGGCTCGGCGGATGGCGAAGTACTTCGACGTGCACCCAGAGAACCCGCAGCGGCGCACCATCGGCACCGTGGTCGACAGCATCCGGGCAGACGCACTCATCGCGTATCCGACGGACTCCTGTTTCGCGCTGGGGTGCCGGCTGGGCAGTCGTGACGGGATGTCCCGTATCCGGTCCATCCGCGACCTCGACGAGCGGCACCACTTCACGCTCGTGTGCCAGAACTTCGCACAGCTCGGCCAGTTCGTGCACGTCGACAACGACGTGTTCCGCGCCATCAAGGCGGCAACGCCCGGCCGCTACACCTTCATCCTCCCCGCGACGAAGGAGGTGCCCCGCAAGCTGATGCACCCGAAGAAGAAGACGGTCGGCGTGCGCATTCCCGACCACGTGGTCGCTCAGGCGCTGCTGGCCGAGCTCGGTGAGCCACTGCTGTCCAGCACTCTTCTCCTGCCGGACGAGGAGGAACCGATGACCCAGGGCTGGGAGATCAAGGAACGGCTCGACCACGTCGTGGACGCCGTGGTCGACTCGGGCGACTGCGGTACCGAGCCGACCACCGTCGTGGACTTCTCCGGTGGCGAGGCCGAGATCGTACGGACGGGCGCCGGCGACCCCGCGCGGTTCGCATAGCGCGGGGGCCCGGCAGCGGACGCCGCTCGCCGGGCGCCCCAGTGGCCCGTACACCGTCCGGCCGCACGGGATGTTGACCCCGGCGGGAGCGGGGTACCTCCTCGGGGCTGCGAAACGGCTCCGGAATCGTCCGGAGCGGCCGACCCCGAACCGGACCGGAGCACCGATGCCCAAGATGACGGGGAGACAGGCGCGGGAGCGCTTCGCCGGCGCCCGGATCGCCCGCCTCGCGACCGCCGACGCCGCAGGCCGCCCGCACCTGGTCCCGGTGGTCTTCGCCGTGACCGGTGACACCGTGGCGTTCGCCGTCGACCACAAGCCCAAGCAGTCGCAACGGCTGAAACGCCTCGCCAACATCGAGGCCAACCCGCTGGTCAGCCTCCTGGTCGACAACTACGACGAGAACTGGGACCTGCTGTGGTGGACACGGGCCGACGGCACGGCCGCCGTACTGCCGACCGCCACCCAATCGCCCGCCTCCGCGCGGTACGTACGCCTGCTGAGAGAGAAGTACCAGCAGCAGTACGGCACCCGCCCACCCGCAGGCCCGGTCGTGGAGATCGCAGTCACCCGCTGGTCCGGCTGGCGAGCCGCCTGAGGGCAAGGGCGTGCCTCTGCCGGCCGGTTGCCGGGCAAGCCCTGGAGGCCGGCCGCGCGCCATCTGCGGCATCCCTCAGTAAGGCGGTGTGGGGCGGGCGGCGAGGACGGCGATGTCGTCCGCGCTGTCGGCGCCGAGGCCGATGAGGAGTTCGTCGCAGAAGACGTCGAGTGGTTCGCGTGCCAGCGCTGCCGTGTGCCGCCGGAGTTCGGCCAGGGCGTTGTCGAGGGATTCGCCGCGGCGCTCGATGAGGCCGTCGGTGTAGAGCAGCACCGTCGAGTGGGCGGGGAGCGGATCCACGGCCGTGGGGCGGCGCTGGTCGGGGTCCATGCCCAGGAGCAGGCCCGCGCCGTTCTCCAGATAGTGGGTCGCGCCCTCCGCTGTGGTCACCAGCGGCGGCAGATGCCCGGCGGAGGAGTGCTTCAGCTCCCAAGGGCCTTGCTCGGGGCCGGTGATCAGAGCGTAGACGCAGGTCGCTGTGGCCTCCCGGTAGAGGCTGTGGTTGGCCAGGTCGAGCCGGCGCAGCACGGCTTCGGGCGGCTCCTGGCGGTCGACGGCGATCCCGCGGAGCATGCTCCGCAGCTGGCTCATGGTGACGGCCGCTTCGAGGTCGTGCCCGGCGACGTCGCCGATGACCAGCGCCGTCTCGCCGTTGGGGAGGACGAAACAGTCGTACCAGTCCCCGCCGACCTGTGCGGTGGTGGAGGAGGGGGCGTAGCGAGCGGCCAGCTGCAGGTACCCGATCTCCGGCAGTACGGGAAGCAGGGAGTGCTGGAGCCGTTCCGCGATGTCCCGTGTCTCCTGGTAGAGCCGGATGTTGTCCACGCCGAGCGCCAGGTTGCGGACCAGGTCGTCGACCAGGGAGAGATCTTCCTCGGCGAATGGCCTGCTGCCCTGGCCGCGGGCCACGGTCAGCGCGCCCAGGATCTCCCGCCGGGCCCGCAGCGGGGCGACGACGGCGCTGTTCCCGCCCAACTGCTCGAACAGCTCCAGATGGCGGGCGTCCAGCGGGCTCTGCGCCTGGTTCGCCGCCGGGATCTCGGTGAACAGCAGCGGGCCCGCACCCCGCAGCACCCGGGCCAGCGGGCCGCGCGCCGCCTCCGACACCGGCGGCAGCCGGCCCTCGCGCACCTCGGGGGTCAGCAGCCGGGGGTCACGGTGGGCGACACAGGCCCGGTCGACCCGGCCGCGTTCGTCCAGCAGGTCGAGCACGCACCAGTCGGCCAGCCGCTCGGTGAGGACCCGGCACACCTGCCGCAGCCCCTCGATCAGATCCGGGGTGGTGCTCAGCGCCCTCCTGGTATCGGCCAGCAGCGACAGCCGTTCCAGCGCCGAGACGGCCGCCTGGTCGCCGCTCGGCCTGCGCACGGGCTCCGGGACGGGCTCGGGCGTGGCCGGCCCGTAGCGGTCCCTCGCCTCCGGGGCCGATACGGGCCTGTCGGCCTTACGGGGAGCGCGGTCCGCGGGTCCGGCCGCCCGCGGAATGAGCTGGGCGACGAACACGGTGCGTCCGTCGCGCGTCTCCTGCGTCTGGATGAGCAGGCGTACCGGGACCAGCCTGCCCTCGCGGTGCAGCGCCGGCAGCGGTACGGAGCGGCCCAGGATCCGCGGCTCGCCGGTCAGCAGCAGGGAGGTGAACGCCGCGACGTGGCGGTTTTTCAGGTGCTCGGGAATGAGCACGGTCAGCCGCTGTCCGAGCAGTTCCTCCACCTGCCAGCCCAGCATGTCAGCCGCCGGCTCGTTCGCCGCGATGATGCGGTCGTCCTCGTCTGCGGCGAGGGTCGGGACCCTGCTGTCCCGCACCTGGCCCGGGTCCCAGGGCGCCAGCTCGGAGGGGCTGGCACCCGGCTCGCGGGGGACCACCGTCCACGCGGTGGGCTTCCCGCCGGCGAGCTGGCTGGTGATCTGGTCGAACAGCCAGTGGTGGAAGATGCGGTTCTGCGGGAGGGACGGCCGGGTGAGCAGATACTCGTCCCGGGCCGCTTTCTCGGCCAGGTCGAGCACCCTGCGCAAGGTGAACAGCGCCGGGGTGGCGTCCGCCGGGACCGACACCCGCAGGGAGCGGACATCGGCTTCCGAAGGCTGCCCGTCCCGAGCCGCCCGCACACAAGCGCTGAGCACATTGCTCATGTCGTGGGCAGTGACGAGATCTTGTGGCTTCACCCCGAACCGGTCCCCGTCCGGCGCGGCAAGCAGCAACTCCCGCAGCAGCGCGTGCCTGCGGAACCGGGAAGCGGTGTAGAGCGCGTCCGGCAGATCGACCAGTGTCACCGTGTCGTGGGGGCCGAACGGTGGCGCGGCGGCCTGCCAGCCGGAGGGCGCCGGTGCCGCACCGGCGGTTCCCAGCTCGAACCACACGGTCTTGCGGTCGCCGCCGGTTCCGCCGTCGGTTTCGACCCCGTACCGCGACGCGAGGCCCTCGACCAGGACGAGCCCCAGCCCCGTACTGGCGTCGGCGCGGTGCCTCCGGCGCACCACGCTGCGGGACGGCAGGCGATCGACGACCCGCGCACGGACACCCCCGTCCACGGCCGAGACGGACACCTCGATTTCGGTACGGGCATGCAGCACCGCGTTGGTCACCAGCTCACTGAGCAGCAGCTCGGCGGTGTCCACCAGCTCGGGCTCCGCACCGTCCAGCGCGGACCGTACGAAGCGCCGTGCCGCCGCCGCGCTCTCCGGCCGTGGGGGAAAGCTCCGCGACGGTGCTCCCGGCGAGCTGAGGTTTCCCATGCCACCAGTCTGCTCCAGCGGTCGACCGCCAGGCCCCGCCCGCGGCGTGTGTGCTGGCCAGGGGGCCGCGTCCGGCCCGCCGATGGAGTGATGCGCCCAGACGGGGCGCGGGGAGCTGCTCCCCCACGCTCTTCGAGCAGGGGTACCCCACCAGCACAGCACACCCGGGAGAAGCCGTGCCTACCCCCCAGCAAGCCGAGTGGGAGCCAGGGCGACGTTGTCGTAGCCGGGGAGTGTGGCGACGGCGGGTGGCGGGGCGCCGGTGAGCTCCGCGTGCAGCAGACGGCGCAGCCGCCCGGCGCTCGCCCGGTAGAAGCGGTGCTGGGTCGGGCGCCCGAACAGCGCGAAGCCGGCCCGGACGACGAGGTTCGACATCGGTGCCCGCCGCGAGTAACCGGTGATCCGGAACTCCACGGCGCCGGTCCGCAGCCGTTTGACGACCTTGTACGTCAGCTCCCCCTGCTCCAGGTGGCCCTGGAGGGTCCGGTACGCCCATCCCCAGACCCGGGACTCGGCGTCGCCGCTGCCGTGCGTCCCGTCGATGACGGACGTCACCCGTACCCCCATGTCGAAGCGGAGCCCGGCGAACCGGCCCTCCAGGAGCATGTCCCGGCCCAGCAGCGCGGTGTCGGTGCGGTAGAGCGCCCGCAGGATCGACGGCTCCGCGAACTGGTAGTCGCGCACCAGGCGGCAGGCGATCTCCCACGGCCCGCCCCGCACGGGGTCGCCGGCCGGTTCGCGGGCGAGCGGCCGGCAGAGCGAGTCGATGTGCCAGCGGGAGTCCCAGGTCGGCAGCCGGCCCCCGGTCGGCGGACCGTAGTTGACCTTGCGGTCGGCCAGCGCGTGCAGTGCGGCGACGGCCGGTGCACGGTACAGGCGTCCCTCACGGACCATGCGTACTGCCCGGCTGCGGGCGCGCGGCGGACTGGTCGAGCTCCCCGAGGGACTGGCCCATCAGCCACAGCATGGGCGCCCACAGCCCGACGAACAGGGCGCGGCGCTCGGCGTTGCCGCGCTCGTCCTGGTCGTAGCCGGCGGCGCGCATCCAGAAGACGACGCAGAGCCCGACCGAGCCCATCGACGCCAGTTTCAGATGCGTCCCGCGCAGCCCGGACCGGTACATCAGCTTTTCGAGGAGCACGCCGACCTCCTGGGCTGGGTGTGCGGGCCGCAGCGACACGCGTCTTTGGTCGGTTTCATGGTGTCATAGGCGTTATGTCCCTACACCCTGCCAAGCCCTCACCAGGGCGGCGGATCGGCACGCTCCTGCGCTTCCCGGTGGGCGTACTGCTGGTGTCCTGGCAGTACATGTGGCGAGTGACCGCGCTGCACCGCAGCGAGACGGCGGGCGGCCCCGGCGATCTGCCGCCCGCGCTGCCCGCCGGGCTCGTCGACGAGCTCACCCAGCGCCTCGCCGACGGGGCGGGCCCGATGTTCCGCCGCCGGTTCACCGTCCGGATCCGGGGTGCGCGGATGAGCCCCGAGGCACTGATCGACGCCGTGGCGGCGGATCCGAACCGGCCGGCCCCCTCGACGGTTGCGGTCTTCCACAAAACGGGCGGCGGGGGCGGGCCCGCGCGGGTCGGCGACGAGTACCGGGTGCAGATGCCCGGCCCCTGGGACGGGCCCGTCCGGGTACTCCACCGCGATCCGGTCACCATCCGGCTGGGCACGCTGCGCGGGCATCTGGAGGCAGGACAGATCCAGTTCACGGCTTGGGAGGACCAGGACGAGGACGATGGCGAGGGCGGGCTACGGTTCAGGGTCGAGGCGTGGTCACGCGCGGGTGACCGGTGGGCCGACCTGATCTACAGCCGGCTGAGGGTGGCCAAGGAGATCCAGTTCAACATGTGGGTCCACTTCGTCCTCGGCGCCGCCGCCCTCGCCGGCGGCCGTCCGCACGGGGGCGTCACCATCGAGACGCGCAGCATCCCGCCGGAGGACTGCGAGGCGGCGCAGCACTGCTAGGGCTCGCTCCGGTGCCCCGTCAGGGGCGCGGGGAACGGCTGCACCAAGCCCTTCGAGCAGGGGGCGCACCCACGCGGGCGCCGGGCTTCACTCCCACACCGCGACGCTGCGCCGTACCGGGACGGCCGTGGAGTCGGTGGCGAACAGCTGGGGGGAGTGGGCGCGGATGCGCTCGATATCGCTGAAGACCGCGCGCAGGTGGGTGCGCATGGCCCCGCGGGCGCGCTCCGTGTCGCCACTGAGCACCGCTTCGAAGATCTCGGCGTGCTGGGCTGCGAACTCGGCCGAGGAGGCGTGCTCGTAGAGGCCGAGCCGGCGGGCCCGGTCCAGATGGCCCTTGGCGGCGGCGACCGTGGTCCACGCGTTGGCGTGGCCGCTCAGCCGCAGCAGCCCCTGGTGGAACGCCTCGTCCAGGGCGAAGAACTCCTCCAGCTCCAGCCCGGGGCCGCGCTGGTGCTCCAGGTTCTCCCGCAGTTCGGTGACGACGCCGGCGTCCAGCTCGTCGGGCAGGTCGTCCAAGGCGGCCAGTTCGACCGCCTCGCGCAGGAACTGGGCGTCGGCGACCTGCGCCGGGTCCACCCGGGAGACGAAGGAGCCGATCTTGGGGAAGATCTGCACCAGCCCGTCCTGGGCCAGCATGATCAGGCTCTCCCTGACCGGAGTGCGGCTCACCCCGAGGGTGGCGGCCAGCTCGTTCTCGGAGATGGCGGCGCCCGGTGCGAGTTCCAGGGTCAGCACCATCCGGCGGAGCTGGTGGTAGAGGGCGCGTCGGCTGGTCGGCCGCCGCTTGGAGTCAGCCATGCGGCCCATCGTATCGGGACGGCGGATCGCCGGGCCCTGCGGAGAAGTCACAGGTGATTCGGTACTCACCCCTTGTCCCGGCTGCAGGACAAGTGCTTGTATACAAGTGCTGCCCGACCAGGGCTGCCGGGGCGCCGGATCGCCGTACCGGACCGTCCGGCCGTACCCGACCGTTCGAAGGAGAAGGGACGCCGTGAGCAAGATCGAGCACGCCGAGGTGTTCGTCGCTTCCCCGGGGCGCACGTTCGTCACCCTGCGCATCACCACCACCGACGGGGTCACCGGCCTCGGCGACGCCACCCTCAACGGGCGGGAGCTGGCTGTTGCCGCCTATCTGCGCGACCACGTCGTCCCCCTGCTGATCGGCAAGGACCCGGCCCGGATCGAGGACGTCTGGCAGTACCTGTACAAGGGCGCCTACTGGCGGCGCGGCCCGGTCACCATGACCGCCGTCGCAGCCGTGGACACCGCCCTGTGGGACATCAAGGGCAAGACCGCAGGGCTGCCCGTCTACCAGCTGCTCGGTGGCCGCTCCCGCGACGGCGTCCTGGTCTACTCGCACGCCAGCGGCGCCGATGTGCCCGCCCTGCTCGACGACGTCGAACGCTTCCTGGAGCTGGGCTACAAGGCGGTCAGGGCCCAGGCCGCCGTCCCGGACGTCGGCGGCACCTACGGGGTGCGCAAGGGCAGGCTGTACGAGCCCGCCGCCACCGCGCTGCCGGACGAACAGCCCTGGGACACCGAGGCGTATCTGCGCTTCGCCCCCACCTATCTGGAGGCGGTACGCGAGCGCTTCGGATTCGGCTTCCACCTCCTGCACGACATCCACCACCGGCTCACGCCCATGGAGGCCGCCCGCTTCGGCAAGCGCGTCGAGGACGTCGGGCTGCTGTGGATGGAGGACCCGACCCCGGCCGAGAACCAGGAGGCGTTCCGCCTCATCCGGCAGCACACCACCACACCGGTCGCGGTCGGCGAAGCACTCACCTCGGTCTGGGACGTCCAGCAGCTGATCACCGAGCAGCTCATCGACTACGTACGCACCACCGTCGTGCACGCCGGGGGCATCACCCACCTGCGGCGGATCTTTGATCTGGCCGCGCTCTACCAGGTGCGCACCGGATCGCACGGCGCCACCGACCTGTCCCCGGTCAGCCTCAGTGCCAACGTCCATCTCGACCTGGCGATCCCCAACTTCGGCATCCAGGAGTACATGGGCCACCCCGAGGAGGCCGCCGACGTCTTCCTGGGCGGCGCCACCTTCTCCGACGGCATGCTGCACCCGCCCGAGGAGCCGGGCCTCGGCGTGGAGTACGACGAGCGGGCCGCCGCCCGCTTCCCGTACGAGCCCCGCTATCTGCCCGTCGCGCGCCGCCTCGACGGATCGGTGCACGACTGGTGACCGCCGCCGACCCGTCCGCCGAACTGCCGCGCCTCGACCGGACCGAGCTGCGCCGCCTCCCGCCGGAGTGCCGCCCGGCGCTCGACCCCGGCGCACTGCGCACCCGCGTCGTCCACTTCGGGCTCGGCGCCTTCCACCGGGCACACCAGGCCCTCTGGACCGAACAGGCCGCCGCCCGCTCCGGCGAACCCTGGGGCATCACAGCGGTGGCGCCCCGCTCGGCCGGTACCGCCCGGGCGCTGCGCGAGCAGGACCTCCTCTACTCGCTCACCGAGCGCCGCCCCGAGGGCGGCGCCACCCGCGTCGTCGCCGCGCTCACCGGCGCCCTGGTGCTGACGGAGGACGCCGCGCGCGTCGCCGCGCTGCTCGCCGACCCCGAGGTCACGGTCGTCACCCTCACCGTGACCGAGAAGGGGTACCACCGCCTCGCCGGGCGCACGCCATGCGACGGCGCCGTCCTGGACCGGAAGGACCCGGCCGTCGCCGCCGATCTGGAACGGACCGCGGCGGGACCCGGTGCGGCGCCGCCGGCCACTGTCATCGGACGGCTCGCCTCCGGACTGGCAGCGCGGATGCGAGCCGGTGCCGCGCCGGTGACCGTCGTCTCCTGCGACAACATGGCCGACAACGGGGCCGTCCTCGGCGCCGCCGTCCGCGAGTTCGTCGCCGCGAGCGGCTGGCCCGACCGGGAGACGGTGCTCGACCGGATGGCGACCGCGGTCGCCTTTCCCGGCACCGTCGTCGACCGGATCGTCCCCGCCACCGCCGAATCGGACCTGGCCCGCGCCGCCGCCGTGCTCGGTGTACGGGACACGGCGGCGGTGACCGGCGAACCGTACCGGAGCTGGGTGCTGGAGGACATCTTCGCCGCCCCCCGGCCGCCGTGGGAGCTGGACGGCGCGCTGCTGGTGCCCGACACCACGCCGTACCAGCTGACCAAGCTGCGGCTGCTCAACGGCTCCCACTCGGCCCTCGCCTACCTCGGACTGGCCGCCGGACGGGACACCGTCGCCGGCGCGCTGGACACCGACTGGGGCGCCCCGCTCGTGCGGGGCCTGTGCGCCGAACTGGCCCCCACGCTGCCGCCCGGCGGGCCCGACCCTGCGGACTACGCGGCCGAACTCGTCACCCGCTTCCGCAACCCCGCAATGCAGCACCGGCTCCGGCAGATCGCCGCCGACGGCTCCCTCAAGCTGCCCGAACGCTGGCTGCCCGCGCTTCGCACCTTGCGCGCCGCCGGTACCCCCACCCCCCTGCTCGAACTCGCCCTCGCGGGCTGGGTGCACACCACCCACCCCGACCGGCAGGCCGCCGACCCCGCGGCCGAAACCCTCGCCGGCTGCTGGAGCACCCACCCGGAGCCCACCGGCACCGTCCGCGCCCTGCTCACCGCGCTCGGCGCCGCCGACCTCGCTGACGACACCGCGCTCACCGGCGCCATCGCCGCCCGGCTGCCCGCGCTACGGGCAGGCCGCATCGAGGTCTGACACCCGTACCCCCGGACTTCCGCTCTCCCACGTCCCCGTGCTTCCCCGAGCACTCACGAACAATGGAGTTCCGATGACGCAAAGCGCCACCACCGAGCCGGCCGGTGCCGGTCGTGTGCAGCGCACGACCCGCGACCTGACCAGAGCCGCCGTCTCCGGATGGCTGGGCACGGCCATGGAGTTCATGGACTTCCAGCTCTACTCGCTGGCTGCCGCGATCGTCTTCAACAAGGTCTTCTTCCCCGGCGCCGGCCCGGCGCTCGGCCTGCTCGCCGCCATGGCCACCTACGGCGTCGGCTACGTCGCCCGCCTGGTCGGCGCCGTCTACTTCGGCCGGATGGGCGACCGCGTAGGGCGCAAGAGGGTCCTCGTCGTCACCATCCTGATGATGGGCGCTTCCACCACCCTCATCGGGGTGCTGCCCACCTACAGCCAGATCGGCCTGGCGGCCCCCACGCTGCTGGTGGCGCTGCGGCTGGCGCAGGGCTTCGGTGCCGGAGCCGAGATCGCCGGTGCCACGGTGATGCTCGCCGAGTACGCCCCGGTCCGCCGCCGCGGTCTGGTCGCCTCTCTGGCCTCGCTCGGCACCAACACCGGCACCCTGGCCGCCTCCGGACTGTGGGCCCTCCTGCTCGCCGTACTCTCCGAGGACCAGCTGCTCTCCTGGGGCTGGAGGCTGCCGTTCCTGCTGAGCTTCCTGCCGCTGCTGTTCGGCCTCTGGCTGCGCCGCAGTCTCAAGGAGAGCCCCGTCTTCGAGGAGCGCCCCGACGTGGTGGACGGGGTGGCCGTCAAGGCCGGCGAACTGCGCACCGCCGTGGACGAGGAGACCGCAGGTGCGCTGGAGGCGGGGCTGCGGCAGCGCAAGGGCCGGGCCTTCTTCCTCACCCTCGGCCTGCGCTTCGGGCAGGCCGGCAACTCCGGCCTCGTACAGACCTTCCTGGTCGGCTACATCGCCGGCACCCTGGCCATCGACCGCTCCGTGCCCACCGACGCCATCCTCTACGGCTCGCTGATCGGTTTCGGCACCGTGCCGCTGGTCGGCATGGCCGGTGACCGCTGGGGCCGTCGGCCCCTCTATCTCGCGCTGTCGGGGCTGACCATGGTGCTGGCGTTCCCGCTCATGCTGATGATCGCGCACGGCAGCACCGTCGCGCTGACGATCGGCATGATCCTGGCGCTCAACATCGGCGTCCTGGGCCTGTTCTCGCTGGAGAGCGTCACCATGGCCGAACTCTTCGGCTCCCGCACCCGGTTCACACAGCTGGCCGTGGCCAAGGAGATAGGCGGCGTACTGGCCACCGCGATCGGCCCGGTGCTCGCCGCGGCACTGACCGCCGCGACCGGAAGCTGGTGGCCCATCGCCGCCATGCTCGTCGTCTACTCCCTCATCACCCTGCTCTCCGCGCTGTTCGCGCCCGAGACCCGCGGCCGGGACCTGGTCCGTGTGGAGGACGCCGTATGACGGACACCGACCGGACCGACCGGACCGACCGGACCGACCGGGCCGACCGGATGAAGGCAGTCGTGGTGCACGGAGCCGGCGATGTACGCGTGGAGGAGCGGCCCGTACCGGCACCGGGCCCGGGCGAGGTGCTGCTGGCCCTCGAATGGGGCGGCATCTGCGGCTCCGACATCGGCTACTGGAGACACGGCGCCACCGGCACCGCGACGCTCCGCCACCCCATGATCCTGGGCCACGAGGTGGCGGGCCGGGTCGCCGCCGTGGGACCCGGCGTCACCGGCGTCGCCGAAAACACCCCCGCCACGGTGCATCCGGCCGCACCGGTTGGCGACACCACCCTTCCCGAACGGCTCGCCGGACGCACCAACCTGCTGCCGCGGGTACGGTACTTCGGCTCCGCCGCCTTCGACCCGCACACCGACGGCGGCTTCTGCGAATACCGCACGGTGCCCGCCGGCCGGCTGCGCCCACTGCCCGACGGGCTGTCCACCGAACTCGGTGCCCTCGCGGAACCGCTGGCCGTCGCCCTGCACGCCGTCAGCAGGGCGCCCGCTGTGCGCGGCCGCTCCGTCCTGGTCAACGGCGCGGGACCGATCGGCTCGCTGCTGGTGGGCGCACTCCGTCATGCGGGCGCTGCCCGGGTGACCGCGGCGGATGTCGCGCCGGGCGCGCTGAAGGTGGCCCGCGCGATGGGCGCCGACGAGACCTGCGACCTGGCGAGCGGCCAGGAACTCCCCGCCGACATGGAGGTGGTCTTCGAGGCGTCCGGCGCCCCGGGCGCGCTCGGCCCGGTGCTGCGGGCCACCGCGCGCGGCGGCCGGCTGATCCAGGTCGGCAATCTGCCCGGTACGCCCGCCCCCGCCGCACTCGGCGATCTGGTGACGCGTGAGATCACCTGGAGCGGGTCGTACCGCTTCGTCGAGGAGATCGACGACGCGCTGCGCGCCATGCGGGACGGACTCGATGTCACCCCGGTCATCAGCCACCGCTTCGACCTGGGCGAGGCGGCCCGTGCGCTGGCCGTCGCGGCCGATCCGGCGGCCGGCTGCGGCAAGGTGATGCTGCGGCTGGGAGGACCCGCGGAGGGCGGCGGCTGAGGAGCGGTCGGGAAGCGGCGGGCGGGGGC